>DATLQX010000116.1:0-30642 GCA_035534995.1 Chloroflexota bacterium | reverse complement strand
CAAGCCTGGTACGGCAACCGGCTCAGTCCGAGCTACCGCGGACGAACCCTTGAGGAGGCGAGGCGGGTTTTCACCGGGGTCGGCCTCAACTCCCCGTTCTGGCAGTCCTAAATCACGCCTCGCCTCGCTGCCGCGCCTACTCCGATTGCAGTATCTCGGCCACCCCAGTCGATGCCGCCCACCGGGCCGGCAACCAAGCGCCCAGCGCGGCCACCACTGCCCCGCTCAAGGAGAGTAGCGCCAGTATGGGATAACTGATCAGAGCGAAAAAGGCCGGTGGGATGTTGGTCCCCGAGGAAATCTGGCCCATAAACTGGAGAATCTGGCGGTGCAGGCTCAGACCGATCGGGAGAGCGATCACTCCGGCGATCAGGCCCAGGAAGGCCATGGATGCCACCACCATGTTCACCACCTGGCGAGGTGACATGCCTACGGTTTTGAGGATGGCAATGTCACGCGCTCGTTCGCGCGTGCTCAGGAGCACGGTGTTGAACACGCCGGCCACCGCGATCGCGGTGAGTATTAAGGCCAGACCGGCGATTACCGTGTTGAGCAGTACGAACGAGGTGTTCGTGCTTGAGCTTTCCGCCGGCTGGACGTCGAGACCGTTGGCCGCCGCCGCTTCGAGCCGCCGGCTATATGCCCGAGGATCGGCGCCTGGCTTCAGCCCCACTTCATACTCATCCGGTTGGAGTCCAGGGCTGGCCGCCGCCAGGGTGGCCCAGCTCCCGCGCACCAGCAAGTCGTCGCCTGTCTGGTCAAAGATCTCTCCAACCAGCCGCAACCGCATCGGCTTACCCCGGATTCGAGCGATAACGGTGTCGCCGATCTTCAGATGCCCCTGGGTGAACACCTTGGTTGGGGCCACCACTTCGCCCGGGCCGGAGAACCAGCGGCCCGTGATCAGCGCGTAACCGATCCACGAGGAGGGACTGCGGTAGGCATAGTAGGGAATGGGCTCGGCGATGCCCGGCACGGTAATTTGGGCGTCCGTCTCCGCCACGAAACGCGCGGTGGCGGGATCCGCCGCGATCAGAGCCATGACCTGGCGGTCGTCGAGGCTGGGGGCAGCCATCGGCCCGTTCTGGCTTGGCGCTCCTTTCCCCGGGATTGGGCCGGATTTGGGCCGATATACGTTCACCTGGACATAGGGATCGCGGATCAGATGCGCGGCGACCTGGGTCAGGGACAGATGCAGATTCAGGGCGAAGACGATGGTAGTGGTGCCGATCAGAATCGCCCCCAGGGTAGTAGCTGAGCGGACCGGCCGAGCCAGCACGTCACCCAGCCCCAGGCTGATGGAACGCGGCACGGGTAGGCGCGCCAGGGCGTGGTCGATCCCACCCTCGCGCCGCGCCGCCGGCGCCGAGCCTCTGGTGATCGCGGTCACCGCGCTGAGGTGCCCGGCCCGCCAGGCGGGCCCCAGGGCGGCCAGCAGGGCCAGGGCCAGCACGCCGGCCAGCACCAGCACATCCACCCAGATCGCGGCGGAAAATGCCACCGGCAAACCAAGGGCATGCGCTGTGTCGCTCAGGAAGGGCTGGCTGGCCAGCGTACCGACCGGGATGCCGATCAGGCATCCGGCGCCAACCGGCGCGAGAATCTGGCCGAAAAGCACCGCCATCACCTGGCCGGGAGTAAAGCCGACCGATTTCATCACCCCGATCTCACGATACGCGGCAATCACCACCCCGCTAATCACATTGGCAATGATCAGAGTCGCGGCCAGCAGGGCAAAAGCACTAAAGGCAAGGAGGAAGGGGATCATTACCGCCGTGAGCTGATCGGCGGAGAGTTTGACATCGAGATAGTTGCTCACGTCGACCACCGAGCCGGCGGGCAGATGGCGGGTGACCGCCTGGGTTGCCGCCCGCAGGTCCGCCGCGCTGCCGGCGGGCGCCACCCGGTAGAGCATTTGATAGGATAATGGACTCTGGGTGGTGACCAGCGCCGCGACTTGCCCCGGAACTACCCAGGCGTCAGTGACCGGACTGATCGAGGCGGCGATCCCCACTACCCGCAGCGCCGCGGCCGCTCCTTGCGCCGCTGTCACCTGGTCGCCGATTCCGAGGCCGGTACGATCGGCCATACTTTGCGAAATCACGATCTCCCCTGGTATCCGGGCCCACCGCCCGCTTTCCATGGTCAACCGGTCGACGGCGCCGCCAGGGTCGGCCCGGCCAACCACGGCCACGCCGAACCGATCGCCAAAAGTGGTAGTGAAGGGCGCCGACACCTCGGCCCAGGGACCGGCGGCGATGGTCACGCCGGGGGTGGAGGCGGTGGCCCGAAGCTGACCTTCGCTCACCTGATCGGCGGCGAAGGTCAGGGTAAGGTGGGCGCCGCTGGCATGAGCAAAGGCGTGATCGTAGGGGGCATCGGACTCCACGAGCAGGTTCAGGGCCATGGTGGCGGCGCCGCTGGAAAGCAAAATCACGACCGCGATGATCAGGCCCTGCAGTCTACGGCGTCCGAGATCGGCCGCCACTTTGGTCCATACGGCTTTCATCCCACCGCCTCCAGAGTAGCCGTGTCCCTGATCACCAGGCCATCCACCAGGGTGATCGTTCGCTGGGCGCATCGCTCGGCCAGTCGGGGATCATGGGTGACCAGCACAATGGTCTGGCCGGTGCGGTTGAGGTCGCGGAAGAGGTCAAGCACCTGGTCGCCGCTTCTCGTGTCCAGGGCGCCGGTTGGCTCATCGGCCAGGAGCAAGGCGGGCCGGTTGATCAGGGCCCGGGCGATCGCTACCCGCTGCCGCTGGCCGCCGCTCAGCCGGGCCGGATACTTGCGTGCCTGGTCGGCTATCGAGAGCCGTTCCAGAAGCTCGGCCGCTCGTGCCTCGGCGACGCGGCGACTGGTTCCCGCCAGTTGGGCCGGGATGAGCACATTGTCCAGCACCGTGAGGTTATTGAGCAGATTGAAAAACTGAAAGATCAGCCCGATCTTCTGGCGCCGATAGCGAGCCAGCACCGCCTCGCTCAGGCGAGTGATCTCCGTGCCGTCCACCACGATAGTGCCGCTGGTCGCCCGGTCGAGGCCCGCCAGCAGATTGAGCAAGGTCGATTTCCCGCTCCCCGATGGCCCCATAATCGCGGTGACCTCACCGGTAGGGATGCGAAGAGACACCCCACTCAGGGCCTTTTGTGGGCTCGCCGCGTCGTAAACCTTGGTTATGCCGCCAATTTCCACCAGATTGTTCATCATTCCCCCATCCATGTGCTGACCGGAGAGCACGATCCCCCGACTGGGGTCGGGTGGTAGCGGTCGGGGAGAGCCTCGTCCTCCCCACCGGCCTCGGCCGGCGGCCCTGTCCGCCCCACCCCACGCGCCGCCACCGAATCAGCATGCGGGAAGCGGGCCGCCCAGCAATCCGCTGTTGGATGCAATCGTGCTGCGTCATAGGGATGAACCGCCGTGGCTGGTCACCCGAGCGATGCAGGCGGGATACATCGCGAGGAGGATATGGCGAGCGGCGGCAATGCGCTAAGATGGGCAGGTAGGTGCGGAAACCATCCGGCGGAATGGCGATATGAGAACGATGGAACCACGAGTGCCCGGCCAGTACGACCATGAGATCGAAAATGGAGCAGGCGGAAAGGCTCTCCCGCGCCGGCCCGGCATGCCGTGGTTGGTGAGCGGCGAGATCGAGGGAACGCGCCGGGATCGCCGGCCGCTCATCTGGTCTGATGTCGGTCTCGCCCTGCTCATGAGCTTCCTGGTACTGGCGGAGAGCAGCGGCGGCCCATGGTCGCACATGAACCCGACGCTCATCTTGATGACCCTGCCGCTGATCTGGCGCCGGCAATACCCCGTGCCCGTATTTGGGCTGACCGTGCTGGGCGCACTCTTCGCCAACGGCGTGGTGCCTCAGAGCCTTCCCGCCTACTCCGGCCTGGGCACAATCATGATCGCGGCCTATTCGGTGGGCGTGTACAGCCGGTATTGGCTGCTCTCACTCTGCCTGATCCTGGGTACGGCCACGGTGGTCGCCATGACCGTCGGCACCGTACTGCCGCGCCTCCCGAATTTCGCCGGATCGTACATCGTCCTCCTTCCGGTGTGGGTGGTCGGGCAGGCGATCCGCTCCCGGCAACTGCGGGCCGATGCCTTCGAGGATAAAGTGACCCGCCTGGAGCGTGAGCAGGAGATGGCCCGCCAGGCGGCCAGGGCCGCCGAACGCGCGCGGATCGCGCGCGAATTGCATGACGTGGTGGCGCATAGCGTCAGCGTGATGGTGGTGCAGGCCGGCGCGGCGCGGCACATCGTGCGGGAGGCGCCGGCCCAGGCGCACGAGGCGCTGAGCGCGGTGGAATCCAGCGGACGAGAAGCGATGGCGGAATTGCGCCGTCTGCTTGGGGTGCTGACTTACGACTCCGATGAAGACCCAGTGAATCTTCAGTTGGCGCCTCAGCCTGGTACCGAGCAACTCGCCGCCCTGGTGCGGCGCGTCCGAGACGCCGGATTGCCGGTCAATCTGTCCATCAGGGGTCAGATCCAAACTCTTTCACCTGGGATGAACCTTGCCGTGTACCGGATCGTGCAGGAGGCGCTCACCAACGCGCTGAAGTATGCCGGACAGGCGTGTACGGAGGTCATCCTCTCGTATGGCCAAGGCAGGTTGGAGGTGAAGATCCACGATCAGGGCCGAGGATGCCCAGAGTCCACCGGCGCGGCGACCGGCCATGGATTGGCGGGGATGCGGGAGCGGGTGGCCCTCTATGGCGGGCGGTTGGAGGCGGGGCCGGATCGGAACGGAGGCTTCCTGGTCCGCGCCTGGTTACCGCTTGAATCGGACGGCCCATGACCGAACCGCCTCTCCGCGTGGTCATCGCGGATGACCAGTCCCTGGTCCGCGCCGGCTTCCGTATGATTCTGCAAGCCCACGCGGATCTGGAGGTTGTCGCCGAGGCCGCGAATGGCGAGGAAGCAATCGCCGCCTGGCGCCGCCTTGACCCGGATATCATCCTGATGGATATTAGGATGCCGGAAATGGATGGACTACAAGCGACGCATCGCATCCTGGGGTCCGGTATCAGTACCTGTCGCGTGCTGATCCTCACCACCTTTGATCTGGATGAATATGTCTACGCGGCCCTCCGGGCGGGAGCCAGTGGCTTTCTGCTCAAGGACGTGACCCCGGAGGGCCTGATCGCGGCGGTACGCCTCGTGGCGGCGGGTGACGCCTTGCTGGCTCCTTCGATCACCCGGCGCCTGGTCGAACGGTTCGCGCGGCCCGCGGCAACACCCCTGGTTGTCCCCGGCGCCCTTTCAACGCTCACTCCGCGCGAAGTGGAGGTGCTCAAGTTGATCGCGCGGGGACGGAGCAACGCCGAGATCGCCTTGAGCCTTGTCCTGAGCGAGGCCACGGTCAAGACGCATGTGGCCCGCATCCTCCCCAAGCTGGGTCTGCGCGATCGGGTGCAAGCGGTGGTCTTCGCCTACGAATCAGGACTGGTGCAACCGGCATCGGGAAACGGGTCGCCTTGACATGGTCAGGCCGTGCCTCGCCCTCCAGGTTGAGGATGCCTTATGTACCCAGTTGACAGCCTGCCGTCATGCTCCTCTATAATCAGGGACGAAGCGGTATAGTCTCAAGCTCAGGGTCACTCTACGAGGATTGATGCGTCCTCCAATAAGCGTCCGACCGGCAACCATCACGTGGCAGCAGCAGTCTCAGCCTTCGAGGATGAGATCTGGCTGAACCGCGCGCGAAACGTGATCCCACAACCCGCCAGATCCACAACGGTCTGGCGGGTTTTCCTATTTCCAACCACGATGAGGGAGAACGAGCATGGATCCAGCGATGTTCCTCCGGGGACTGCTGATCGGATTATCTATCGCCGCGCCGGTCGGCCCCATTGGCGTCCTGTGCATCCGCCGCACCCTGGCCAATGGGCGCTGGGTCGGGCTGGCCACCGGCCTCGGCGCCGCGACGGCGGACGCGACCTACGGCGCGGTCGCCGGTTTCGGGATTACGATCGTGTCCAGCTTGCTCCTTGGCCATCAGACTGGGATTCGGTTGATTGGCGGCCTTTTTCTCTGCTACCTGGGAGCCAAGACATTCATCACGGCGCCGGCCGAGAACGTGACCTCGGTCGAGGGGCGCGGCTTATTCGGCGCCTATGGCTCGGCCTTAGCCCTCACTCTGACCAATCCGACCACCATCCTGTCCTTCGCGGCCATCTTCGCCGGGCTCGGGGCTGGGGCGGGCAGTCACGCGGCGGGTGGCGCGGCGCTTCTGGTTCTGGGCGTCCTGCTTGGTTCGGCGCTATGGTGGATAGTGCTCACCCACCTGGTCAGCACCCTCCGGGCCAAGATCACCGCCCCTCGCCTGCACTGGGTGAACAGGGTTTCAGGGAGCATTTTGGTGGGCTTTGGCCTGCTGGCGTTCGCCAGCCTGCATCATTGGTAGGCGTTTGCATCACGGAGGAGCGGGGGGACGGAGGACACGGAACGGGCAACATGCGACCCACCCGCCCGGCTACACTGCAATGAAGCGGGGCACGATTTGGGCAGGGAACCAGTACGGAAGAGAGCCTCGTGGCGACGACCGGTGGGAACGGGATGATCAGACCGCAAGAAGGAGGCTCCTGATGAGCGCGGCCAGGGAGGCGGTGATCGTCGAGGCGGTGCGTACCCCCGTGGGCCGCCGGGGCGGGCACCTCAGGGAATGGCATCCCGCCGACCTCCTGGCCTTTACGCTTGCCGCGTTAGTGGAGCGCGCCGGCCTGGACGCCGGCCTGGTCGATGACGTGATCGCGGGCTGCGTGAGCCAGGTTGGCGAGCAGAGCCTCAACGTGGCCCGCAACGCTGTACTGGGGGCCGGCTTCCCCGAGACCGTACCGGGGACGACCGTGGATCGGCAGTGCGGCTCAAGCCAGCAGGCACTCCACTTCGCCGCCCAGGGCGTGATTAGCGGCGCCTACGATATCGTGATTGCCGGCGGCGTCGAGGTGATGACCAGAGTTCCGCTCGGGTCATCCTGCGACTCCCGGCCCGAACAGGCATTTGGCCCCCGCATGGGGCGTCGCTACGGTGGCCGCCTGGTGCCGCAGGGGATCAGTTCCGACCTGATCGCGCGCAAGTGGGAGCTGAGCCGGGTCGAGCTGGATGCCTACAGCCTGGAGAGTCACCGTCGGGCCATCCGCGCCACCACCGAGGGGCGCTTCGCCGGAGCGATGATCCCAGTGCCAATCATCAGTCCGAACGGTGACACCACGCTCATGACGGTAGACGAAGGGATGCGCCCCGACACTACCCTGGAGAAACTGACCACGCTCAAACCTGCTTTCAGTCCGGATGGCGTGACCACCGCCGGAAACTCCTCGCAAATAAGCGATGGCGCGGCGGCGCTGCTGATTATGGAGCGCTCCCGAGCGGAACACCTCGGTTTCCGCCCACGCGCTCGCTTCGCCGGTTTCGCCGTCACCGGTTCCGACCCGGTGCTGATGCTCACCGGACCGATCCCCGCCACCGAGAAGGTGTTACGGCGAACCGGCCTGACCCTGGACGAGATCGATCTGATCGAGATTAACGAGGCGTTCGCCACGGTTCCCCTGGCCTGGCAGCGCGAAACAGGCGCCGATCTGGCACGGGTAAACGTGAACGGCGGCTCGATCGCCATCGGCCATCCGCTCGGTTCGACCGGCGCTCGATTGATGACCGTGCTGCTCCATGAACTGGAGCGGATCAACGGCCGCCATGGCTTGCTGACCATGTGCGAGGGCGGCGGCATGGCCAACGCGACGATCATCGAACGGCTCGCTTAGCCGCGGTAGGGAAATCGTGGCTTCCCTCGCACCCCGGGGCGGAAGCGGAATAGACTCCCGGCCAGCGGTTCGCGTGCCAGTTGGTCGGCGGACAGGTTGATACTGGCGCTCGTGATGTACAGGTCGTCCAGATCTGGGCCGCCAAAGGCGCAGGAACTCACCTGGGATACCGGGAGCGTGATCACCCGGTCCAGGGTTCCCGCGGGGGTGTAGCGGCGAATGCACCAGCCGCCCCACACCGCCACCCAGATGCAGCCCTCCGCGTCCACGGTCAAGCCATCTGGGACGCCAAGTTCGGCGGGAATGGTGGCAAGGCGGCGCCGGGGACCGAGAGTTCCCGAATCGAGATCGAAGGGAAAGGTATCGAGACCCTGGGTCGAACTGTCCACGTAATACATCGTTAGGTCATCCGGGCTCCAATCGATCCCATTGGAGATCGTAGTGGAACCCACAACCTTCCGCACCGAATGGTTGAGATCCAGGCAATAGAGGGCGCCCGCCTCGGCGTGCTCGTCAATCGCCATGGTGCCTGCCCAAAAGCGGCCCCGGCGGTCACAGTTGCCGTCGTTCATCCTATTGGAGGGGATATCCAGTTCCACATGGGCCAACATCTCTAGCCTGCCGCTGGCATCGAGTGCCGCGAAGCCGTCGCGCAGGGCCACTACGTAGCCGCCGGAGGCACGAGCCGAAGCGGCACCAATCGGCTGCCCTACATCCAGGGCCGTGTCCTGTCTGGTAGCCGGATCATAGGTATGGAGGCGGTTGCTCATAATGTCTACCCAGCCGAGCACGCCCTTCTCAGCCTGCCAGAAGGGGCCCTCGCCAACGATGCTCCGGGTATCTACCATCAGTTCCATGCCAGGGGTCGCCTCGTTCATCTCCAACCTCCCTCCCCCAGCCCGCGCCGCCGCACATGTTCGCTACGCCGGGTTGGGGGTACCATACTGAGTGATCATACTCAGTATGCCTCCGAGGAGAAGAGCGAATGAGTGGGCAGGAAACGGGAAACATCTACTCAGTGTTTTGGCTATATAAGGCGGCGCCGGAGTGGCGGCGCTTGCCGGCCGGCGAGCGGGAGGCCGGCCGCGCCGCCTTCGCGTCCGCGCTTGAAAGTCATGGCGGGGATCTGACCCTCCGGGGAGCCTACTCGCTGGTGGGCCTCCGCCACGATGCCGACCTGATGCTCTGGCTGCACGGGCCGGACCTGGGCCAGGCGCAAGATCTGGCGGCGGCGCTCCGCCACACGCCGCTGGGCGGCTATCTGGAGGAAATGTATACCTACACCGGTCTGGTCCCGCGATCCCGCTACGCGCCCGAGCATCGGCCGGCCTTCACCAAGGGAGCGGCGCCGGGAACCTACCTGAGCATCTACCCGTTTGTCAAGACGCCGGAATGGTACCTCATTCCCTTCGAGCAGCGGCGTGCCTTGATGGCGGAGCATGGAAAAATGGGGCAGGCGCACAGCGCCATGCCCGAAGTCCGGATCGACACCAGTAGGGGACACCAGGGCGGAACGGCCGTGGCCGAAGCGCCGGCGGCCGCCCCAGTCGGAACCGTGCTGGCCAATACCATTCATTCGTTCGGGCTGGGCGACCAGGAGTTCGTGGTGGCCTTCGAGTCCGAGGACCCAGCGGCCCTGGAGAAGATGGTAGAGGATCTGCGGGCGGCCGAGGTGCGGCGCTATACCGCCATCGACACTCCGGTGTTCCTGGGCCGGCGAAAGGAGATCAGGGCGGCGCTGGCCGATCTGGGGTAGTAGAGGTTGGCGACTCGGGAAAGAATCCGCCGAAGTGCGCGCTGGTGACCTTGGTCGCCAGCGCGCGTCCCACTTCTTGCAGCTCGGGAATCCCGGCAATCGAATCCAGGTGCGCGAAGATCGAGGGCTGAATATGGCCCAGGCCCAATGCGTCAAGCGAGGCCCGTGACAGCTCGATATCGTAGCGTAGGTAGGTAAACAGCTTCCGCTCCAGCGGCCCGCGCGAGCCGATCAGATCGCCGATTTCGCTGTCGATCACGTCCCCGAAACGGCAACGGCCAAACACACGGCAGAGCATGTCCTGCTCGATATTCGCGGCTGAGAGCAAGGCATGCGGAATGGCGCCTGCCTGATAGAGAAGATTCATCTCCCGCGGGTGCAGGCCGGCGCGGGCGCCCGAGGTCGATCCGGTTCCTAACGAGACGAGCAGCATCCTGTCCTCCCCTATGGGCCAGCCCAGGTTATACCGATCCACGGTAGCCATCAGGAAGAGCTGGAACGCCGGGTTCGCGAACGGAGTCAACCCACCATCGATAAACACATGCTCGATCCCGCCTACTGCAATCACCTCGGGCGGGAAGTACAGGGGCGCCGCGGTGCTGGCCCGGACGAGTTGCCAGAGGGGAAAGCGCAGGTTGCAGGTCGGCGAGTCAGGCTGGTTGAACGAGGCGCCGGGGTTATTGGAGATCGGCCAGGGTGAGTCCGTGGTGGCATCGCGCAGGATCAGGAGCAGCAGTGTTTTGACGAGCTCGCCGCCAAGGGTGGTATCCGCGCCGAGGCGCTGTTTGAGCATCCTCGCCAACGGCTCATCGTCGTAGCGGAAGCGCAGGCGTTCGCTCAGGCGAGCGTGACTGAACATCAGCGGCCCAATGTGCACGTAGAGGTCACGTATGTCGTCCACCGTCGCCCCGGTCGCTAGCAGGGTAGCGATAATGGCGCCGGTACTGGTGCCGGCGAAATAGTCGAAGCAGTCCGCCAGTACGAGATGCTCATTGCCATAGGCTGTCCGCGCCAGGTGCTCGATCCGCGCCAGCACCTCTATGGATAGGAGCGCGCGGATCCCGCCGCCATCGATGGCCAACAGCTTCCTCGGTCGGGCGGCATTGAGGATATCCAGCAAAGGCATGGTGCGCTCCCTTCTCAGGTATGCAGCGAAACATCGCGGAACTGCATGCTGACGTACCAGTCGCCGCTTTCCTCCAGCATCAGGGCCTCGGCCTGATGCGCGAACGACCTCAAGGTGGGGAGATCCGGCGCGCGCTCCACATGCCGTTCCAGGCGGGCTAACTGGCGGGCCATGGTCGTGCTTCGGCGCGCGTTTCGTGGATGATCGCGTAAGGCGCCAATCCCGCCAAGCGCCCCGGCCAGGGCGGGAAACACAATGGAGAGATAGAGGGCAATGGTCGGCCCGACGCCGCCGAGGAATCCTTGCCGCCAGCCATCAAAGCTATCAAGGGCGCTGATGCAGAGGGTGACGGTGAAGACCGCGATACTCATCCGCCCCAGCAGGTGGTTGGCCCGCGCGTGTCGCTGGCTCTTCCGATCCTGATAGGCACGCTGGTCGCCGATCCACGCGCGCGCGAGGAATCGGCGCAGATGCTCCAGGGGGATCGAGGGGTCGCCGGCCGGCCGTCGCTGCCAGACCACGTCGAAGGCGGTCTGGATCCAGGCATCGGATGGCTGGTGGAGGGTGACGAACTCGGGCGCGCGATCCGCGCCAACCCGGATCGCGTCAATAAGGGCCATGAAGAAGGCCGAACGCAGGCGTTCGGCCAGAAACCTATAGGCGATCCACCGCTGGTGCAGTTGGTTCCGGTGGCCCACATAGATGACCATCAGCACCACGAACATCAGGACGCACTCGATCAGGGGCGCGAACCGCACCGCCGCGTGGAATCGAAAGGGCGCCGGAGGGAAACCATTGCCCAGCAGCTGCGGCGAAGCGGAGGCCAGAACCGCGAGGACGGCAATGACGAACGTGGCATCGCTGAAGCGGAAAAATTGGCGCTGCGCCTGGCTGGCGAGAAGATCAGCGCGCACCGAGGTCGGGAGTAGCCACGCCTCTATTGGTTCAAGGACCGCGGGGTCGATATCCGCCGCGCGCGCATGGGCGTCGATGTCGGCGCGTGTAACGTCCAGGGCCGCCGCCAACCTCACCTCTCCCAGTTCCGCGCGGTTGAACCGGTCGATGTGCTGGAAAGCGGTTAGGTCCATCCCCGTACCGAGCCACTCGGTGAGCGTGAACGGCGGCATGGGGTGAATCCAGAAAACTGGCGTGCCGCGATCCCGGGCCCAGACCACGACCTCCGCCGTACCACCCTGTCCTTGGGCGGCGTGGCCGTCCCAGACGGCAATCAGCACGTCACTTTGCTCAACCACGAACTGGCCGGCCTGTTCGTATGCCTCCTCCCGCGTCTCGGTGGCCGGCAATTCCACGATACGCACGGCGCGGTCCAGCAACTCGCTGAACTGCTGGAGAGAACCAGGAGCGGTGAAGTCGTTCTGATAGTCTTGCTGGGCCAGCGGCAGCACCGCTTCCAGCACCGCGTCCGGCTGAGCCAGCACCACGTCCGCTACCAGGCGATCCGCTCCCTCGGCCAGGGGTGAGAGCACCGCGAGCTGGATCGGCGTTACCCCACCGGCCGGCACCAACGACCGGATCCGTTCAACAGTTCGAGCGATCTGATCCGCGAGCCCCGGACTATCGGGCAGGACGCGGTGGCCGGTGACGCCAATGCGGAGCCTGAAGGGAATGGCGGGATTCACGGCGCCCAGCCGGCTGCCTGAGACACCACGCGGCCGGCTGGACTCGTCCTCATAGCGCGGGCTCACTCCGCCAGACGACGGTGTTGCCGACTTGATCGGCCAGGGATTCTACTCTCGGTT
The DNA here is from genome assembly GCA_035534995.1 of Chloroflexota bacterium. Lineage (GTDB taxonomy): Bacteria > Chloroflexota > UBA5177 > JANWHV01 > JANWHV01 > JANWHV01. The sequence goes on along the minus strand of DATLQX010000116.1, from coordinate 18,228 downwards.
CCATCTGCGCCGGACTTGGATGTTCGTTCTGGTCCGGGATGAATAAACTTGCCGCTATCATCTCCACCGCCACGCCATCACGAATCGCCGCTTCCACTACCAGGCGCAGGTGCTGCTGCTGTCCGCCCTGCGGCGAGGTAGTGAAATCATACACCTGGCCGTAGCCCGCGGTCGAGCCCAATTCCGCGCCCGTGATCGTGAAGACCGGCGATGCCCCGCTCATGAAACTCTGTTGCACCGATTGCACGAGTTGTTGCGGCGTGCGCCCGTTGGCGGCCTCTCCCTGAATCTTGATCTCGAAGGAGCTACTGTCGCTGTTCAGCGTATAACTCCAGCCCACCGCCTGCCCGTCGCTGCCGGATGGGTCAAAGCCCTCGGGGTAATCAACGGAATATCCGTATGTAGCGCTCGTATAGCGGTGAGACGACGGCAACGGCGGCCCGGAAGGACCGAGCGGCGGCTGCGGTCTGGGCGGCGGCGGCGGCTGGCAGCTCACCCCGCACGTCGCGGCGCCGTGCGACATCACCGCTTGCGAGACAGCGGCCAGCAGGGCCATGGTGATTCCGAGCGCCGCGGCGACCACTGCCCATGGCAGACCGCGCCCGGCCTTCCGCGGCGTGGCAGCGAGAACATGGGCCGGGGCGGCAGGTGAGAACACTACCGGAGCGACGCGCGGTTCGGGCGGGGAAGCCGCCGAGAAGCCCATGCCGCAACGGCCACAAAAGCGCACTCCAGCTTGATTGAGGGTGCCGCATCGAGGGCAGGCGATCCCGGCTCCCGCCTCGGCCCTTGGCGCCTCGGCGGACGGCGGCGCTACCGGGCCGCTCGGGGTAGCCACCAGCGACGCGCCGCAATGCCCGCAGAAGCGCACGGCTCCCTCGTTGGCGAATCCACAGCGGGTACAGATGATCGACGGCATGGGTAGCGTCTCCTATCTTACTGCGCGGCCGGCCCGGCCGGCGCCGGTTTTAGGCGTGGCGCGGGTAGCGATCCCGCAATTGGGACAGAATGCCATCCGCGGCACCAGGGCATGGCAATGGGAGCAGGGGAAATCTGGTCCGATCGGCACCTCGACCGCCTCGGTGAGCAGCATATGATGGATGGCGACGCGCACCCATACCAGCACCAGTATCGTCGCCCCCCCGAAAGCGGCGATACTGGAAAGGGGGTCGGCAAGGACCACCGCCGCCACGCCAAGCGCGACCCGCAGCGCGATGGTGCCGATGAGGACGGTCCCCAGACTGACGAGCAGCCGATGATAGCGCAACCGGCGGATCGGCCCCCGCTGGAGCCAGAGCGCGCCGGCGACCAACCCGGTAAGTCCCGCGTTGACCAGCGGGACACAGAGGCCGCGCGTGAGAATAATCAGCAGGCTGTCGGTGCTGGAGGCGCTGGAGGTCAAACCATCACGGAGCGACGGCAGGAGATTGACCAGCGTCTCCGCCGCCGTGAAGCCCAGAGCGCCGGCCGCCCCGAAGGTGAACCCATCGAGCGCTTCGTCGTAGCGACGGCGCGTGAACAGCACCATGGCGCCGGCCAGCATGAGCACCTGCGCCACCAGGGGCAGCAGCACGCCTCCCTCGATAATCCGCGAAAAGGAGGCGCCGAACACGGTGTTCCGCAGCAGAATATCGGTCAGGGTCGGGCCACTGAAGTAGGCCCATACGGTTCCAAGGAGGGCCCCGAAGACCACCGTGGCCCCGATCACCAGCACCGGCTCGTCCTCGTACACCTCTACTTCATAGAGGTACACCAGATAGAGGACCGGCACGGCCAGCGAGGCCAGAGCGATCGAGGGGCCGGTCCAGCGGAGGAGGCCGAGCAGGACCAGCAGCACGGTGATTACGGCCAGCGCCTCCTGAAACGGCAGCATCCGGCGGTGCGGGATATGGGGGAAGAGGGTGGAAATGACGCTGGGATAGATCATGTGCTGATCTGGATCAGCGGCATACGCCTGGTGACGGTGCGGAGTGACGCCCGATCCGGCGGCCAGGTGCGCGCCGCAGGCGCCGCAATACGCGCCACGCGGTACGTCCCGCTCACAGTTTGGGCACCTTACGGTTGGCGCGGTGAAGGCGCGCGGCTCATTCACTGTCCTCCTCCCCGCTGGTAGGCTTCCACGTCCCTGGCCAGGTTCCAGACATCCGGCGTGCCCAGCCCAGTGGCCATGTCGTAGCCGGGTGTAGCGGGATAGTAGAGGTTATTCGCCATCGTCACGTCATGGAATGCCTGATATGGCGTGGGGTTGGCCGCGATCTGGTAAAGAGCGGGATTCATGAATCCGGCGGGATGCAATTGCTTTCCCTGGAGATACTGGTTGAGGAGGGCGGTAATCCCAGCCCAGATCGGCGCCGATTGGCTGGTGCCGCCGCCGCCGGTCCAGATACTGCCGTTCCCGGTCGCGATGAACACAGACACGCCGCTTGACGGGTCGGCATCGGCCGAGACATCGGGGATTGACCGCATATTCCGCGGGTTGTATTGCGGATCACTTACCCCCGGCCCCTGTTGCCAGGATGGGCGACTGTAGTATTGGCTGACCCCGCCGCCGGTGCCGTTCGTCTCCGCCGGCTGCTCCCAGACCGTCTCGTTGTACCAGCCACCATTCGTACTGGCGCTGAGACGAGTGCCGCCGGTGGCCGTGACCCCGGGCGCGTCGGCGGGTAACGGTACCGCGAGGTTGTCAGGGCCGGGCAGGGTGCCGCGCGGGAGCAGGCGCAGGCATTCATAGGCGGCATTATCGCCGGTTGAGACGAAGACACTCTCCCCCAGCGCATCGGCGTGATCATAGAGGTTCTTGTAGGCATCGGCGATCGCCGAACCCATCGGCTTCTCGCACAGACCCCAACTCTGGCTGATCACGGTGCCAGGGTTCTCGTTCACCATCTGGTTCTGCAGGTCTAGCTGCATCTGCAAAAACTGGGCGTTCGAGGTTGCCTTCTTGGCTGCTGCCTGGAAGTCGAAGTTATAAATCACAAGCTTGGCGGCGGGAGCGATCTCGTGTACCACCTCAAGGTCCATTTCGGTTTCGGCCCCCGCCGCCAGGGCTGGACCGGCCTTGATCACGGGCTGCATGGCCGGTAGACCCAACTTAGCGGTAAACGTATCAAGGTCCGATTGAGCGAAACCATCCGACTCGAAGAACACGACGGTCTGGCCCGCGCCGTCAAGACCCAGGTTCCGCAATGGGGTGATGTCGTAGGCCCCGAGGAGATCAGTGGGCGCCAGGCCTCCGGGAGGAATGGTAAAGCGGCTCGGCTCGAAATAACTGGAGATCTGGCCTACCGAGATCACGGCGGGCCGGAGCGCCGCCGGCAGGGCCGGCGCTCGATCGGCGGCGTAAAACCGGGAACCACGGGGCGACCGATACCACCGGACTTTCACCTTGAAGGCAGCCGCGAAGGCCCGCGCGGAACCGGACGCGATAAGCCAGTCGTTACCGGGATGCCAGTCGGCGCTCATTCCCAGGCGGTGCAAAGCGGCCCGCACCTTGTCCACGGTGGCGGGCACGGGTCCATAGCGCGCGGCTAACGCGGCGGCGGTCAGATAGTGGCCGAAGCGCGGTGAACTGGGGGTATACAGCGCCGCGAGGTCCGCCGCCTCGCGCGCCGCGTGGGGGTTGGCCAGGGTCAGCACCGTGGAGAGCGGCGTGGCCGGCGTGACCGGCCCGAGATCGACGGCGGCCAGCCGCATGGTCTCCAGGTAGGGCAGGGCCGAGGCGCGCGCCTGGTTGGACGGGGCGCCCGACTGAAGATGCAGTGCCGCTCCGACGGCCGAAGGGGCAATGAGGAGAAGGGAAAGAACCCGCATGGCGAGCGATGGGCGCATCACTGGCCTCCACCCCAGGTGATGGTTTTGGTTACGTCACCGGCGTGGGTGAAGAACGACTGATTGTTCTGCGCCGCGGTTTGCCCGACAAAATAGACATTGGAACCGGAGGCATCGGTGGCTGCCCATGCCAGTTCCGCCACGCTGACCGCCGAACCACTCTGGGGCGTAATGGTGTAACAGATCGGCATGAGCGTCCCGGCGACCCCGCCGAACGTGATCGGCACCGTGCTCCCGCATTGCGTGGCATCGGGGAACTTCTGCTGCAAATTAGTGATTACGGATTGCAGTACGGTCCCCCCGTCGGTCTGCGCGGAAGATTGGCCGGCGAAGATATCCAGCCCATTGGGCGCCGTGGAAGGGTCCTGGAGCAGGATCTCGTTTTGCGAGGGAGTGGTCGTCTCGTTGCCCACCTGCCATCCGGATGGAACGAACACGGAGAACGTGGTACTGGAGAAGGTCTGGCCCCCGCTGGTTGGTCCAGAGGGTTGAGTTGCCGCGGTCGGCTGGGCCGCTGGCGCCGTTGGTTGGGACGCGAAGGTTGGCTGCTCCGCCGGTGCCGTTGGTTGGGACGCGAAGGTCGGCTGTTCCGCCGGCGCTGTCGGCTGCCCGGACGGCGCGGTAGGTTGCGCGGCCGGCGCGGTTGGCTGCGCGGACGGCGCGGTCGGTTGTGGGGCAAAGGTCGGCTGGACGGGCGGTGACGTGGGGTATGCGGTCGGAATGGGAATGGTGGGAGCCGAGGAGCCGCGATGGCTGGTCAAGATGCCAATAGCCGCCAAGATGCCAAGCACGCCGATCACGATGCCGATAAGCGAGCCAAGAGGCAGCCGGTGCGCGGGAGCCGGTCGCGCCGCTGGCGGCGCGGGAGCGGGCGGTGGCGGACTGGCGGGCGAAGTGAGCGGCAGGGGCAGGCCTGGAGTTGGCGCCGTACCTTGCGGCGCCGGCGCCAACGGTGAGCCGCACGATTGGCAGAATTGCATGCCGTCCGGGTTCTGAGCGCCGCAGTGGGAACAGATGAGCGGCATCGGTCTCACACCTCCAATGCCGGAGCCGAGCCGGCCCCAGCCCGCTGATCACGAGCGCGCCCTCCGGCTGCCGCCAGGGCCTTGCCGCACAGGGGACAGTAACGCGCGGCGAGTAGATGGTGATGACAGTTCGGGCATATACACTCGACAAAGCCCATGTCCGACGCCTCTTCCCGCAGTGTTTCATGAAGCAGGTAGCGAATCACCAGCAGCATCGCGGCCACCACTACAGCCTGCCAGCCGAGAATGAGCAATTGCGAGAGTCCGCGATCCGAAAGCAACTGGCTAATCAGGATGAACCCGATATGTGCCGCCACGGCCAGCCCGATCACCGCCGCATCGCGAACGGTGAATCGGCGCCGGCCAACCCGCCAGAGCGCGCAGGCAATCGCCCCCGTGGTACTGCCCTGGAGCAGCGGGAGCAGCACCGCGAGGGTGAAGAGTGGGTAGATCCAGTTCGCGGGGGGAACCCGCGCCGGCAGGCTGGTCAGAACGCTGGAAAAGCGGACCAATGTCTCGGCAATGCTAAAGCCCAGACCGGCCGCCACGCCGAATACCAATCCGTCGACCCGCTCGGGGAACGCCCGCCCGCGGAGGAGGAGCGCGGGGAATAGCTTGAGCAATTCCTGCACCACGGGAACCAGCAAACCAAGGACCAGCAGGGCCTGTGTATCATGCCCGTAGATCGTTTGTAGGACAAGAGAGCCGCTGAAGGATTTCACCACCAGCGTGGTGACCAGGCCGAGGAGGAGGCCGCCGCCAATGGTGAAGCCGAGCACCGATCCCGGCTCGTCGCGATAGACCTGGGCCTCGTAGAGGTACATCAGGTAGAGCACCGGCAGGAGAAACGCCGCGCACAGAAGCGCCGCCGTGATCAACCCGGCCAGATCAAGGAGGAACAAACAGGCGATCCCCGCGATCAAGGCCCAGCGGAATTCATGGACCTTGTGGCGGCCAAGATGCGGGAAGAGCGTGGTAATCACCCCTGGATTGAAGACATGTTCGCCTGGATGTGGGCCGAAGTGCGCGAAACGGGATCCGCTCGGGGCTTGATGGCGCCCACACCAGGTGCAGAACGAGGCATCGGGCACGTCCTTCGCGCAGTGAGTACACCTCATGATCGTACGCCCTTCATCTCACGCTCCTATTCCACCGCTCAGGTAGGCCTTTCGCTCGTCCGCCGTGAAGTCGCGCGTGCTTCGTGTGACCGCCAGGGCTTCCAGGGATGGCAGGGAGCCGCACACGTCGCAGCCATAGGCGCGAACCATACCGCCAAATCCCGCCGCCAGAATGGTATGTTCGTCAGGGCTGAACGCCACGCCCATGACGAAGAGGGGCTGCCCGGTCAGCGTGGCGAGGTTTCGCCAGGTGCCGACTTCCCACAGCCGCGCGGTGCCGTCCTCGCTGCCAGTGAGCAGCCATTGGTTATCGGGACTGAAGGCAACGCTGGTGATCACCGTGATCACCTGGACCGCCGGTTCCCTGATCACGGTGATCTGCCGCCAGCCGGCGGTATCATAGACAATCGCCAGGCTATCCTGGCCGCCGGTGACCAGGTACCGCCCGTTCGGGCTGAACGCGGCGCTGTCAACGGCGTCGGTATGGCCGTTGAGGGTGGCCACCTGCTTCCCGGTAGAGAGGGACCAGACGCCGGCCTTTCCTCCCGCGCCATTTGAAACGAAGTACGGCGCGACCAGCCACCGCCCGTCCGGACTGAGCGCCACCGCCTCAAAGCCGTCGCCGTGGGCAACGATCACGCGCGACGCGGCCCAGGTGCCGACTTGCCAGAGACGGAGGGTGCCGTCGGCGGCCGCGGTCACCAAGAGACGGCCATTCGGGCTGAAGGCGACGCCATTCACGCTCCCCTGGTAGCCTCGCAGGGTCGTGGCCAGGCGCCAGGTGCGCGTGTCCCACACGCGCACCGTCATGTCGGCGCTCCCGGTCGCCAACCATCGGCCGTCCGGGCTGAAGGCGACGCACTGAACGACGTCTCGATGGCCGGATAGATTGGCGACCAGGCGGCCCGTTCCGGCATCCCAAACCTGCGCGAGGCAGTTGGCATCGCCGGTCGCGACGTAGGTGCCGGAGCGGCTGTAGGTGACGGCGATCACGTAGTTGTTGCCACTAATCGAACCGAGCCTACGGCATTCCGGGCTCTGTGGGATCGTGGCAAGGAGCCTGCCGATCCCCGAGTCCCAGACGCGCACGGTGCCATCTTTACCCGCCGTGATAATTCGGGTTCCGTCGGGACTGAACGTGGCGCTGACCACTCCACTTGCCTGTCCGCGGAGGACAGTTACCTGACTCCCGAGGAGAATGCCGGCGGCGGCGGTCCAGACGCGGGCCGTGCCGTCGTCACTGGCTGTGACGATATAGCGCCCGTCGGGACTGTACCGCACGCTGAACAGGCGGCTGGTATGGCCACGGAGGGTCGCTGCGATCGCGCCCGAGGCCGTGTTCCAGATGATCGCCGTGGTGTCCGCGCTCCCGGTGACCAGCGCGCTGCTGTCTGGACTGAACGCGGCGGCAATCACCCAATCGTGGTGACCGCTCACACCGCCCAGTACATGCAGTAAGTGCCCTGTTCGCGCGTCCCAGAGCCGCGCCGTATGGTCAAAGCTGATGGTGGCCACCAGCAGCCCGTTGGGGCTGAACCCCGCCCCATCGACGACATCGGTATGCCCGCTCAGCACGGCGATCAAGCGTCCGGTGCGCGCGTCCCAGAGGCGGCCCGTGCCGTCGCCGCTGCCCGTCACGATTTCGCGGCCATCCGGACTGTATTTGATGGACCACACGGAGGCCGCGTGGCCGCGGAGAACCAGCAGTTGCCGCCCGCTCGCCACATCCCACACCCGGCCCGTGCCGTCCTGGGACGCGGTGGCCACCTCGCGGCCGTCAGGGCTGAAGTCGGCGGAGTTCACCGGGTCCGTGTGGCCGGTGAGGAGCACGCGAAGCTTCCCGGTATTCGCGTCCCAGAGACGGGCATGGTTATCGGGACCGAACGTAGCGACGACGCGGCCATCTGGACTGATCGTGCCGCCAACATCGCCGATCGGACCACGGAGAACCTCCAGGGGCCGACCGGTACGAGCGTCCCACAGGCGCACGGTGCCGTCGGCGCCGGCGGAGAGGATCATGGTTCCCTGCTGGTTGAACCGCGCGCCGAAGACGATGCCGGCATGGCCGCGGAGAGTCAGGCGGACCCGCGATTCGGCCAGTGATTGGCGCAGCGCGTCCACGGTTTCGGGCAGGGGCGCCTGCTGTACGCCGGCGCGCGCCAGCAGCAGGCTGAGCTCCGGATCGTTGGGGAGTTGCGCCACGGAATTGGCGGCCAGGGCGCGGGCCTGCGCTACCCGCTGAGCGGCAACGGCCAGGGATCTCTGCCCATCGGCGACCTTCTTTTCGGCCAGGGCCGCGTTCCGCTGCTGTTCGGCCACGCCCCGAGCCGTGGTCGCCTGGCTCTGTTGCTGCACCGCGACCAGGGTGGTCACTACGGCGATCACCAGCAGCACCGCCAATCCGGCCGAAAACCGGCGCGCGATACGCGAGCGGCGGCGTTCCGAGGTCGCCAGCGCCCCGGCGGCCTCCGCCCGCCCGCGCTCGATCGTCGCCAGCTTCCGCGCGGCCTCCAGATCGCGTTGTTGCTGCTCGCGCTCGTCATCCTCCTCACGCTGCTTGAGTGCCGCGCCGGCATCAAGGAATTCCCGCTCGAGATCGTTCATGCCGTCTTCGTGGTTTTTGCGCCACTCCAGCGCCTCCGCCAGCCGCGCCCCGCGATAGAGCAGACCCGCGTCGCGGCCCAGGCGATGCCACTCTTCCGCCGCCTCGCTGAGGCGCCGTTGCAGACGCAATCCGCCGCGATCCTCATCCAACCAACCGCGCAAGCGCGGCCAGCCGCGGATCAGTGCCTCATGGGAGACCTCCACCATGTGCTCGTGAGTCGGCCCTTCCTCCGTGGTGGTGAGCAGACGGGCATTGACCAGGGCGCTCACCACGGCGTCTACCTCGGCCGTGCCGGTTCTCCGCGTGATCAACTCGCTCAGGGCGGCGCGGCGCCGAGTATCCTCGGTACCCTCGCCCGGCTGAGTCAGCCGCAGCAAAGTCAGGCGGGCGATCCGCTGCTGATCGGGCGACAGGGCATCGTAGATGGCGTCCGCACGTTTGGCGATAGCCCCTTGCACGCCGCCGCTCTGCCTGTAGCCCTCGAGGGTGAGCATATGGCCGCGCCGCCGCTCCCACAGTTCAAGCAGGGCGTGCTCCAGTAGCGGCAGGGCACCCGGCTGCCGCTCGATGTCCTCGAGGATCGTGTCCACCAAACCCTGCTCGAATTCCAGGTTCACCCGCCACGCTGGCTCCTCGATCGCCCGCCGCAGGCCGGCGAAATCCATGGGACTGACCAGGAACTGCTGAGCGGCGATCCGGGCCGAGAGATCGGGATAGGCCGCGCACTTTTGATAGAAATCGGCGCGCAAGGTCAGCAGCACCACATCGCGGCCATCCTGAAGTGACGCGGCATAGATCAGATTCTCCATGAAGGCTGTTCGCTCGGCATCGTCCTGGCAGAGAGTGAATAGCTCCTCGAACTGGTCAACGACCCAGACAACTCGTTCCTTTGCCGGCCGATCGGCCATCGCCAGCGAGGTCGCGAGGTGGAGCGTACGTTGGTCAGCGGCCAGGGCGTCGAGCGTCTTGTGCATCGCCTCTCCCGGATAGAGCCGGGTGAGTTGCGCCGCCAGGGCGGTGAGCGGATGCGCGCTGGGCGTAAAGATACAAAACGACCAAGCGTTGGCTCCCGGCAAGGCTCCGGCGCGCAACGCGGGGATCAGTCCCGCGCGCACGAGAGAGGATTTGCCGCTGCCTGATGGACCGAGGACGGCGAGAAAGCGCGTCCCCTTGAGACGCTCGATTAGACGCTGGATCTCGTTCTCCCGCCCGAAAAAGAAATCCGAGTGCGCCTCGTCGAAGGTTTGCAAGCCGCGATAGGGGCAGACGTCCTGGTTGGGCTCGCTCGGCAGTTGCTGCCCGAACGGGACTCCCTTGATCGCGTTGATCAGATGCTGATAGGCACGCGAGTCCTCGATACCGGGGCGTAGGTCAACCCAGGTGCGTGTACTGAGGAACGGGGGGAGCGTGGTAGGGTCAAACGGCTCCGGCAGTCCAGGCAAGAGGACCAGGAAGAGCCGGAACTTACGGTCCTTGGCTGCCCGATCGAGGGCCACCCCCAATTCCTCGTACACCCAATCGCCCAGCCCGTTCGGCCCGACAAACACGGCGCAGGCGTCCGAGGCGTGCAGGCCGGTCACCAACTCGTCCTGCCAGCGACCGCCCGGGGTCAGGCACCATTTGTCGAGCCAGGGCTCCAGGCCATCCCGCTTGAGCTTGGCGGCCAGGCGCTCAACCATTGCCTTATCACGGCTATTGTGCGAGAGAAACACGTCAAAATGCGTGGTATTCATGGCCCCAAGCGTACCTTCCTCGCGTCTCGGCAAAGTTCCACTGACTGGACAGCGTCCATCTGGAGCCCCTTTTGTGCGCTCGATTTCCCCTTTTGTATGCGCGCTATGCCAAACGATGAACGTAGCCCGATCGGGCTAGCCCATTGGTCCTATAAGATTGGCCACATACTAAACGGTTTCGCGACAGGAGGCAAGGGACGCCAAAAATCCGTTGGAGATCGCGGCGTAGTATTTGCCAGCCCCCGACTGATGTCGAGTGGTAGCACCGGATCTTCCTGGCGGCGCTCCAGCAATTACCGCCCCCGGCTGTGGTCGGGTGGTGGCGCCGGGCCGACTGTGGTCGGAGAGTGCGTCACCGCGAACGAAGCCGATTGGAAAAGCACTGGGGATCAAGGGCACACCGCGGATTGGTGAAGGCTGAAGACCGGAGTGGCGGCGCGAAGGGAGAGGTCAGGCCAGCAGGCGTGCCAGCGCTTCCGGTTCCGTTACCGGCGCCTGGCAGGTGTAGCTCTCGCAGTAGTAGGCGGTCGCTTTACCTTCGCGCGGGGGACGGTCACGCAGAAGCGGGCTGTCGCTGGCCGCGGCCTCGGCGGGACTGGCGACCGCGATCACCAGATTGGGGTCGAAGCGCCGATGGGCCACGGTAAGGAGCGCGCGGGTGTCGGACCCGGCGCGGTCGCCGATAATCGCCAGTTCGCGGGGCGGATCAAGGGCAAAATCGGCCGCGCGGAGGATGCGGGCGAAAGCGAGCGGCACACGGGCCATCGCCTCCTCCAACGGGGCGATGGCGCCCAGGGCGGCCAGGCGGTAGCGTTCGTCGCCGGTGTGCGCGGCCAGGCGAAGCAGCACTTCGGCCGCCACGGAGTTGCCGGCGGGGATGGCGTTATCGGTGAGGTCGCGGGGCCGCTGGATCAGCTGCTCATGATCGTCGCTGGTACTGAAGAAAGGACCACCGGCCGGATCGGTGAAATGGAGGAGAATGGCGTCGGCCAAGGCGCGCGCGTCGTCCAGGCGCCGTCGATCGCCCGTCGCCTCGTAGAGGGCCACGAGCCCATCAGCCAGGAAAGCATAATCCTCCAGATAGCCGTTCAACCTTGCCACGCCATCCTTATAGGTACGGAGCAACCGCCCATCCTTCCGCATGACCTTCAGGAGGAAGTCGGCGTTCGCCTCGGCGGTGGCGCGGTACGCCGGCTCGTCGAGGATCGCGGCGGCGGTGGCGAAGGCACGCAGCATCAGTCCGTTCCAGGCGGTGAGCGTTTTCTCGTCGCGGGCCGGACGCACCCGCTGCTCACGGATGGCGAACAGGATAGCCTTGCATCGAGCGAGCGTCTCCCCCAATGCGTGCTCCTCCAGGCCCTCCTCGCGCGCCAACGAGAGCGGATCACGAGGAAGGTGCAAGATCGTGTTTCCCTCGAAGTTCCCTCCCTTGGTCACCCCGTAGGCACGCATGAAGAGAGGGGCGTCCGCGCCCAGCGCTTCCTCGATCTCAGTGCTGGTCCAGACGAAAAATTTCCCCTCCTCTCCCTCGCTATCGGCGTCCTGGCTGGCATAAAAGGCGCCCTCCGGCGAAGTCATTTCCCGTTGTACGTAGCGCAAGGTCCCCTCGGCTACCCGCCGATACAGCGGCTTTCCCGTGGCCTGGTAGGCGAGGAGATAGATTCGGGCAAGCTGGGCGTTGTCGTAGAGCATCTTCTCGAAATGCGGGACCAGCCACATGCCGTCCACGCTGTAGCGGTGGAAGCCGCCGCCCAACTGATCGTGGATGCCGCCGGCGGCCATTTTCTCCAGGGTCCGCTCGACCATGGCCAGGGCCCGTGGAACACCGCGGAGGTGGGCCCGGAGAAGGAACTCCAGGGCCATCGGTTGGGGGAACTTCGGGGCGCCGCCGAAGCCGCCCTCGGCGCTGTCGTACTCGTTCCCCAGGTTGCGGGCGGCCAGAGCAAGCAGGTCCTCGCTCAACGCCAACGACTCCGAGCCGTGGATGTGCTCCGCCAGGGCAGCGGCAATGTCGGCCGCGGTTCGCTCTACGTCCTGGCGCCGCTTTTCATAGGTCTCGGACACGGCGGCCAGAAGCTGCGGGAAGCTGGGCATCCCATGACGGGGGACAGGGGGGAAATAGGTGCCGCCGTAAAAGGGACGACCCTCGGGGGTGAGAAACATGGTCATGGGCCAGCCACCCTGCCCGGTCAGCCGCTGCACCGCCGCCATATAGATGGTATCAATGTCCGGCCGCTCCTCGCGATCCACCTTGATTGAGACGAAATGGTCGTTCATCAGCGCGGCGGTCTGGCGATTCTCGAAGGACTCATGCTCCATGACGTGGCACCAGTGACAGGCGGAATAACCAATGCTGAGGAGGATCGGCTTATCCTCGGACCTGGCCCGCGCCAGCGCCTCCGGTCCCCACGGGTACCAATCGACGGGATTATCCTTGTGCTGGAGCAAATAGGGGCTGCTCTCGCCGGCCAGCCGGTTCGCCATAATGGGCCGTTCCTCTCGATGCGCGGGGATCCGCCCCGCTGCTTCCAGTGTAGCCCGATGTCCGAGAAGCGGCGCGCTACCCCGCCGCCGGCCGTGGTCCGTGAAGGCTGGCGAGCAGGGCCCCGGCGGCGGACGTGTCGTGCTCGCGCCACCACCGGGCAAGCTCCTCGGCGACCATGGGCCGGCCAAAATAGAAGCCCTGGCCAAGGTCGAAGCCGAGTGAGGTCACCATGCCGGTGACCTCCTCCGTTTCCACGCCCTCGACGACTATTTCCAGGTCAAGCGATTGACCCAGCCCCATGATGAAGGAGACGATGGAGGCCGCGCCCGCGTCCGCCATGATGTTCGCCAAGAAGGAGCGGTCGATTTTGAGCTGATGCACGGGGAGGCGCCGCAGGTAGCCAAGTGACGAATAGCCGGTGCCAAAATCGTCGATTGAGAGTCGTACTCCTCGCTTTCCCAACCGTTGGAGCATGGCAATCGCTTGTTCCGGATCCTCCATGGCCACGCTCTCGGTGACCTCCAGGGTAAGGCTCTCGGGTCTGGCCCCATAGCGTTCCAGCAAGCTCATAACCGTGGCCGGAAGATCCTCATCATGGAAGCTACGGGCAGACAGATTGACCGAGATGTCGCAGTTGATCCCTTCTCGCCGCCAAAGCTGTTGTTGGCGAAGCGCCTCATCCAGTACCCAGGCGGTCAGCGGGCCGATCAAGCCCGTGCGTTCCGCCTTGGGCACGAACAAATTGGGCGCCAGCAGACCGCGCTCCGGATGCTCCCAACGGACCAGACACTCCACGCCCACCGGTACCCCATCGGAGAGACTGATCAAGGGCTGATAACAAAGCCTGAGCTGACCGTCGCTGATCGCGGTGCGCAACTCCGTCCCCAACGAGAGGCGAGCCAGGCTGTGCTCGTCGCGCGACGCCGCGTAAAACTCTATTCCACCGCTTCCCTGCTTGGCCATGCTGAGAGCCACATCGGCGTGGCGAAGCAAGGTTGAGGCATCTTGCCCATGCTCGGGAAAGACGCCGATACCGATGCTCACGCTCACTTCCACCGAACGACCTTCGTGGATAATCGGCGCCCGGATTGCCCGCAAGATGGTCTGTGCTACTTCTTCCGCTCCCGCGCGCCCAGTGGCGGGGAGCAGCAGCGCGAACTCGTCGCCTCCCAGACGAGCCACCAGATCGCGCTCGCGGGGGATGGCGCGGAGCCGGCGCCCTACCTCACGGAGGAGGGCATCGCCCGCCTCGTGTCCCAACGTATCGTTCACCTCCTTGAAACCGCCCAGATCGACAAGCAACAGAGACAACGATTGATCCTCATGGATATCAATCGTCCGCCCCAGGGTTTCGTGCATTAGGCGCCGATTGGGCAGCCCGGTCAGCACGTCGTGATGCGCGAGGCGTGCCAGCTCCGCTACCAGGGTTTGTTCCCGCGTGGCATCGGTTACCACGGCAAGCGCGCCCTCAACGCGGCCGCCAGGACCGTGCAAGGGTGCCGTGCGCGTGGTGGCCCAGCGCTCGGTGGCATCGCCAGGATGGCGGAAGCGCACCCTTCGTCCGCGCGCCGTCTCCCCCGCCGGTCCGGAGTCCGAGACCATGTTCTCCGGCGAGAGCGCTTCGTCGGTTTCGGCATCGCGCCAGGAAATGGCCCGCAGATGACCGGCCAGCGAGCCGGGAGTGGCCGAGGAAAAACCAAGCATATTCTGGGCGGCGGCGTTGGCAACCTCCATGGCCCCGTCCGCGTTCACCACCATCACACCCATCGGCGCTGTCTCCACCAGGGTGTGGAAACGATCCTCGCTCGCGCGCACGGATTCCCACGCCTGCTTGAGGTTCTGGATATCCACCCACTGGGCCACCACATGCGTGGGAACGCCCATCCCATCCCGGACCAATGAGAGGTGCAACTGTACCCACACCCAATGGCCGTCCTTATGGAGACAACGTTTTTCCACGCAGGCGCCGGCAGGCTCACCCACCGCCAACGTCGCCAGCCGTTCCAGGGCCACCGGCGGATCATCGGGATGATCGAGCCAACCGAACGAGCGCTCCCGCCATTCGTCGGGCTGGTAGCCCAACAGGCGGTGGAGAGCGGGATTAACCCTGAGATAGCCACCCTGGAGGGAAAGTAAGGCCATGCCCACCACCGCCAGATCAAAGACATCCTCGTAGAGAGATGCCGGCAGCGGAGGTGAGGGATAGGACGTACACTCGGCCCGCGGGCTGGGTCGTGCCACCGGCAATGTCCTTCCTGTCGCGATCACGGGATGTATCTGAGGAGTGATTCTCGATGATCGCCGATCATGGGCTCATGCATCGCGTTTCCCGCTCTTTGGGAAATCCGCGAGAATGACCCGCTCCCAGGGCATGAGATCAACCTAGTTGTATTCAAAACCTTACCTGTCCAGCGGGCGTCTCGCAACATGACCTTTGGGTAGCTTGGCTCGTGAGCGCATCCCCGAACCGGGTATAGTGAGGAGGCGGTCCCTGGGCCGCGCGGGCTTTGCCAGAGAGCGCTTGCCGAGCGAAAGCGAGTTGTGCCCATGTCCGTTCCCTCGATCCTCCCCCAACCCGTGACCCTTGACCCGATACCCGGCGCCGAGGCGTTTCCGCTTCGGAGCGGGATCAGCATCGTGGTGGCGTATGGCGCCGACCGCGGCGAATGGCTAGCCGCCGAGGACGTACAGGCCGCGATCCAGGCCCAAGGGGTGGAGGCGCCGATTCAGCCACAACTGCACTGC
Source organism: Chloroflexota bacterium (assembly GCA_035534995.1). Classification (GTDB taxonomy): domain Bacteria; phylum Chloroflexota; class UBA5177; order JANWHV01; family JANWHV01; genus JANWHV01. The sequence goes on along the minus strand of DATLQX010000116.1, from coordinate 2,689 downwards.
CCAGTCACCCAGAACACCCTCGTGCTCGCCGTCCGCGGGCGGGACGAGGCGCGATTCCCCGACGCGCCGCCGCCCTCCGAGTGGCCTGAGGGTGATTCGCCCGAAGCCTACACGCTGAGCGTGGATGGCGCTCGGGTGGTGCTCTGGGGCGCCGGCCCGGCGGGCCTGGTCCAGGGAACCCGCACCCTGCGCCAACTGATTGCGGGAGCCGATCTGGTTATCCCCGCCGTGCGGATTGCCGACGCCCCAGCCCTGGCCTGGCGGGGCGTGATGCTCGACATCTCCCGCGGGAGGGTTCCTACCCTGGAAACCCTGTACCGGATCGTAGATGTGATCAGCGCCTATAAGATCAACATGCTGCAACTTTACACCGAGCATACCTTCACCTTCCGGCGCCATCCAACAATCGGTCAGGGGTGGGGCGCCCTTACTCCGGCGGAACTGATAGCCCTGGATACCTATTGCCGTGACCGTTATGTCGAGTTGGTCCCTTGCCTCCAGTCGTTTGGCCATATGCGTAAGATTCTGGAGTTGCCGGAATACGCCCACCTTGCCGAGTCGGACCAGCTTTGGGGATTGGCCCCCACCGATCCCGGCACCTACGAGTTGCTCAACGACCTGTATGCCGATCATCTGGCCTGCTTCCGTTCGCGCTATTTCAACGTATGCAGCGACGAAACCTATGACCTGGGGACCGGGAAGAGCCGGGACGCGGCGGAGCGGGAGGGGAAGGGCCGGCTCTACCTGGGCCATATTCTCCGGCTCCACGAACTTGCCGCCCAGTATGGACGAACCATGATGGTCTGGGATGACATTTTCCTGCATTACCCAGAATTGGTGGCGGAGATCCCGAAGGACACGATCCTCCTGAATTGGGCCTACGAGGCCAAGGACGACTATCCACAGGTCAACGGTTTTCACGAGGTTGGCTTGCGCCAGATGGCCTGCCCCGGCACCTCCAGCTGGAACTCACTCTTCCCCCGTCTGGCCAACTCGCGGGTAAACATCCGCAACTTCGTCGAAGCCGGGAGGCGCGTGGGCGCGATGGGGGTGCTGAACACCGATTGGGGTGACCACGGCCACGCCAATCTGCCAGGTGAGAGCTGGTACGGCTACGCCTACGGAGCGGCGGAGGGGTGGACGCCGGGAGTCCTATCCGATGATGACTTCGAGCAGCGCTTCACCCAGATCCAATTCGGCTCCGTGGAGGGCGACGCCGCGCTTGGCGCGATCCGCGCCCTGAGCGAGGCGTGTACCCTGCCGGGCATCCTGCGCTTCAATGGGTCGCGAAGTATCGAGTTGTTGATGGGCGATCCGCTCACCGATTCCCATTGCATGGCTATCTCGGATCAGTCGCTGGCCCGCATGCGCGAACTGGCGGAACTGGCAGGCGAGAGGCTGACCCACTTGCATGGGGCGGCGATCCGGGAGGAGGCGACGAGGAAAGAGGCTCGGGCCACCCTGGCCGAATACCGGATCTCGGCGGCCCTGATCTCGCACGCCGCCCGCCGCGCCCAGACGGGGCGGCGGCTGGCGGCGGCGAGCACCGACGAGGAGCGGCATGCCCTGGCGGTCACACTGAGGGCGCTCAAGCGCGAAATCCACGACCTGCGCTACGAGTATCAGCGGACCTGGCTGGACCGGAGCCGGCCGGAAGGGATCGGGCAAACCCTTGACGGATTCGATCGCTCGGCTCAGGTACTCGACAGTTGGCTTGATCAGGTCAAGCCGGTCTATAAGTTTGGGGCCTAAAATGCGTTAACGAACCTTGCCGCGCGCCGCTACCTCCCAGATTTCCTCGACCCTCTCGCCGCGAATCGCCGCCACCTGATCGTGGAGGTTCAAGCAGACACAGGCATGGTTGGGGATCAGCTCCAGCCGGCTGCCAATCGGGAGGTCGGCGCCGGCGGGCACGGTCATGACCCCATGCTCCTCGGAGAGACTGTCAAGGGAAAACTCTGGATGGCAGATAAAGGCGCCGTGGCCGGTGCCGCGGATGGCGTCGTCGCTGCTCAGCGTCTTGGCCCCCGCGTCGATGATCGCCCGCGTCGCGGTGGGACGGCTGACCACGGTCACGCGGACCCGCAGGGCACAGCCATCCAGATCGCCCCAGCCGGTGGTGACCTGATTCCGGTCGGAGAAGACATAGGTGCCGGGACGGATCTCGGTAATGCCGGCGACCGTAGCCGCGTGCTTCCCCGTGGGAGTGCCGCCCACGGTCAACTCGGGGACGGCGAAGTCGTGGGCGCGGAAGAACTCCGCCGCCGCCACTAAATGGCGGCCTTCCGCCAGTCCCACCTGGCGGATTCCTTCCAGATCCGGTTGGCCGCCCGCGTGCCCGGCGTACCCCATCAAGCCCACCAATTCGACTCCCGGCAAACGCTCGGCGCGGCGGGCGATTGCCAGAGCCTCCTCATATGTTTGGATGCCGGCTCGGCCCATCCCGCTATCCAGCTCCAGGCGGTAGGGGATCCGCCGTCCGTGCCGAGCCGCCACGCGCGACATCCCTTCCAGTACCTCATAGGAGTCGGCGGCCACCCGGACCCGCGCCCGCTCGGCCAGGCGGCACAGGCGCTCCCACTTGATCTCCCCCCACAGGGGATAGGCGATAAAAAAGTCCTCGATTCCATGGTCGGCGAAGACTTCGGCCTCCCCCAGCTTGGCCACGGTCAGCCCAGGGCTCCCGGCC
>DATLQX010000115.1:0-2827 GCA_035534995.1 Chloroflexota bacterium | reverse complement strand
CCGGCAGTGGAGGATTCCTGAAGCAAGGAGACGGCTTGCTGGGGCGAATCGGCGAGTTCGGGATGTCGAACGAGCAGGAGCCCCAGTTGATGAATGCCGGGAACATAGCCCTTTGCAGCGGAGAGCTGAAGGAAATGGACGGCGCGGGCGAGATCGTGCTCGTGGTCCGCAGCGATAGAAAACAGATAGGCGAGGTTGAAGGCGGCGACGGGATCGTGCTGGCGCACGCCCATGGCGAACCATTTTTCGCTTTCGGCCGGATCGCGGGCGACTCCCGAACCAAGCAGGTACACATCGCCGAGATAGGCAGCGCCGAGACCGCTTCCCTTCTGGGCCGCCTCAAGGAAAAGCTGGCGGGCGGTGGAAGGGTTCGCGCGAACACCCATGCCGATGAGGTAGGAGACACCCATGTTGACCTTGGCCTGGAGCGAGCCGGAAGCAGATGCGAGCTGATACCAGTGGAAGGCGCGAATGGGGTCGACGGGGACGCCGATGCCGTACTGGCAGAGGTAGCCGATCTGGTTTTCGGCGTCGGGATCGCCCGACAGCGCGGCTCTCTGATACCAGTGAGCGGCCTGGATAAGGTCCTGGGGAACGCCGCGGCCGGTCATGTAAGCGGCGGCCAGCTCGATCTGTTCCGGAACGTGACCCCGAGCCGCGAGCTTGCGGAGGTGGTCGATCTGCTTCCGGGTTTTGCTGTCGTTCTGGGTGTTGCCGCCGGACAGCGGGTCACAGAAAGAGGTAGCGGTGAAGGCAAGGGCGAAGAGCGCGATTAGAATAATGCGAATGTATTTGCCAAACCCGAGTTGCATGGCCCACTCCCTCCGTCAGGAAACGGGGAGCGGGCCCGGGATCGGCGGCTCCGGGTGCTGGCGGGATTTATCTACTATCCGGGAGACGAGGTTACGCCGCGCGGGGAACGCAGAATGTGTCGGGCGTCATAAGGAGGCGTGACGCAGGCCACATTTCGCTGCAAAGTGGAACAAAACAAAGCGATTGCCCAAGAGGTAAAGGGGACGAGCTGTCGGCCACCTGGGCGACAGAAAGCCAGTCAAGCCCGCCCAAATGGAACGAGGTTCCGGCGGCATTGAATGGGCCCGGGCGGTCAAGACCGAGAGCAATCGGGCGAAGTCGATGAGCCGCCGGCGATGGCGCCGATGACGAGGAGCGGTTCCTGGCTGGTTGCGACGGCTTCGGGGAGGGGCTTGTCCACGGGATCGTGGGAGAGGTCTTCCTGGCAGGCGAAAAAGCGCAGGAACGGTCGGCGCTGCAAGGTGCCGTGCTCGCGGATGGTGCCGCGGAGCATGGGGTAGCGGGCTTCGAGGGCGTCGAGGACGGAACGCAGGGTGATGGGGGGTTCGACATCGAGGGTGATTTCGGCGCCCACCTGCGCGAGATTGCGGAGATGAAAGGGGAGGGCGACGCGGATGGTGTGAGTGGGCATGGGCGGTGTTAGCGGTGTTAGCGGTGTTAGGGGTGTTAGCAGCCCGTGGTAAAAGTCCGGTTTTGAAAGGGCACGACTTCAGTCGTGCCGCAAGTGCGGCAAAATCAACTGGGCTTCAGCCCCTGAGGGACGGTTTCCCTCGCCATTCGACTTGCACCACAGGCTGTTAGCGGCGTTAGCGGCGTTAGGTTATCCCACCCATCGCACGATAAAGCTGTGCGATGGATGGGGCACGGGCGGTGTTGGCTAATCCCACCCATCGCACGATAGAACTGTGCGATGGATGGGGCACGGCTTGAGCTACGGCAGCGTTTGCACTTCGACGCTGAGTACCGCGGGCAGGTCGTGGACCACGGTGCGCCAGGTGTCGCCGCCGTCGGGCGAGCAGTAGACCTGGCCGCCGGTGGTGCCGAAGTAGATGCCGCAATCGTCGAGCCGATCGACGGCCATGGCGTCGCGGAGGACGTTCACGTAGCAATCTTTCTGCGGGAGGCCCCTGGTGAGCGCTTCCCACTCATTACCGCCGGAGCGGCTGCGGTAGACCTCGAGCTTGCCGTCGATGGGGAAATGCTCGGAATCGCTCTTGATGGGGACCACGTAAATGGTCTCGGGTTCGTGGGCGTGGACATCGATGACGAAGCCGAAGTCGGTGGGCAGGTTGCCGCTGACTTCGTGCCAGGAATCGCCGGCGTCGTCGGAGCGCATGATGTCCCAGTGCTTCTGCATGAAGAGCGTGCTGGGCTTCGACGGGTGCAGCGCGACATGGTGGACGCAGTGGCCGACTTCGGCATCCTGGTCGGGCATGTAGGGCGATCTCAGGCCCTTGTTGATCGGCTTCCAGGTCTTGCCGCCGTCGTCGGTGCGGAAGGCGCCGGCGGCGGAGATGGCGATGTAGATACGATCCGGATTTGCGGGATCGAGCAGCACGGTGTGGAGGCACATGCCGCCGGCGCCGGGCTGCCACTGGGGGCCGGTGCCGTGGCCGCGCAGGCCGGAGAGCTCGTGCCAGCTCTCGCCGCGGTCAGTGGATTTGAATAGCGCCGCGTCTTCAATGCCGGCGTAGACCACGTTGGAGTCGGTGAGTGAAGGTTCGATGTGCCAGACGCGCTTGAACTCCCACGGGTGCTGGGTGCCGTCGTACCACTGGTGGGTGGTGAGGGGATGGCCGGTAGCGTCGCTGGTGTCATAGAGGAAGCGGTTGGGCGCCTTGTTCGGGAAGTTGGGCATTTCTGGCTCGCCGGACTTGAGGCCGGGCTGATGCCAGGTTTTGCCGCCGTCATCGGAGCGCTGGATAAGCTGGCCGAACCAGCCGCTGGTTTGCGAAGCGAAGATCACGTTGGGATCCACTTGCGATCCCTTCATGTGGTAGACCTCCCAGCCGGC
>DATLQX010000114.1:0-2100 GCA_035534995.1 Chloroflexota bacterium | reverse complement strand
ACGCGCGCGCCAATCGAGTGACCCAATTGGTGATTGGCCAATCGACCCGTGGCCGCTGGGCGGAAAAGGTACAAGGATCGGTCACCCACGATCTGTTGCGCCTGGCGCGTGGGATCGACGTGCTGGTGGTGGCCGAGGCGGTGGAGTAGCGGGTTGGCGGTTGCAAATCTCCACCCGATGCGCCACAATCGAGCCATGAGCAATGCGCGTGCCTCCCATCCGTCGAGTACACTAGCTCCATGGGCCGAGATTGTCCCAGGGGTCGGCCCCACGCGGGTCGAGGATCTGCTGACCATTGCCGATGACGGCTGGCGCTATGAGGTGGTGGAAGGGGTACTGGTTCGGGTGGCCGGGAGTGCTTTCGACGCCACGACCATCGCCGGGATCATCCTTGCCGCCTTACTTGGCTACGCGCGTTCGCGCCGCTTGGGCGCGGTAACTGGAGCGGACGGTGTCTACAAGTTTCCCAAGGCGGAGACCGGACTGCTCCCGGATGTCGGTTTTGTCGGCGCGGCAAAGTTACCGCTCATCGATAAGAAGAAACCCATCCCTTTCGCCCCTGATCTGGCCGTCGAGGTGGCATCGCCTGCCCAGAACCATAGCGACCTGGCGGACAAGGCCCAACGTTACCTTGAGGGTGGTACGCGCCTGGTATGGATCGTCTGGCCGGACCTTCGGCAAGTCGATGTCTGGCGCTCTGGAGATCGACATCCCTCCAGCACCCTCGGTGTCGATGACACACTCGATGGCGAGGATGTCGTGCCGGGCTTCCGCCATCCCATCGCGGACATTTTCGCTGACTTGTAGCCTCCTGAAGCTGTACCATGGGGATGTAGCCCTCGCCGCCAAGGTCTTCGTGGGCTGCTAGGAGGAACTTTCGTGACACTTCTGACTGTTCCCGAAGCGAAGAAGCGAGTCGCTACCGCGACCGAGCCGTTCATGACTGTGGCGGCGCGAGGGATTGAGCGCATACGTCAAGGCGTACGACCACTTACGGATGAGGCAGCCATCACTGTGGTGGCCAATCTCATCCGTGAAGCGGATAACTACGCCGATATCATTGCCGCCGCGCCCGCCGAGGTCCAGGCCAAATACCAGGACGAGACCATCATGGTGAGCGCCCTTCGCCGGACGGCCTACCTCATTATGGTCGCCATCAATTCTGACCAGGCGTGGTTCTGGACGGAAGAGTGGCAGGCTGGGGAACGGGAGGCCAATGCTGATGAAGCAGCAGGCCGCATGACATTCCATGCAAGCGACGAAGACTTCCTGGCCTCCTTGGCGGCTCGGTCGGACCAATAAACCGCAATGCTCACCTATGAAGAGGATGAGCGGTTTACACGAGAGTTTAATGGCCTGAACCGGGAAGAGAAGCGATTGTTCCGCAATGCGCTTCGGGACTTCATTGAAGACGCGGATACCGGAGCATTTCGCGGAAGTCTTCGCGTCCATCCGATGAAGGGTCAACTGGGACTATTGGGAGATGACGTGGGACGGCAATGATGGGCGTGCCCCCTTTTCCTACGGGCCGTCCCCCATCCCAGGGAAACGCCATATCATTTGGCGGCGCGTAGGTACGCATCAGATTTACAAGCGTAAGTAACCGCTCAGTCCGAGACATCCTTGGTCTGCGCGACCGGCATAGCCGCATCGCCATGGATGAGCCGCTACCATGTCCTGCGATCAGATCCGGATCGCTACCCGCCGCCCTGCGGCAGCCGACTCGATGGCGGCGAAGACCATGGCCAGGCTCTTGAGGTTGTCGTGGCACTCGCCCATCGGCGCGGCCCCGGTCTCCAGGGCGTTCAGGAACTCTCGCAAGGAGGCGGCGATGCCGGTATGTTCCCAGATCGGCGCCGGCCGCCGGCGTTCCTCCACCGGCCGGAAGATTCCTTCCTTCCCTACCACTACCTCGGCCACGGGCGGCTCGGTGCCGTCCCAGGTAGCGGTGCCGCCGGGGCCGATAGCGCGCCACTCACCCTCCCAGGAGGTCTGGCGCCCCTCGGCGGACCAGCCGCCCCGGTAGGTGTAGCGCAGCCCGCCGCTCATCTCGAAGAGCGCCACGGCGCAGGAGGCGCCCGCGTACCAACTCCAGGGTGG
>DATLQX010000113.1:0-26162 GCA_035534995.1 Chloroflexota bacterium | reverse complement strand
CGGCGGGTAGAGATCTTCTGCACCGAGAACAATTCGGTGACCAACAACCCCGGCAAGCAGACGACCAGCCTGGTAAACGGCCTGTATCTGGCGGACAGCCTGGGCTACGCCACGCAAACCGAGCTTCACGCGCTGCTCTGGTGGGATTTTCGGGACGATGGCATGGAGAAGAAGAACAACAACAGTACGTCGTTATATGGTTGGCGCCTGTACGGCGGCTACCAGGTGCTTGCGTCCGCCGGCGATCGCTACCCCACCTTTTATACTCGTGAGCTTCTGACTCACTTCGCGGCGGGCGGCGACCAGGTACTCCGGGCCGCCTCCAACAATCGTCTCCTGGATGCCTTCGCCGCGCGCCGGAAGGATGGATCCGTAACCCTCCTGTTGATCAACAAGAGCCCCAGCGACGTGTTGCGGGCGGCGCTCACCGTTTCGGGCTTTACTGCCGCCGGTTCGGCCACCATCTATTCGTACGGCATGGCCCAGGATAACGCGGCCCACACCGGCCTCGGCTCTCCAGAAGTCGCGGCTAGTGCCTTGCACCTGTCGGGCGCGGCCCTTTCAGTCAGTGTCCCCCCATATACCATGGATGTAGTTGTGGTGCGCGCGGCAAAGTGAAGAAGCGAATCGTCGGATAATGGACCCGCGGGTCGAAAATATCCTGCCGAGCGGAGAGGAGAGAAGCGTGATTGACCAGGAATCGCGCCTTGGCAACGTTGCCCGGATCCTACTTGCGGCTATCAGGTGTGTTAATGGTGCTGGAGCGCTCTTCGCACCCAGGCTCCTCCTGCGCGGCCTGGGAGCCGATCCCGCCGCCAATCCCGCCGCGCTCTATGCCTTCAGGATGTTTGGCGTGCGCACCTTGATCATCGGCATCCAGCTGTTGCTTGGTCCAGGTGAGGTGCGGCGTCAGGCGCTCCGCATCGCGCCGATCATCCATGCCTCCGATGTCGGCGCGGCCGTGTTGGCCGGATTGCCGGCACGTAGCACCCGGACCGCGGCAGTCATCTCCCTCGCGAATACCGTCCTCGCGCTCATTGCCCAGTCGCGCTCAGACGCATGACGCACAACACGCCCTAGATCTCCTACGCCGCTAGCCAATGGGCGGCAGTTTGACGTATTGTACTTGCAGTAGACTCGTGTATGGCCTCACTGTCCGCGTTCAATCGGCCTTGCGATGCAGGGCACGCTCCGCGGGGTTGGAGGGCGAGCACCATGGGCAACCGTTTCGGCACCGGGACCACGAGATCCACCGGACTGTCGGACAGCGCGGCGGAGCGGCACCATCACCAGGCTCAGCGGCAGCCGGTGGAGGGCCGGGCTCCGCGGTTTCCGGGCTGGTTCATGTCCCTGACGGAAGCGGTCGACCGGCTGGTTGGCTGGGACAAGCTGCCGCTGCCCCTGGCAATCATCGCCATCGCCGGCATCCGCATGCGGATGCGGCAGCGCAATCTTCACGATACGGCGACCCCGCGGTATACCCAGGCCGTCGTGCCGCCGCCCCCGCCGGATATGCGCTATCTCACCGCGCGAACGACCGACGGCACCTACAACGATCTCGGAGATCCGGCCATGGGTGCGGCTCAGACGCGCTTCGGGCGCAATGTGCCGATCAAAGCGACCTACCCTGAGTCCGAGCCAGCCATCCTCACCCCGAATCCGCGCACGATCAGCAACGAACTGCTTGCCCGCGATACGTTTAAGCCGGCGACATCGCTCAACCTGCTGGCGGCGGCCTGGCTCCAATTCATGGTCCACGACTGGTTCAGCCACGGCAAGAACGCGAAGGAGCACCGCTGGCGGATTCCTCTCGCGGCTGACGATCCCTGGCCGCATCGGCCCATGGAGATCCTGCATACCCGGCGCGATCCGCATTCACCACATACCACCGGCTTGCCACCGACCTATGCCAATGTCGTCACGCACTGGTGGGACGCTTCCCAGATCTATGGCAGCGATCCAAGGAGCCAGGCTCGGGTGCGCTCCGGCGTGGCGGGTAAGCTGGCTATCGGACCGGACGGCCTGCTGCCCCGAGATCCACTCACCGGCACCGATGTCACGGGCGTACAGGGCAACTGGTGGATCGGCCTGAGCTTGTTGCACACATTGTTCACCCTTGAACATAATGCCGTCTGCGATCGCTTACGGGCGGACTATCCGACGTGGTCGGACGATGAACTCTTCGAGCATGGCCGCCTGGTGATCGCCGCCTTGCTGGCTAAGATCCATACAGTCGAATGGACCCCAGGTATTCTCGGCCATCCCGCGCTGCCTCTCGCCATGCGCGTCAATTGGTGGGGAATGCAAGGAGAGCGCTTGTCGCGGCTCCTGGGACGCCTGAGCGATAGTGAGGTGTTGAGCGGTATTCCAGGCGCGCCGACCGATCACTTCGGCGTGCCCTATGCCATGACCGAAGAGTTCGTCGCGGTCTATCGTATGCACCCCCTGATTCCCGACGAATTCAGCTTCCGCTCCCTCGTCGGCAATGCGCTCCTTGAGGAGCGCACGTTCCCCGAGGTGGCTGACGGGCAGGCCCACGATGTCCTCGCGCGGGTGTCCATGGCCAATGGGCTCTATTCATTCGGGACCGCGCATCCCGGCGCCATCACGCTGCACAACTTTCCGAGCTTCCTGCGTCAGCGCCTTGAGCCGGACGGCACCTTGATCGATCTGGCAAGCATTGACATTTTGCGTAGCCGGGAGCGCGGCGTGCCTCGCTACAATACGTTCCGCCGGCTGGTCCATCGCCGTCCGGCGCGGACGTTCGAGGAACTAACGGACAATCCGGAATGGGCCGCGCGGTTGCGCCGCGTCTACGAGAATGACATTGACCGGGTCGACCTCATGGTGGGGCTGTACGCCGAGCCGCTGCCGAAGGGGTTCGGCTTCAGCGACACCGCTTTCCGCATCTTCGCGGTCATGGCCTCACGCCGCTTAAATAGTGATCGATTCTTCACCACGGATTTCACGGAGCGGGTCTACACGAAAGCCGGCATGACGTGGATCGCCGACAATGACATGTCGACCGTCCTGCTTCGCCACTTTCCCGCGCTCGCTCCGGCGCTACACCAGGTCAAGAACGCCTTTGCCCCCTGGAACACGGCGCGGGCGCCGAAGCTGGAAGGGGCACCGCACCCTCACCCAATGGTCGCGCCGGTGCCTGATGCCTACCCCGTACCCCATCATCGGGCGGAGCCCAGTTCACCCGATGAGCCCAGTTCACCCGATGTAGCGTAGCCCGATCCCTTTCGCTGTCCCCTACATCCCGTCCGTCCCCGCGACCAGCGGACGCACTTCCAGCAGGCCCAGGCACTCGGACAGGCGCGCTTTCACCCGTAGCGACGCCCGCTGGTCGGGCGGATATACCCGAGGCGCCGGCCGGGACCATGTTGCTGGTCGCCGCCGCCATGGCCGCCGCGATTGGCGGAAGGTAATGGGCCAACCCAACCTGCTATGATTACCGCCACGGTACGGTGACCGCAGGCGGCGCCGACCACGCGGCGCGGGAACAGGCGGACGGGATGGAGGGAGCAATCCAGCCGATAACCTTCGCGGCCTTGCTCCGGCGCTACCGGCAAGCCGCCGGACTGACCCAGGAAGAGCTGGCCGAGCGCGCGGGCTTGAGCGTCCGTGGGGTTGCCGACCTGGAGCGAGGGACGCGGCGGGTGCCCTGCCGCTCCTCCAGTTCACCCTCAATCAACTCTTCACCCGTCGCGAAGGGCGCTGCTTGACCAGCCAGGCGTACCAGGCACTGGGCGGAGCGCGTGGGGCGCTGGCCCTGCATGCCGAGGCAACCTATGGCGCCCTGGCCAGCGACGCGGATCGAGCCCTGGCCCGCGCCCTGTTCCTCCGCCTGATCGATCCCGGCCTCACCGAGCAGGATACGACGCGGCGGCGGGCGGCGATCAGCGAGTTTGTCCTGCCCGATCCCCAGCGAACGGCCCGCCGGGAGGCGGTGGCGCAGGCATTCATCGCCGCCCGCCTGCTGGTGACCGCGCGCTCCCGGTTCGGCGGAGACCACCGTCTCATTGACGGATGTGGTGCCGGTCACCACCCAGAACATGAGCCGCGGCGAGAGGCGCTAGCTCCGCGTGGCAGTACATGCCTGGCGCGCCCGCCGTGCGGTGCGGCGGATGAACGCGCGGGCTATAATGCGGTAACAGAATCCGGCCGGCCCGGCCGCCACATGCCATCGAAGTAAGGACACCATCATGGAAACCGCGGTACTCGTGGACGCTATCCGCACCCCCATCGGCCGCCACGGCGGGGTGCTCCGGTACGAACGGGCAGACGACCTGGCGGCGTTGGTGATCAGGACGATCGTCGAGCGGAACCACCTTGAGGGGGCCCTGGTGGACGACGTGGTGTTCGGCAACGTGAACGGAGCCGGTGAGGATAACCGGAACGTGGCCCGCATGGCCCTCCTCCTGGCCGGCCTCCCGGTGAGTGTAAGCGGGATGACCGTCAATCGCCTGTGCGCCTCGGGCCTGGAGGCGGTAAACCGCTGCGCCCACGCCATTGCCGCCGGCGAGGGCGATATCTTTATTGCCGGCGGCGTGGAGAGCATGACTCGCGCTCCCTACGTGATGGCCAAGCCGGAAGTTGCCTTCCCGCGTGACGAGATGAAGCTATTCGACACCACGATGGGCTGGCGTTTCAACAACCCCAAGCTCGATGCCCTGCATTACCCCTTCAGCATGGGCGAGACGGCGGAAAACGTGGCCGAACGGTTTCACGTCTCTCGCGAGGACCAGGACCGCTTTGCCTATGAGAGCCAACTGCGAACCGCCCGCGCCGAGGAGGAAAGCTTTTTCGCGGGAGAGATCGTGCCGGTGGAGGCGCGGGCGGGGAAGAAGGGCGAGCGAGTCCTGGTGGAACGGGACGAGCACCCGCGCGCCGATACCACCCTGGAGAAGCTGGCGGCTCTCAAGCCCGCCTTCCGCCCGGGCGGCACGGTGACGGCGGGCAACTCATCCGGGATCAACGATGGCGCGGCGGCCCTGCTGATCATGAGCGAGCGCCGGGCCAGGGAACTGGGCTATACACCCCTGGCCCGCGTGGTGGCCAGCGCCGCGGTAGGGGTGGATCCGGCGGTGATGGGGATCGGGCCGATCCCCGCGACTCGGAAGGCGCTGGCGCGGGCCGGTCTGCGAGTTCAGGATCTCGACGTGATCGAACTGAACGAGGCGTTTGCCTCCCAGTCACTCGTCTGCATCCGTGAGCTAGATCTTGATCCGGCGCGGGTCAATCCCAACGGCGGCGCTATCGCGATAGGCCATCCCCTGGGCTGCAGCGGCGCCCGCCTGGTGACCACGCTGGTGCGCGAGATGGGCCGGCGCGGGCACCGCTATGGGCTGGCCACCATGTGCATTGGGGTGGGCCAGGGCGCGGCGACCATTATCGAGCGGCTATAGTAACGATGGGCGCGCCCAAGGAACGTGAGGCAGCCTCACACGTCAAAGATGTCCGCCACCGGATGGGTAAACCCCGGCAAAACAGCCTCACCGTCGAGCTGGTCGCCCACCCTGAGGGTGGCGGAAGGCTGCCAATCTCCCACTCGCCACACATCGATCGTGGCCGAGTGTGGCCAGACAATCCACACCAAGCGGGTTCCACCACCGAGGTAACGCCGAGCCTTCGCGGCCATGTCCGCGGACGTCTGGGAGGGCGAGGCGACCTCAACCGCCAGTTCGGGCGCGAAGGGAATCGGCTTATCTCGATCCGTGATCCGGGGGAAGAACGCGGTGCCGTAATACCCGACATCAGGCAATAAGCCGGTTTCCGCGCCGGGAAACGTATAGACTCCATCAGCCGCTATAGCCGCTACTCTTTCGTGGAGGCGGCGACCATGGCATGATTGCCGCCTCCACCAGAGCCCCGGTCGACCGTGACACCGGGACCGTACCCCGTGGGGCGTTTCCCCTGGCTAGAGCATGAGGAGACCGGCCAGTGAGAGCGATACCGGTGAGTTGCTTGCACCGTCCGCGGAACTGAACCGGAGGAGCGACGATGCTTGTACGGTGGTGGAAAACGGAGCAATGCCCGGCTGCGTGATCACGGTCGCCGTGATCCCCATCGTCCCCCACCGCTGCCAGGGACTGTAGACGTAGGTCACCTTTTCCGGGAACCCCAGACCGACCGTGAGCCTGGTTGGGCCGAGCAGCGACCACGGCGAAACCGTGATCGTATAGTCCAGTTCCTGGACCGCGCTGGGATCGGTTTGCAAGATCGATACGATATCGACGAGCGCGCCGTTGACCAGCAGGACCGGATCGGATCGACAGGCCACGGCGGCATCCGCTTGATGCATGGCCAGGGGACTGCCGAGTAGACCGAGTACCAGTAGGACCACGGCGAATGCGGTACGAGGTCGACGAGGCAAGATTTTCGCTTCGATGACGCGACTCCTTTCGCTATCCATTCCCGCGGGGCATATGCTCGTGAATCGCGAGGCTGCCCCACCGCCGCTATCGTACGCTGGCTGGCAGGACCTCAGCAGTACCCTTACGTGCTACTCCGGTATAGCCAGTCCGGGCGTAGTTACCCAAACGGGTACTACCTTCGTGCTAGGGCACGCTTTATACTCGCGAGGTACTTCTCCGAGCCGGCGGCCGGGGCCGTGCGTGAATATCGCGGGAGTTTCGTGCCCGCCAGGTGGGGCGTGGAGATCATGGCAACGGATGGAGGACCGGTAGGCGTGCGACTCGCGGCTTGGCGACGACTGGGCGTCACCGTTCCGCCGCAACCGGGCGTGAGCCTGGCAACCGCCGGCCTTGCCTTACTCAGCTTGCTTCTCGGCTGGCTCCGCGCGCCCACCGCGCCGGACAGCGCGCTCCTACCAACCATGGCCCTGGCGATATGCCTGACCGGCGCCGTGGTGGTGAGCTACAAGTACCCCATTCATATCCGTCACCAGATCAAGGTGAATCTATTCACCGTCGCCTATTACCTCCTGGCCGTGTTGGTGCCGCCCCTGCTGGCAGCGGCCGCCGCCGGGGTGGGCGCCCTATGCGGCGAGGTCTCGGCGCGGAGAATTAGCGGTGCCTATCTCAGCGATATCGCCACCGAGGCCGGGCGACGGATCGTCATTGTCCTCCTGAGCGCGCTCGTCGCCCAAGCCCCCGCGGGTGCCATGCCCTGGCCCGCTGCCCTGGCAGCGGCGGCCGTGGTGATGGCCGCGCTCGATACCGCAACCCTGCCGCTCGTTCTGGCGCCGATGGGGACTGACTCACCATTGCACGTCATGGTGGTCACGGCGCGGGAGATTGCCCTGCCCGAGGGGATGCAATACTGCGTTGGCCTGATCGGCGCCATGGCGGCGGGGGAGGGGGCCTGGATTCTGGCCCTGCTGGCCGTGCCGGCGGGGCTGGTCTATAAGGCGTTCAAGATTCTCAGGGAACTGCAAGACAGCACCCGGCAGCTGCTGGAAAACATGGCCGACGCGGTCGACTTGCGCGATCCCTATACCGGAGGCCACTCCCGGCGGGTGACCGAATACAGCGCCGCTATCCTCCGTCAGTTGGGCATTCAGGGTCCGGAAGTGACTCTGATCGTGGCGGCGGCGCGCGTACACGATATCGGGAAGATCGGCATTCCCGACGCGATCCTCAATAAAGCAGGGAGGCTCACCGACGAGGAGCGCCTGGAAATGGAGGCCCATCCGGTCTACGGGGAAAGCTTGCTCAAACGGCATGCGGACTTTGCCCGCGGGACCAAGATCGTGCGGCATCACCACGAGCGATGGGACGGGGCCGGCTATCCTGACGGACTGAGGGGGACCGACATCCCCTTTGGCGCTCGCGTGGTCGCGGTGGCAGACAGCTACGACGCGATGACCAGTGACCGCCCCTATCGCCGCGGCATGAGGATTCAGGACGCGGCGGCCATTCTCCATCAGGGTCGGGAACACCAGTGGGACGCGGCCATTGTCGATGCGTTTCTCCGCGCCCTCGCGGCGGAGCAGCGACGGGAGGCCGAGGAAGGACCGCCGACTCATCCCATCAGTCCGGACACGGTCGAGGCGCCGCGGGTCACGGTAGCGATTGCCGGGTGACGGAGTCTCCTTGGCTCACCTGTCCTTCCTTTCCACCATTTACCCGCCGCGCCTCAACCACGTCACGGAGTCCTGGCCCCAGTCGGTGGATTACCAGCCGGCTGTCCAGATTCGCGTTGAAGACGGCTCCCACGTTTCGCTCATGGTAGCTTATGGCCGCGCCTCGTACGGGGAGTCACCGGTACGTTATAGGGATGCGGGTCGTGCCCGCGCCCGCTATCCTGATGATGGGGCAATCGCGCAATCTCTCATCTTGGCGCGTGGCCCGAAAAAAGGAGAAGCGATGAAGGTCCATATTATCAGCGACATGGAAGGCGTGTCGGGTATCGTCAAGTGGGAGCAGGTCACGGGTGGTCATGCGATGTATGAAGAAGGGCGCCGCCTCTATACCGAGGAGATCAATGCGGCGATCCGCGGGGCCCGCGCCGCCGGGGCGACCGAAATCGTGGTGATGGATTGTCATGGGGCCGGGGGGCCGTGGAGCTTTAACTCGATGGTGCCCGAGCTGCTTGACCCTACCTGCGAGTACGTCGTGCAGGGAGAGTGGACCGAATACACGGCCTTCCTGGAACAGGGCTGCGACGCCGCCCTCTTCGTGGGGATGCACGCCCGAGCCGGTACCCAGAATGGGGTGATGAACCACACGGTATCCGGCCAGGCCTGGCAGAATCTCTGGTTTAACGGCAAGCTCGTGGGTGAGACGGGGATCAACGCGGCCCTCTGCGGGACCTGGGGCTGCCCCGTGGTGCTGGTGACCGGCGACGACGTGACCTGCCGCGAGGCTGAGGATCTCCTTGGTTCCGGCTTGACTACCGTGGCGGTGAAACAAGGACTTGGCCGCTTTAGCGCGCGTCAGATCCCGCCCGTCCGCGCCCGGCGGATGATCGAGGAAGGCGCTCGCGCGGCCTTGCGGGATCTGAGGGCGGTCGCTGCCTACAATCCCGGCAAACCCTGTGAGATCGTGGTGGAGTTTACCCGTACCGAGGCGTTCGACGAATACCGGCGCCGGCCCGGTCTCGAGGTCAGCGGTGACCGCCGGCTCACCGTGCGGGCGGGGGACTGGTGGACTGCCTGGCGTCAGTTTTTCTGCTAGCTCGCTCCATGCCCTCGAGGACGACCGAGGACTGTGGCGGCACGGACTCGGCACCTCAGTGCCCCCGTTCCTGCCGGCCGACCTCAGTCGGCGGTTCGCCCAACCGGCAGACCAGACTCAGGCGGCGGGAGGGGGAACTCAGGAAAATTGGCCCCCTCCCCCAGCAAGAATAGCCGGAGGTTCATTTCGCGCGGGAAGCCGGATTCGGATGGGTCGTAGACTTGGCGCGCCACACCCGAGACGCACTCCACCGCCAGGAGTAAATCGGCCAGGCCGCCATTGAGCATCCGGTCGGCGTGCGCCCAGACGATGGACACGTCATGGTCCTCGACTTTGAGCAGCCATCCCCAGAGGTCATCCGGGAACCCGGCCCAGTGATACCGCGCGCGCTGGGTGAGCGACAAATCGCGGGCTGCCTGGGCCAGAAACGTCTCTCCGTCGTGAACGACGCTTCCGTCAAGCACGAACACTCGCTCGCCCCAGCCTTCCAGGGTGCGCATGAGGCGTTCCTGGCTGGCCTGACTCACCAGGTTCACCAGGCCCAGGGATGATTGCAAGGAAGGATCCATCTCGTCCATCACTTGATCCTGCTGAAGGTCGTATAGTGATCGCTGGTGTAGTAGATATAGCTCGCGCCGTTGCGGGTCAAGAGGCGCCGGCTCCCATGATAATCGCCATCAGCCGGATCCTTTTCCACATACCACTCCTTGTAGCCGCCGGCGCCCGATTTGCCCGGCAGATGGCCGCCGAAGTTCGAATAGGTGTTGGCGGGCCGGCCCCATTTCTGCCCATTGGGGTGGGTAAGCTCCGGCTTCGTATCGGCGGCGATGCAGTCCAGAACCGCCTGCACGGCGTCAGCCTCGGTCTTGTCCTCCTCCACCTTGGTGGCGGGATTGATCAGTTGGGCCGCACCGGTCAGCGAGGCGACGGTTATGGTGGCGATGGCGGTCCCATTGCCGGCCACGCTCGCGGCGGCCTCCGCCGCTTCCTCGGCCAGGCGCTTCTTTTCCGCCGCCGCCGCTATCCTGGCAAGCCGCTCATCCTCGGCTTTCTTCTTCTCCGCCGCCAGTTTTTCGGCATAGCGTTTGTTGTAGCCGAGCAGCCTGGTCTCCATTTTGAGAATGCCGTTGTCGAACCGATCGTTCGTCAGGCCCTTCAGTTGGTCTTCCCAGGTCAGACCCTTGTTGCCAAGTAGCCAGTCCTCCAGGTTTTTGCGGCCCGAGGGATTCTCGGTAAGCTCGCCCACCCCCACCTCAAGATCAGCCAGCCGCTTAGCGACATCCTTGGCCTGCGCCAGTCCGGCTTCGAGATCCGGCAGATTGGCGACCTGCGCCTTCCAGTCAAGGGTAGCGTGGGTCTTGAGCTTTTCCTCCAGGTAGGCTTGGGCCCGCTTATCCTTCAGACCCTCGACTCCCGTCTCGACCGACTTGAACCGCGGCTTTACGTTCTCGGCTTCATCCAACTCGGCCTTGAACGCGAGGACGCCATCGGCGACAGTCGGATCAGTCATACTATTGGTCTGATCTTCCCAGGAAAGTGCTGGGAGCTTCTTCGACTGATCCAGGAAATACTTTACCAAGATCTTATCGTCTTTGAAGGTCCGGATTCGGTCTTCAATGGCCTTGAGTTCCGCGTCAAGCGTGATCGCCTGGCCGATATCGAACTCCAGACTTGACAGTCCACCATCGACGTCCTCGGTCGGCAATAGACCCTTCACTTTTTCGGCCCAGCTCAAGCTCTCATGCTTCCCCTGCTGTGTTGAGATGCGATCCTTGGTCACCGCCTTCTTGAGCCCTTTTTTCTGATCCGCCACCCCTTTCAGCCGCGCGCTTATCTCGGTGACAAGACCAGAAATGGTCATGAGCTGAGTGCGGAGGAGGCCGGCTTTTTCCGAGGCAACCTCCCATTCCTTGGCGGAAAGAGCTGTCCGATACTGGCTCTCCAGGTCGGCAACCTCGGGGGTTTTGGCATAGCCATATTTCTCCGCCGCCGCCAGGCTGGCCAGAACAGGCTCCGCGTCGGCCTCCACTTTCCGCTTCTTTTCCGCTTCCTCGGCCAAACGTTTCTTCTCCGCCGCCTCGGCCAGCCGTTTCTTCTCCGCTTCCTCGGCCAACCGCTTCTGTTCGGCTTCCCTGGCCAGCCGTTCCTTTTCAGCCTCCTCGGCCAGCCGCTTCTTCTCCGCCTCCTCGGCCAGCCGTTTCTTCTCCGCTTCCTCGGCCAATCGCTTCTTCTCGGCCTCTTCCTCAAGCCGTTTCTTCTCGGCGGCGGCTCTTTGCTCTTCCTTATCCTTGGTCACTCTCGGATCCGCCGTAACGCTCATGCTCGTCTTGAGACCCAGCATGTCGCCGCTCACGGTCGCCGTCTGCTTTGCCGATCCTGCCAGGGCGAATTGTTCCTGGCGCTTCTCGATGCGCTGCTGTTCAGCAAGCCGAGCCTCCTCGGCCCGCCGCGCTTCCTCGGCCAATCGCTCCTTCTCAGCTTCTTCCGCCAGCCGTTTCTTCTCGGCCTCCGCCGCCAGCCGCTCTTCCTCGGCCCGCCGGCGCTTGTCCGCGTCCACCGCCTTCTCGCGCAGACTTCTTGCCTCCTCAAGATGGTCGTTGATCAAGGTGCCCACCTGGACCCGATCTTTCGCCGGAATCGTGAGATCCTGATACTGGCGCACGAATGCCTGAAGGGTGGCAAAGGTCGTCTGGAGCCCCTTATCCCCTGCTTTCGCGACCATGCCGTCGATCTCGTCCAGAATGTCCCGGATCCGGTTGAAGTTCGCGACCCAGGTAACCGCGTCGGTATCGACGTTGCCGATCATGCTGCCCAACCAGCCCGAGGTGGACCGCACGAATTCCAGCCGCTGAATCGGTACCATCGCCAGGCCCCTCGGGGACGCGGCCAGGAAGCGCGGACCATCGGTCGGCGCCGCGCGCCGCTCCCCTCCGCCCGTCACATCAGGCGGGACCGGAGATTGCTCGCCCGCGGCCCGATGGGCCAGCATTCCCCGCACCGCTCGATTCCCTACCGCACGCTGCAAGGCCAGAAGATCGGCGGCCTGGATCGCGTCCGAGGGGGCGGAGCGAATCAGCTCCAGCGCCACTGCCGGACTGGCACCGCGCGCCGCTCCCGCCGGGGCCTCTTGGCCGTGCGCGCCTGGAGTGCGCGTGGGCGCCGGAGTCTTCGGTTCGCGGGCCCGATCTCTTGCCAAGGCACAACTCCATGCGGCGAGGCGGTAGAGCCAGCCCTGAGTATACTCTTGAGTTCAAGAAGGCGCAACGAAGCGGGACGGGAGATCAAGCCAGGAAACGGTGAAGGAGGGCCTCCAATTCGGCCAGATCAAAGGGCTTGTGCAGGATTGCGTCCGCCCCAGCGGCGCGCGCGTAGTGCTGACCGACAGCGGTCATGAGGATCACGGGCGGCATGATCCGTTCCGGCGTTGCCTCGGCGCCGAGCGCGGCAATAAGCGCCGCTCCATCCAGATGGGGCAACATTAAGTCGGTAATTAGGAGGATCGGCCAGTGGTCCCGTGCCAAGATCAAGCCCTCGCGCCCGTGCCGAGCCACGATGGGCAGATGGCCCGCGTCCGTCACCACTTCGGCCACGACCAGGGCAATTGATCGTTCGTCCTCGACAATCAGCACTGGGCGCTTGGCCAGTCCCGAGAGGATCCGCTCGTCGGAGGGTCTGTTCATGCGTCGGTCACCGGCTTCATGTGTGGTTCGGACGTGGGAGCGGTCCTCGAAGGGGAAGGCGTATCGGCGGGTAGCGGATGGAAGGAGGGGCCTACCTGGATGCCGTGGGGCGGCGCGATCAGAAAATCATGGATCGCGGCGTCATGGACCGAGTACCGCATTTTGAGGATGGCGAGGGTACGGCGGAGGTGTTCCCCCTCGCCCCGCTGCCGCAAAAGCAGCACGTTATCCGCCATCATCGAAATGGAATCGGCCAGGTACTCGGGGCCCTCGACCACCGTCTGGCGGCTTTCTTTGATTGCCAGTGTGGTTATCCCGCGATCCCGCAAGATGACGACCAGGGCGGCGAGATACTCATCCATCCGCCGTGCGTCTCCCGTTACCTGCGGTGCCCGCTCCAATTCCGCGATACTATCGATGACCAAGCGCCGCGCCCCGGTTCGCGCCAGGGCGGCCAGCAAATGGTCGGCCACCACGTCTGGATTGAGTTCCACCGGTGGCCAGATCAGGAAGGTAAGCGGTCCGCCAGACTCCAGAGCCGCGCGCATGGCCTCACCGTGGCCTAAAAGCTCGGCTTTGATCCCCAGTTGCCCAGCAGTCTCGCGGAAGCCGAGAAGCGTCACGGGCTCCCCAGCCCGGATTCCCGCCAGGGCGAACTGCAGGCCAAGGAGCGTCTTGCCGGCTCCCAAGCTACCGGCCAGCAAGGTCGTGGTGGCGCGCGTGATGCCTCCGCCCAGGAGCAGGTCCAGACCGGGGATCCCGAACGGCGCGACCGCCGTCAGCCGATCGGGCGCCTGGCTGGCGACTCGGTTCGGCGTGATCGTGGCCACCCTGGCTTCGAGCCGAGGATAGACGGTCATGCCGGCGGCG
The DNA here is from genome assembly GCA_035534995.1 of Chloroflexota bacterium. GTDB lineage: Bacteria > Chloroflexota > UBA5177 > JANWHV01 > JANWHV01 > JANWHV01. The sequence goes on along the minus strand of DATLQX010000113.1, from coordinate 12,466 downwards.
TCAATGACCAGTCCATGTAGTCCCGGCAACTCGGCCCGACCGCGGACCTTGATCACTTCAATCCCGCGCCGCCGCCGCACTCCGTCCAATTGAAAATGAAGCCCCATGATCAGGTCGGCGGTCGTGGCCTCGGGAAAAAGGGTGGGGTCGCTCGGATTGGCCTCGGTGGTGATGATGGTGGTCACGGCCCGCGTACTGAGGGTGCCGCCGACATGGTAAAGGAATTGCCGCGCCGGTTGTGGGCGCGGATCGGCGTCCCGTAAAGCGCTGAACCCATCAAGCACCACCAGGCCAACCCGTGTCTCACGGGCCAGCGCGAGCAATTCGTCACCGGTGGAGGCCAATCCGTCGGGGAGGAATTGTTCGAGGCTCAGAATCCGTACGGCTCCCCCGATAAGCGCCTCGTCGAAAAAGGTGAAAGACCGAAGATGGGCGACCAACTTGCTCGGCGGCTCGGAAAAGGTGGTCAAAACGAGTACCGGCGCCCCAGCCACCGCGACGCCAAACGCCATCTGGGCGGCCAGGGTCGTCTTCCCGCTGCCGGGCGGCCCTACCACCATGATCAGGGAACCACTGGGAACTCCCCCTCCCAGGATCAGATCAAGATTGCGGATCCCCGTCGGGTTCTCCCATTGATTGGCGAACCCTTCTCCCGCCTGTGGATCATTCACGCATCCGGTTCCCTCTCTCTATAATCGTATCCGCTTGATGGTAAGGATGCGCGATCCTTCAGGGCGCCATGAGGCGATGTAGTCCAGTTTTTATGGCTGTGTCCGCCAAATAGGGGAAGTGAGCGAGCGGCGGACGGCCTACGCTACAGTCATACGTCCGCGGAAGAGCGAAAGGACTTGCAAGCCGTGGCACAGCAGATTTCCGACCTCCGAGGCACCCGTGAGGAGCGTTCACTGGGTGACTTGTTTGGTGACCTATCGCGGGAGACAAGCAATTTGATTCGCCAGGAAATGACCCTGGCCAAAGTGGAAATGACCCGAAAAGCGGCCCAGATGGGCAAGGACGCTGGTATTCTGGCGGCCGGGGGCGCTTTACTTTATGCTGGGCTGCTGGCCTTAATCGCGGCGGCGATTATCGGGCTGGCCCAGGCATGGGCGTGGTGGCTCTCGGCGCTGGTAGTCGGCGTCATAGTCGTTGGCGTGGGCGGCGTGATGGTCCTCGTGGGGCTCAAGGCCATGCGGCAGGCTGGGCTCGTGCCCACGCAGACCTTACAGACGCTGAAGGAGGATGCCCAATGGGCCAAAAACCAGATCCGCTAACCTTCGAACCCGAGAATGTGTCCTATCAGGCCGGTATGCGACCACCGATGCTGCCGGATGATGGGGGCCTCGCACCCACCGCGAAGGCGGGTTCCAACAGCCAGGCCCTGAAATCCTCGCTTGACGGGAATGAGGGCTCAATGGATCCCGCGGCAAGGTCGGCCCGCGAGGAGATCGAGCGGACGCGCGGGCAGATGAGCGACACCATTGATGAGATCTCCGAACGTCTCGATCCTCAGGTTCTAGCCCAACAAGCGAAATCCGCTGTCCGGCACGCCACGATAGGCAAGTTGGAGGATAAGGTAAGTGACGCCGCCACGATGATGCAGAATGCCGGTGCCAGGGTGCAGGGTGCGGTGAGCACCGCCGGAGACAATCTGGGTGGCGCGGCGAATCGGGTCCGGGACGCCGCGGCTCCGGCTGCCGAGGCCACCAGTGGGACCGCCCAAAGGGTTGGCGCCATGGCAGTCCGCACCGGTCGGTCCTGGGCGGTGATAATCCGGGCCCATCCCCTTCCGGCCGCCGCCATCGGCTTCGGATTGGGATGTTTGGTATCTCTCGGCGTCCAGAAGCTTCGTGAACCGGAAACGGTCAATACGGACTTCTGTTCAAGCAGAGTCCTGTAAGCCCTGCCAACTTTGGAGCCGAGCATCCGCTGACAAGTTCCCTGTTACCGAGAACACATTTGTATTCTCGGTAACAGGGCTTGGCTAATCATTTTCCTAGCACCTGGCGTAATACCTGGGGTGGCGTGCTCGCCGCCACCGTGGTGATGGAGTGACCACTATGTTCCGGCGTTATTTACTTGGGCTGATTCTCTGTCTCACGCTCACCACGGCGTGCACCGCGCCGATGATCTCTCCCCCTGCTCATGCGGCAGCGGCACAAACTATCCATGTTGATGGGCCGGCCGCCCACCCGGCCGCATTCCTCGACAAGACTCGTGTGGTTCTGCATCTGGCGGTGGCCTATGGCGTTTTTCACCACTGGGTCTACAAGCCGTTCCGTGCGGGAGACATCTCTATCCATCATCCGGTTAAGCTCGTGAAGGCGGGCCTGGCCCTGCTGTTTGCCGTGCATGAGATCAAGGTAGCGTACGGCATCACCAGCACTTCGAGTTCACCTACCTTGCGAAAGCTGAATTCCGTCCTCAGCCTTAGCATCAAGAAGTTCACCTCCATTGGCGATCGGTTCCATAAAGATCCAGCCAGCCTGACGAGCAACGTCGTTTCCGGCAACATCAACGATCTGAACAATCAGGTCAACCAGTCAAACGCGATTATGTCTGTCCCCGACGCGCCGGTATCCCAGCTTGGTACCTTCTCGTAAAGCCCGCAAGAAGACACATACCGCCGGTGCGCGCCACGCCCCGGCGGCTTGCTAACGATCTTGAGCCGGTCCCAAGCTTGTCAGCGCGTTCGAAGCTATCTTTCCAACTGGCTCTCAGCCACGAAGAGGCGCCATCCACTGCCACGGAAACCCTTGCCGCGTGATGTTTTTCGATTGGTTAGGGCTTGTTGACACATTCCCGGTTACCGATTAGCCTAATCCATATTAGGCTAATCGGTAACCGGGAATAGTATTTGCATGGCGCCGTTTATCGGTCGAGAGCAGGAGTCGCGATGGCTTCAGGATGGCTGGGATTCCCGTCGTCCGCAATTTCGTGTCCTCTTTGGCCGGCGTCGCGTAGGAAAATCCGCCCTTCTCGATCACTTTGCCCGCGGATCGCGCGCTTTCCTCATTCACCGCTGCCCGTTAGGGCCAAAGTCTTTCCCATAGTTGGACCGTGGGCCGAGCCAGGCATCGATGGCGTAGCCACGCCGTTCCCAGTAACCGGGGACGAGGTCGGCGGCCAGGGTGATCCTGTCCACCCACTTGATATTCTTGAACCCATACATCTCGGCGATCACCAGGCGCAGGGGATAACCCTGCTCGTGGGAAAGCGGCTGGTCGTTCAGCTTGTAGGCGAGCAGGACGTCGGGGAGATTCGCTTGATCCAAGCTCAGGCTTTCGCAATAGCTGCCGTCGGCTGAGTGGAAGAGGACAAAGGAGGCGGCAGGTAGCGGGCCGACCAGGGCCAGGAGATCGCGTAAGCGGATGCCCGTCCACGCCACTCCCGGCACCGACCACCCGGTCACGCAATGGTACTCGCGGACCAGACGCACCGCCGGCATGGTCAGGAGATCAGCCAGGCTCAGGGTCCGCGGGCGGCGAACCAGTCCCTCCACGCGGAGACGAAAGTCGGCGGGAGACAGGATGGGCACGCCGCTGGTGGTGTAGATCTGGAAACCATTCTCGGTGAAGGCACCGGCGATCAAGCTGAGTCCGGGCGCGCCTCGGAGGTCTACGGCGAGCCCGGTCATGCCCGCCGCCATGGCGGCCAGGAACACCCGGCGCCCCATGTGCAGGGGCGCGTGAGCCGGGAGGCACGGGAGCCGGTCAGTGGCCCCGGTCGCTAAACGGGTCGAGTGCATCGCGGAGCCCATCGCCCAGGAGATTCACGCTGAGCACGGTAATCAGGATCATCAGCCCAGGATAGATCGTCTCCCAGGGCGCTTGGGCCTGGGAGGAGAGGCCGTCGGCCAGCATACTGCCCCAACTGGAGGTAGGGGGCTGCACGCCAAAACCGAAGAAGCTGAGCACTGATTCGAGGATGATATTGTTCCCCACCAGCAGGGTGGCGTTGACCACGATGGGGGCGATGGCATTGGGGAGCAGATGACGCAGAATGATCCCCGCCGGGCTGACTCCCATGGCGTGCGCCGCCTGGATGAACTCTCGTTCCTTGAGCGAGAGGAGTTCGCCGCGGACCAGGCGGGCGATATAGGTCCAGCTGACCGCCATGATGATCAGCACGATCATCACAATGCTTTGCGCCCCCTGCACTCCAGCGATGAAGGCACTGAGCACGAAGAGGAGCAGATAGAGCGGGAACGAAAGCACCACGTCGGTCAGCCGCATGATCAGGTTATCGACCCAGCCGCCAAAGTAGCCGGCCAGGGCGCCCAGGAAGGTGCCGATCGTGATCGCCGTGATCATGGAGGTGAAGCCGATCAGGAGCGAGATGCGTCCCCCGAATAAGACCCGGCTGAGCATGTCTCGCCCGCTGAAATCGCTGCCGAGCCAGTGCGCGGACGAGGGCGCGCCATTGAAGGCCGCGAAGTCCATGGCGTTGGGGCCATAGGGGGCGAGAAGAGGAGCGAAGATGGCGCTCATGGTGAGAAAAAGGAGTACTATTGCCGCCACCATGGCCAGCTTGTGCTTGCGGAACCGCTGCCAGGTGAGCCCGGCCAGCGTGTGAGAGCGCACATCCATTTGCGCCTCCAGCAAGCTTTGCGGCGAGCCGTCGGCGGGCGCCAGGGAGGGAATCATCTCGGAGCTATTCATGAGTAGCGGATCCTTGGGTCCAGGAACCCATAAATAATGTCGGCGATGATATTGCAGGCGACCACGCTGACGGCCGACAGCACCATCATGGCCATCAGAACCGGGTAGTCGCGGCTCTCCAGGGAATCGAAGAACAGGCGGCCCAACCCTGGCCAGGAGAAGATCGTCTCGGTGATCACCGCTCCTCCGAAGATGCTGCTGAGGTCCAGCGCCACCACGGTCACCAGGGGGATCAGGGCATTGCGGAAGGCATGTTTCAGTACCACGCGGATACGGCGGAGGCCCTTGGCGCGGGCGGTACGAAGATAATCCTGATGCAGCACCTCCAGCATGCTGGACCGGAGATAGCGGCTCCAGGAGGCGATAAAGGCGAAGGAGAGCACCAGGACCGGCAGCACCAGATGATGCACGCTGTCAATGAACGAGGAGGGCTGACCCTCGGTTTGCATATCCCCCGTGGGGAACCAATTATGCTGGATCGAGAGAAACAGTACCAGCATCTCGGCGAACCAGAAGACCGGCATCGAGATGCCCGTGTACGAGAGCACGGTGAAAAGATAATCGATAATCGAGTATTGCTTGACGGCGGCGATAATCCCCAGGGGAATAGCCACCAGAAGGGCGACCAGGAAGGAGATACCCAGCAATTCCAGACTGTTCGGCAGCCGATCACCGATCGTGGTGATCACCGGTTGCCCGTCCTTGAAGGTGTTGCCGAAGTCGAAGTGGACCATGCCCCAGAGCCACTTCACGTATTGGATGGGGAGAGGCTGATCGAGGCCGAGGGCCACCACCATATCGTGCCGGGCCTGCTCGGACATGCGCGGACTGAAGGCCACTTGCTCGGGGCCGCCGGGAATCAAATGCAGGAGCCCGAATAGGGCAATGCTGATCACCAGCAAGAGTGGAATCGCCTGCAGGAGGCGCCGCGCGATATAGGTGCCCACGTTCTCCCATCCTCACGGCGGGGAGATGGGCGGCTTCTATGAAGCCGCCCATCTCGCGTCCCGCATGGGTATTAGCTCTTGTACCAGTCCTGGGTGTTCCAGCATTCCCCGCTATAAGGTCCGGGCATGTAATTGTGCAGCGAATTGCGGTACTCGTAGATGTTCGGGGGGTCGTAGTACCAGAGCGACGGCAGTTGGTCGTGCATGACCTGCTGCATCTTGCTGAAGATCACCTTACGTTGCGACTGATCCGCCGTGCTTTCTTCCTGCGCGATCAGTTTGTCGTAGGTTGGATTGATATACCAGCCCCAGTTCCCGCCGTGCGGAGGAACCTGGCTGCTAGCGAACGCATTGTAGATGGAGATGTCGGGGTCGTAGTAGGCGTTGTTCTCGAACTCTCCGATGTCATACTGCCCGCTCGGGAGGATCGAGCCAAAGTAGGTATCGGCCGGGTAGTTGATGATCCGAAGGTCGATCCCAAGCTGCTGATAATCGGTGAGAGCAATCAACTCGTCCTGTGCCCGCCAGTTATTCCGGGCCGTGGTGCTATAGCGCAGGGAAAGCGTCTTGCCGTTCTTGTGCCGGCGCCCATCGGCGCCCATCTTCCAGCCAGCGGCGTCAAGCAGTTGGCCGGCTTTCACCGGGTCATAGGGATAGGGCTTGATCGAAGGGTCAAAGCTGAACAGTGAAGGCGGCTCATCGGTAGCCAGGGGAATGGCCCCGTGCCAGACGTCCGCGGCCATGGCCTGTCGGTTGAGGCCGTACTCGAGCGCCTGTCGCACTCGCACGTCCTGCAAGATCGGATTCTTCAAATTCAGCAGTCCCTGCTCGACATTGGGCGCCAGTCCCGGCACGTAGGTATAGCCGCTGATATGTTCCAGCGTGTTGGCCTGCGACACGTCCAGGAACCAACTGGCATCGATCTCATGCGCGCTCAGGGCGTTGGTGATCGCCACCTGATCGGGGATGATGCGGAAGATCAGCTTGGACAGGTACGGCTTTCCCGGCTGATAGTAGTGGGGATTCGGCACCTCGGTGATGTTGTCCCCCGGCTTCCGCGACTGAATGATGAAGGGTCCACTATCTACCGTCGGTTGAAAGGTGAATTTGCTGGTATTCAGCTGCTTCGCGGTCATGCTGCTCAAGATATGGGCGGGCATGGGGAAGTATTGGTCCGCCCAGTCGGCCACGAATGAGATGGAGGGTGCGCTGAGATGGAAGGTGATCGACAGATTGTCGGCGGAAACGGTGGTGCTCTTGATCTGGGCCAGGCCAACGTTGGTATTGATGATCAGGTCCTTATTGACCCAGGTCTTCCAGGAATAGTCCACGTCGCGGGCGTCCAGCGGCTGGCCGTCGGACCACAGAAGACCGGGGCGAAGCTTGAAGGTATAGGTCTTCAGATCCTTCGAAATTTGACCGTTAGCCACGGTGGGAATGTCCGCCGCCAGGCCCGCGAAGAGTACACCCTTGTTGTCGGTATAGAACAACGGAGAGAAGAGCGTGGTGTCCACGTTAACCGCGTAGGTCATCGAACTGGTATTGGGGATCAGCCGGTCGGGCTCCTCGTACAGCCCGTCGATCATCGTTCCGCCCTTAACCGGGCCCGAGAGGCGGGCGGCATGAGTACTGGAATGCGAGGCCATCGGCAGCACCCCGCCCGCTACCAGCAGGCCGGCTACCGCAAGGGGGCCGAGAATCCGCGTCGGTTTCAAGCTCGGGTTCCCTTCGCTACCACGATTTTACGCCATCATTTGGCTACACGATACAGCGCGAGCATCCCAGCGATCTCCAGACGACACCTGCCAACCGGATGATCCGGGGCCGAAACGATCACCTCCCTACAATTAGGCCCAACCTGATCGCCGAGAGCCGGAGGTTCCGTGACTGTAACCTGGATGATAGGCTTCCACCCCGCCAATCGAGCGGCGCCTACCGGATCCCCTCTGGTCAAGAGGCTGCTTGGCAGTGTAGGATTGGTGCCCAATGCCTGTCAAATACTTTACAGTGGCAGGTGTGCCCACCATCGGGACAGTAGGTCCTTTTAGGACTGATCTTTATCCACAAATCAGACGCTCCCGCCGCGGACTTCCCCCGCGAGAGAGAAACGAGGGTAATGATCAGGCGGCTCACCAGGTTTGGCCCGTCAATTCGCCCAGTCGCTCAGGAATTCACCTCGTGAGGGATGGCGGAGCTTACGCAGGGCGCGCATCTCCAGTTGACGGATCCGCTCCCGCGTCACCCGCATGATGCGGCCAATCTCCTCCAGGGTGTGCGTTTCCCCGTCGTGCAGGCCAAAGCGGAGGCGGATCACCATTTGTTCACGGGGAGAAAGGGTAGCCAGCGCCTCGTTCAGTTGGCGGGTAAGCTGGTCTCTCGCCATGGTGTCGGAGGGGGATCCGGCGGTGGGATCCACAATGAAATCGCCCAGCAGATTGTCGTCTTCATTCCCTACTGGGGTCTCCAGCGACACCGGTTCCTGGGCCGCCCGAAGCAGTTCCAGGGCTTTCCGCGGCGAGAGGCCCACGCGGGAGGCTACTTCCTCGACCCGTGGTTCCCGCCCCAGACTCTGTTCCAGGGTTTGTGCTTCCCGCAAGTAGCGATGATGCAGCTCGACCATATGCACCGGCATCCGGATGGTGCGGCTCTGATCGGCGATAGCTCGCAACATCGCCTGGCGAATCCACCAGGTGGCATAGGTACTGAAGCGGAAGCCTCGGGCGTGGTCGAATTTCTCGGCTGCCCGCATCAAGCCAATGCTGCCCTCCTGGATCAAGTCAAGGAGCGGGACACCGCGCCAGATGTACTTTTTGCCAATGCTCACCACCAGGCGCAAGTTGGCCTCCACCAGGCGGCGCCGGCTCGCTTCTCCCTCGGCGATCACGGCATCATCAACGCGCCAGTCACTCAGCAACTGCTGGGCCGCCGCGTCGGGCAGCCGCGCGATGCGCGCCAGGCTCAGCGCCAGGGCGCTTGCCGGCATACCCGCCTCGCGCTCTCCCCACAGCAGAGCCGCTTCGGCGGAACCGTAGTGGAGGACGGCAAGCAGTTCGCGCGCGGGCTCGGCCAGGGGCAAAGTCACCCCTTGCAGACGCACCAGAACCTCGCCGGCATCCGTCCGCGCGCTGTCCTTCTCGCCTTCCCAGTCCGCGTCGTCCTCTTCGGCCGTCGCCTCTGAACGCTCCAACCGGCGAAGCGGTTGTTTGTCCACGATAATGGCCGCGCGTAGGCGCTCCAACAGCAAAGTAGCCAGCTCGGAAGCGGTCCCACAGGTAACGGCAAGCCCAATCAAGGCGCCGGTCACCGCCGGATCATTCTCGCCTACCCGCCGCAGCAGTTCGGCCAGGGTCTGGAGGGGGGTGCCGCCCTCCAGACCCAGCCATCCCTGAACGGTAGCACCTTGCCCACCCAGCCCAACCTGGCTTTCGAGCAGCAGTTGGACCAGTGATTGGGCCGCGTGTTCGAGGATGATCGGCTCGCACCCAAGAAGCGGAGCCCAGGCAACCGCGCACCGCGCCAGGACGCTTTCGTCGCGCGCAAGCCACCGCAGGCGAATGGCCATGGCCAACCAATTCCGCGCCTGATCGCTCGCGGCGGCCGCTGCTCGCACCGCCGCCGCCAACCGGATCTCTTCTCGGGATGACAACAGCGGCACGCCGCCTATCTCGCGTAGATACAGGCGCACCATATCGTCCAGCTGGACCTCTTGCGGGCCGCGGGATTCCCCCTCCAAGATCCGGGGCGCGGGCGCCGGCGGCGCGGGGAAGATCTTCGGTTCCGGGGAATCCATGCGTACGAGTGAAACGGGCGCGACCGGGCAAGTCATCGGCATTTCCTTACTCTTTCGTGAAACGACGGGAACCGCGAACGCTGCTATTCCTCATAAACGCGGGCCACGAGCTTTTTGGCGGCACGGGCGGCCCCGTGCCAGTATGACTGCCTAAGATGAGACGGGAATGAGATAGCCCCTCATCGTAGGCGGGATCTCCCTGCTTGACCGGCCCCGGCACGCCGGGGATACTACCCACGGAGGACGCGGCGGCGCCGGAGACCCGAGCATCCCTCCTGGGAGCGGGCGCTCCGCGACGATAAGGGGGCGGTTGACCACCATGGCTGGGGGACTCGACGTTCGTGAGCTCGCGCGCTCCTGTCGGGAGGAGACCGATCGTTACCTCCGCGGCGAACCATTCCGCGAATCGTTTTGTTTCGAGTTGTTTCGTCGCGCCATCGTCGAGCGCGACGACGCGGCGTGGGCTGGTATCCACGCCCAGTACGCCGGTCTCGCCCGCATCTGGCTCAAGGCCAGGATGGATGAGGATGAGGGGGTAAACGCGGCCTTCGAGCGGTTCTGGCGGGCGCTCGATCCGGCCAAGTTCGCCCGTTTCGGCTCCCTGGCCGCCGTACTGAACTATCTGAAGATGTGCGTGCACACCACCGTGCTCGATCATCTGCGGGCCCAACGACACGGCGCGCTGGAAGTGGATCTGGAGACGGTCCAGACGCTCCAGGCCCGGGAGACCGTGGAAGGCGTGGTAGGAGACAAGCTGGACGCGGCGGAATTGTGGCACCGCGTGGCGAACACGCTGACCCACGAGCGTGAGCGCCGCGTGATCTATCTGTCGTATGCCATTGGCCTCAGTCCACGGGAGATCCACGCCCGTCATGGCGAAGAGTTTCCTCACATGGACGATATCTACCGCATCAAACGTACTGCCATCGACCGCCTGCGCCAGTCCGCCGCTCTGCATGGCTTCCTCACCGCTTCCGAAGCTGAAAGGGACTAAACTAAAGATCGCGAGCGTTTATAGAGAGTGAGGGTGGAGGGCGCCACGCCGGCGTGACGGCGAATCCTTCCCCTCGCGGAGTCAAGGACGATAACCATGGACTGTACTAATCCCAGCCTCTTCACTCCCGAGCGCTTGCTGGCGTTCGCCCATGGCGAGCCCGATGAGGCTCTCGAACCTCACTTGCGGGTCTGCCCGCCCTGCGCGAACAGCATGGCGGCCTACGGGATCGTCGATCGCGCGCTGGGCGCCCGTCTCTACCGCGTCGAATGCCCTCCGACGCAGGAGTTGGGGGAGCTGGCTCTTGATCTGTTGACCCCCGAGGCGGCCCTCCTCGCCAGAACCCACCTGGCAGGTTGCCCTCACTGCCAGGCTGAGTTCTCCACCCTGCGCGCCGGCCTGGCCGGCAATCCGCTGCTCGATCTGGCTCGCCGCCCCTCGCCGTTCCGCCGCCTGGTCGCCCATCTGTTGCCGCCTCCCGGCGAGGTGATGGCCTATGCGATGGTCCGCGGGGAGGCAAGCGACACCGTGCGGAGTTATGAGGCCGAGGGCATCACCGTGTCGTTGACCCTGGAGCCCTCGGGGAGCGGCGTTCGCCGCTGGAATCTCCTGGGGCTGGTGCTCCCCGACGGAGACGCCGTCGAACCACCGACCGGAATCACTCGTCTGTCGCTTCAGGAGCGGCTGGTGGGCGAGGCGCCGCTCGACGACCTGGGCAACCTGGTCTTCAGCGACGTGGCCGCCGGCCTCTACGATCTCGAGATCACCCTGCCTGACTCCGTGGTTGTTCTTGAGGGAGTGCGGATCGGACCACGGGAGGATGAGGCGTCTGCCTAGTTCGGCGCTGCCTGGTAGATCGCGAATCGTCTTCCCGAGGGCGGCCGAGAATGGGCCACCTCTTACGGATGCCGGTATCCAGTGGAACACTGGGCACACTCCCACTCACGATCACTCGCCGTAGGCAAGCGATGCATGCTATCGTGCGTGGGACGACCAAAGGATCCGGTGCGAGATTCACACTACCACCGGTTAAGCCGTGGTGTCAAGCACGGTTGCGCGCCCGCGCCTCGCGTTTGCGGTAGAGGGCACTTTTTAGAGGCGTGGGTCTCGAGAATCGCCGGCGCGGCCACCCGTCGGCGCCTATCGTGCTACCCGGATGACGGTCCGCCGCCGAACCAAGAGGGCCTGGCATGGCCGTATACAAGATCGGCGCCCGACCCCCAACCAGCGCCTGATCCACGATTTTCCCCGATTTCCAGCCATCGGAATGACCGTAGGCTGGAACCACACTGCCGCCGCGTACGGTACCAGAGAAAATAGTCCTCCGGCATTGGCGGGCGGTTGCCTCTTGAACTCTCCACCCTGGCGACCGTGCACAAGATGCCCTCATCCCTGGCAATCGCGTGGCAATTAGATGGCAAACCACGTATGGCAGAGTAAGGGCACGTCGGGGCGACGTCCGGTGCACGTAGTTGAGGAGGAGACCGAGGAGGTAAGAGAGGAGTTCACCTGCATCGTGCTGAACAGCACCCATTGGTGCTGAGGACGTGACCAATGTTTCCGGAGGCCGCATGGTCGTGCAAGATCCCCTCGTGCCAGAGCAGTTACAGGTACATACCGGCCCAGGCCAAGCGTCGAGAGCCGCCCGCGCGGAGCCAGAGACCGGGTCCGCGTCCAATGATCGCTCGTTCTTGCCCATACTGCGCGAGATCATGGACGCGGTGCCTGATGCTTTCATGATGCGGATCGAGGGTCCGAACGATCCAGACGCGGTAAGGCCGCGGCCTCCAGCCGGAGGCTTGCCTCGCTCAATCAGGGGGAATATGGTCCCACCCAGGTCGGGAAGTTTATCACCATCTACCCGTGCGACGACGCCCAGGCACTCCGGCTTGCCCTCGCTCTGGACGAGGCGACGCACGGCCTCCGTGGGCCAAAAGTGCCGACCGACCGCGCCTTCCGAGCCGGCAGCCTGGTGCAGTATCGCTACGGGGCCTTTGGCAGCCGCCTGACGCAACTGCCGAGCGGGGAAATCGTGCCGACGATCCTCGATCCGGAGGGAGCGCCGCAACCTGATAGG
>DATLQX010000112.1:0-7813 GCA_035534995.1 Chloroflexota bacterium | reverse complement strand
CCAACCCGCTCAGCCGGTAGGCCACGATCTCAAGCTGAATCGCCGTCGCGATGCTGGCCGCGTCCAGCGCCGGGACGCCGGCCGTAACTGGAGTCAGGGCGATATAGGCGATCGGGCGCGGGTCCACCTCCAGCGGCATCTCCGCCAGGTACTCGCTGACCTGGCGCGAGACCGTATCCTCGGTGGCGGGGTCATTGGTGCCCTGTTGCTTGAGGATCAGGCTCACCGCGCGGGCCGCCTCTCCTCCGTAGGCGGTGCGGTAGACCGCGGCCACCGGCGCCGCGCGCCCAACACGCATGATGGCCCGGTTGGCCAGAATCCGTTGCACTTTCGCCGGGGTCAGGCTCATGAACGCCGCCCCAGTTGCAAGGGGCTGGGGGAGATCAGGCCCGCCGCGAACAGGGCCACGGTGGCCAGATACGAGGCGGCCCGCGTCTCGTGCAGGCTCACCGCCTCGACCAACAGGTAGCCCAGGGCGACCAACGCCGCCACCATCGCCAGGGCCGAGAGGGCGGCGAGGAGCCGTCCGCCCGCCCCGCCGCTGACCGCGGTCTCCACCTCGCGTACCAGTTGCGGCTGCTCCATGGTCATGGCCATTCCGATCATCCTTTCACCTATCCCTGCCTATGCGCCCCTCATCGCGCCAACGAGAGGTGGGCGAGAAAATAGAGCACCACCGCCAGCAAGAATCCGAACAGTTGCAGGCCGACCGCCGCCAACACGTAGTTCAGCTTGGCATCCACCGATTGCACCGCCGCCGCCACATGGTTCAGCCGCTCCCGGCTCACCTGGCCGAAGGCGCACCCTTCCAGGTCCAGCTCGTGGCGCAAGGCCGTCATCATCGTGCGTGCCACCGGCACCCTCCTTCCCCACTACCCCACTCCCACCCAGCAAGCGCCCGGATTGGCCGTGACCGCCGTCCCATCGCGCCGGTATATGGTCAGATTGAAGCCGGTCAGGGTGATCGCGCCCGCCGCTACCTCGTAGGCCGGATCCAGACTGGTGGCGACCACCGCCGGGAGCACGCCCGCCGCCGGCGCGGTGAACGCCTGGGGGAAATTGATCACCAGCACGACCGAGCTCTGGCTGACAAAGGGAAAGCTCACCGTCCCCTGCTGGATGCGGGTCTGGGCCTCGTTCGCCTCCACCTGATACCCGTGCTGTCGCCAGCGCCCCAGCTCCAGCGCCTCCACCCGCCAATAGGTGCCGGTGCCGGCTGGATTGGCGGTCGAGAGCAGGGTTAAGGTTGCGGTATGGACGGCATCGCTGAGCCCGTGGGCCAGCAGCACCCTGTCCTGGGGCGCCGAGGCTCCGTTGCTATCCGAGAGGTCGCTGGTGGAGGCGGGGTAGGCACGGTAGAGATCGATCACCGTTTGAGCGCCCCCATCCACGCGCACCCCAATCTGGCCGCAGTCGGAAAAGCGGCGGCAGAGCAGGGAAAGCTCGCTGAAGCGACCGCCGATCGTCAGGCTGTCGCCCGGATGGTTGGTCACTCCCTCGCCCTGGCCGCCCGAGGCGCTGAGCGTCGATCCTTGATAGCCCGTGTGCGTGGTCCAGCCCGATCCACCGTAGGCGATCTGGGCGGCGTTGTAGGGTAGCCGGGCAAGCTCCCAACTCTTCCCCGCCCCGTAGGGGCCTCCCGCGAAGGGAACCGCCGTCAACGGCGCGAAGTGAAGGGCGATCTCTCCCGCGATCGCCGCGTGCCCGAGATCGGTGGGCAGGATGCTGCTGACCGCCGTATTGAGCCAGGGATCGTAGCCGCCGTTCGGCCCTCCGGCCACATAGCGATCAAGGAAGAGTTGGCGGAGGTCGGCCAGATCGCAGCCGCCTCGGGCCGCCGCGGTTCGGACCGCGCCGGCATAGTCATCGATCGCCCCCGTGCCGAGAGCCGGGGTGCACAACACTATCTCGGCCTGAGTAAAGGTGCGGACGACGTTCACCAGGCTCTCCAGGTGCGCGGCAAAGTCCGCTGCTCCCTCATATTGTTGGGCCGCTCCGGCGGTGCTCTCGTTGAGCCCGAATCCCGCGATCACCACATCGGCCGCCGGCCAGCTCGTGGTCAGATTGGCGAACCGGCGGAGGAAACGGAGCACCGTATCGCCCTGCACGCCGCCGTTGACCACCGTGATCGTTCCCGCTCCACTCCCTGTTTGCACGGTGATCGCGGTCCAGCCGGGGATCGGGCCATCCTGAGTCACCCCGGCGTTGATCGGATCCTGGCGGATCACGGCGGCGCTGGGGTAGAGCGCGGCCAATCTGGCGGTCAGCAAGGCCACCCAGCCGCCCGTCACCGTGCCCGTGGCGCCGGCGCCCATTGTCACTTCGTCGCCGGCACAGAAGATGGTGATCGGCTGCCCGGCCGCCAACCGGGCGAGGGCGCGGGGCAGCCCGCCCGCCCGTTCGGCCCCCACGACCCGGCGCACGGCGTCGTAGGCGAGAACCGGCACGTTGTAGCGCCAATTCGCAATGGCCGCGCCGCCCGGCGGGGTGAAGACCGCCAGCAGGTGGTAATCGTCGGGCGGCAGCCCGCTGAGGGTGAATTGGCCGTTCGCGTCGGTGGCCGCGGTCGCGGTAGGCACGGGGCCGGGCGTCGAGCCGGTGGGCACGGTGCCGAGCGCGAAGGCGCTGGTGGGATAGCAGGTGACGACTGCTCCCGTCACCGGCGCCCCGCCGGCGCCCAATACCGTGTCGCTATAGGAAGCCAGATACGCACCCATGGTTAGAGATACCCCTCGACCACGATTCCCCCGGCCGCGGCACCATTGATCGTGGCCGCCGCCGCCGCGTAGAGGGACAGCGTGCCGGTCACCACAAGGTCCGCTACCGCGCCGCCGGCGGGGATGGCGTAGCTGCCCAGCGAGGCGTTGCCGGCATAGGACCGGTAGAGCGGCGCCGCCGTGTTATTCTGAATGACTACCCGGCACACTGGTTGCCCGAAGGACACCGGGGTCGCCGTGCCGGCCGGGAGGGCCATCTGCGCCGGGAGCAATGGCGCGCCCCCGTTCGCCACCGCCGCGCTGCCGTCCGCGTGTACAAAGGCCATGCCTCACCCCTTTTTCATCCCTATGGTTCCGGCGTGCTGCCGCCGGCCGGGCCCACGGCACCGGTATAGGCGCCCAGATCGTAGCGATCCTCCTGGCGCGAGAAGGGAGGAAAGGCCGAGAGCGCCTCCATATTCCCGTCGCCCGCATAGCTATGGGCGGCGGGGCGCCCAATAGGCTCGGGACTCTGGTGGTCGCTCACCAGGGTGGTAAAGGCATCCATTGGCCAATCGGTCCCCTGGTCAGCCGAATTGAAGGTGTCGGAGATCGTGGGAGTGCCGTGAAGGGCCGTCCGCGCCTCCGTTGGGTTGCCGGTGCTTTCCATCGTTTCCTCCTCTGTAGTGGTCAACGTTCATTGTTTGCATCACGATAGCTTCTTTACTTATCCTCCAGGTAGGAACCCAGATCCACCTTCAGATAGCTTCCGCCGCCGCTCAGCAGCGGATCGAGAGCCCCTTGATCGCCCAGGCCGAGCAATCGTTGGCTGAACCGATAGACGCCGGTACGGAGGCCGGGGAGCGCGACATCCGGCGGATCGGTTGGAGCTCCCGCGTCCCGTTCCGTATTCAGGGCGTAACTGCCGCGCCCGGTTCCGATCGGCGCCTGGGCCGGTCCCAGGGCATAGCCGCCCTCCGGCGGTTCCATGGGCAGCACCTCATCCATGACCTCTCCTTTCCGCATTAATTGTTCCCCAGATAGAACCCCCGGTAATCGACCACCGCCCCGCCATACTCATGCCGCACCTTGTAGGTGATCACGTCGTTGGTGAAGTTGTTCCCGAAGAGCGGCTGATCCTGGATAAACAACTGCGGGTTCATCTGCCCGCCCACGAAGCCGATCTCCAGAGTGTCGATCACCCGTGGGTCGCTCACCGCTATCCAGTAGGTGGGGCTGGCGAGCTGCGGGGCCACGATCACCTCGGCGTAGCCCATCATTGGATTGATGTCGTTGAAGTTAGCGCCGGGCGCGCCCGCGCTCTTGGTAACCACCATGGCGGTGAATTCCAGCTCGGGCGGCACCACGAGGTAGCGCGGTTTGAGGCCGATGGGCTTGCCGGCCAGATTGGTTTGCCGGCGCATTTTGGTCACGGCGGTTTGCAGGGCGGCGCTGGCCAGGGCGGCGCCGCTGCCGGCCGCGCCCAGGTTGGCGGTGACGATCCCCGTGTTGGTGTGGTTGACCGAGTCGAAGAGCTTGAAGGTGTCGTAGATCGCCGCTCCGTTGGCGGCGAGCAGACCATAGACGAATTCGGCCAGGGTGAAGGCAGCCGAGACCGCCAGCTTGCCGGGGATCTGCTTGATCGCGTAGAGGTCGTCGTTGACGATGGTCTCCCGGGTCACCGCGACGAGATTGCCCCGCTTGGCCGGCGTATAGGACGCCTTGGTGTCGGCCAGGGTGATCGTGGTATAGGCCACGTCCTCGCCCACGGTGGAGAGCGAACCGAAGGCCCCCAGGCGGATCCGGTCCTGCTGCTTGAAGTCCTTGATCGGGGTAATGGTGCAGAACTTCTGCCACTCGGACGGCCAGGCTTGATAATCCTTGAGCAGCCGTTTGTTCATGCTGGTGCCCAGCAGGTAGGAAAAGCTGGCGGTGGTGGTATCGGCCTCGCGGAGGCGGCTCGGATCGGTGGCGCCGGAAATCTCCACGTCGCGGGTGGCCGCGACGTAGGCCTCGCGGATCCCCGAAAGGCGGGGCGCCGGCTCCCCCTCGGCGAGGTCGAACAACTGGTCGAACGCCTTCTGCAGCCGTTCGCCCTCGGTCATGGTCACCCGGATGCTCTTCTCGAAGCCCATCCCCCGGATCAGCCCAGCCTCCGTCAGCTCGGCCAGGAAGGCCCGCTCGTCCTCTACCGCCTGACGGGCCGTACTCTCACTGAGCATCTGCCCGCGGAGGCGATCCTCCAGCCGGCGGACGGCAGGGATAGGGAGCCCGCTCTCGCGAAGTACGCGATCCAGCACTCGCTCGCTCTCCAGGGCTGCCCGCTCCCGCCGCAGTTCCTCCAGGAGCCGGGTCGCCTCCTCGGCCGGCGACTGGCTGTCGCCTGCCTGCTGCTCGCGGATCGGGGCGGCGACCGCCGGCGTCTCCATGGTTATCACCGATGGGCTCGGGTTCTCACGATTCTCCACTCCCACGTAGCTTCCTCCAAGCTGTATCTGGCCGCCCGCGATCCGCTGGGCGGTGCCAGGACCAAACTGCACCGGGGCCACCTGGCCCGCTTCCACCGGCCGCTGCTGTTGACTGATCGGGATCGCCGACCCGGCGGCCCGCCGCGTGATCTCGGCCGCCTCCTCGTTATCCGGATCCGCCTGATCCCACCAACTCTGGTGGTCCGCCTCCAGGATTTTCTCGAAGCCCCCGCCCGCCGAGGCCCTGGTGATCACGTCCACGCTATGCAGGGCGGTGATCCGCTCCACGATCCTGGCCCGCCGCCCCGCCACCTCCCCATCGCGGACGGCGGCGCTGACGTCGATGGAGAGCCCCACCAGATCGGTGCCGTCCTCCACACACTCCCGGATCATTTCCCAGAGCCACTCGGCGCTCCGGGCCACACGGAGGGTGGCCCGCACCTCGCCCTGATCGCCCAGCCGTGGCGCGCGGTAGGTGCCGGCCAGGTCGCGGACGCTCCTTACTCCTGCCTCCGAGTGATCGATGTAGCAGCGCGCGCCCTCGAACAGCGGCAGGGCCGCTTGCAGGCATTCGGGACCGTAAAAGTTGCCGTTCCGCGAGAGGCCGGGACGGATGCAGACCACCTCCACCTCGCGGCGGCCCGGACGCATCGCCGCCTCGCGCAAGGTAATACCAAAGCGGATGCGCGCGTCCACCGGCGCCTGTGCCGTATCAATCATGTAGAATCACCTCCAAAAATGGGTAGCTCCGGACCTCCGGCCGCGGTCGGGCGCCGATCCGGTTGGCGCAACCGTCCCAGCGCTTGAAACCCCGGATTTCATGCCGGGGAGCCTCCTTGCTCTGCTAGCCGTGGCCTTTAGGCCGCTTTTGTCGTCTCAGTCAGAGGTCGCGAACAACACATCGGGTGCTGGATCGTCCGCGATCCGCCGATCCGTCTCCTCCGCCGGCAGGTAGGCCACCCGGCAGGTAGGCGGCAAGGCCAGCCCATCGGGGGAGCCGATCACCAGGACGCGGGCGAAGCGTCCGGCGTGGGCGGCCTGGAAGCCGGCGCTCAGCCGCCGGCGGGCTATCCAATCGGCCAGAAAGGGGTAACGGGCGGCGCTCGCCACCCTGAACAGCACATAAAGATCTGGTTCCCGCGCGGGAGCGCGTCTCTCTTGTTTCCCGATCATGCCGCCTCCACGATCAGCCTGCTGCTTGGCACCCAACCGCTCAATCCCGCCGCCGTCCTCACTCGCTGCCAGCCGTCCAGCGCGCCCTGCAGCGCGGTCACCGCGGCGCCGGATGCCAGGGTGGTCAGGGCCAGGCAGGTGTGATTGGGCTGCACTTTCAGGGCGCAACGGGCCGCTATCCGGAACATTGGTGCCGCGATCTCGCCGTTCCCCGTGGGCGGCAGGAGGTACGCGCCCGCGAAGGCGGCGGCCACGCTGCCCAGTTGATACCGGCAATCCTCCTGCCCATTCGCGTAGGCCAGCGGGTCGTTGAACCAATCGGGATTCCCTTGCAGGCAGGGAAGCCAGAGGATAAAATGGTTGCCGCCTGGCCCCGCGGCGCCGAACCACTCCGGCGGATACTGCGCCGGGAGCAGGGCCCGGCCATCGACCAGACAGATCGCCCAGGGAGCGAGGAATGCCTCCTGAAAGCTGTCAGTCCATTGAGGCGCGATGCCGAAGGCGGTCAGACTGCGTTCGGCTTCGCCCAGGCTGGTATCGGCGTTCTCCGGCGAATCGGGGGCGCCGCGCGCGGCCCGGCTCACGGCATCGATCAGAGCCCAGTCATCACCGGCGATCACGGCTGGGTCGCGTTCACGCAGGTAGCGGGCCAGCCCGGCTTCCCAACAATCATTCCAGCCCGACAGGGTGCTGCCGGGCCCTGGGTGCAACTGGCTGACATGCCCGTGTCGGGGCGTCCAGCTCATAGGGTGCTCCTTTCCGCTTCACGGGGCATCCGACCGATCCGACCGATCCGACTGATCCGTCCGATGACCCTGCTTACTCACCCATCGCCAACCAATCCACCGTGACCGTGGTGCTGATCGCGGGATCGCCGGTTGCCTGCCAGTACACGGTGACCGTGGCCGGACCCACCGCCCCGCCCAGCCCGGTGACCGCCAGGGTGCAGCCGGTGCCGGCGAACGAGAGTACGCCTGCCGCCCAAGAGCCGCTGCCCGCGCATCCCACCACCGTGCGGGTGACCGAGAAGGGGATGGGGAAGGTGACCGTGGCGGCGGCGGTAGTTGCCCCGGTCCCCACCGGCACGTTCATGGTTCCCGCTTGCAGTTGGCTGCCCCCCTCCCGCCGGGTGAGGGTAAGGACGAAGCCGCCGACGTTCTCCCCCGAGACGCTGGCTATCCAGTTGGGATCGCGGCTGCCGGCCGCCACCCCGAGCAGACCCGAGGAAAATGGGAGGGCGAAATAGACGGTTTGCGATCCCTGGGCCGTGCTCAGGGGGATAGAGGCGCTTCCCGCCTGAGTCCAGGGCGCGACCGGCGCGTTATAGATGGCCACGATCGCCGCGTCGGCGGGATTCGTCTCGTCCAGCAGCACCACCAGACAACTCGCCCCGGCCACCGCCAGGGCGGGCGAGATGCCCTGGGTGAGGGGGATCGGTCCCACCTGGTTGGTCTGGACGCCGATCAGGCGGACCAG
>DATLQX010000111.1:0-6006 GCA_035534995.1 Chloroflexota bacterium | reverse complement strand
CCCCGGAGAGCCGATCATGCACTGGCGTCTCTGGGAGGAGCCGCTGCTGGGGCCGCCGGTTCCCTTCATCGCCACCGCCTACGAGCCGCCGGTGGACCAGGTGACGCCCGAGTATCCGCTGATGCTCACCACCGGGCGGCGCCTGGAGTTCTTCAATACGGGGGTGCAATCGGGACTCTACGATTCGGCCCGCAAGCAAGAAGAGGTACTGGAGCTGAATCCCGATGACGCGGCCAAGCTGGGGATCGTCGATGGGGCGCTGGTCCGGGTCAGCTCGCGCCGCGGTTCGGTGGAGTTACGGGCCCGGGCCGACCGCGGCCTCTACCGCGGCCTCGCCTTCCTCACCTTTCATCACCCCGACCAGGCGGCGGTCAACCGGCTGACCATCCACGCCACCGACCCGCAATCGGGGACGGCGGAGTTCAAGGCCACGGCGATTCGGGTCGAGCCGGTGGCGACGGTAGAGGGCGTACAATGAGGTTGGTGAGGATCCCCCGACTGTGGTCGGGCGGTAGCGGACGTCGGCCGCGGTCGGGTGTGGCGCTTGCCATGGCGTGGCGCACCGTGGCTCTGGGTGTGATTCGATGACTATCCCAGATGCCAGAGTCGACCGTGGGCGCGCTAGCATCCAGGATGAACAGCCGGAGGTGCCGGAGGCGGCTCCGACCGAGGCTGAGCGGGCGGCGGCGGACCAGGCGTTGGCACGCTTCCCCGACTTTCGTCGCGATCAACTGCTCCCCGTTCTCCACGCGGTGCACGCCGAGACGGGGTGGTTCTCCCTCGAATTGACCCGCTACCTCAGTCAACGCCTGGGGGTGCCGTTCGCCGACCTCTATGGGGTGATCAGCTTCTACGCCCTGTTCAAGACCAAGCCGGCCGCCCGCACCGTGCTCCGGGTCTGCAAGGGCCTACCCTGTTACCTGCATGGTGCCTTCGCCCTGGGCGAGCACCTGCAAGCGCTGCTGGGCACGGCGGCGGAGGAATCATCCGCCGATGGGGCGATCGGCTGGGAGTGGTTCGCCTGCCTCGGGCAGTGCGAGTATGCGCCGGTCATCCTGGTGGGTGAGGAGGTAGCCCGCCGGGTGACGCCCGAGACGCTGGAAGCCCTGGTCGAGGAGGTACGTCATGGCGACCGCCGCTCCTAGTCTCCTGCTCGCCCGCCGCGGCGTGGCCGATCCCGGCAGCCTCGCCTCCTACCAGGCGCATGGCGGATTCACCGCCCTCCAGCGGGCCATTGAGATGGGGCCGGATTGGGTGATCGACCAACTCTCCCGAGCGGGATTGGTGGGCCGTGGGGGGGCCAATTTCCCCACCGGACGGAAGTGGCAGGCGGTGCGCGCCGCCCCTGGCAGCCCCAAATACCTGATCCTCAACGCCGATGAGAGCGAGCCCGGCACTTTTAGCAATCGGGTGCTGTTGGAGGACGATCCGTTCGCCGTCGTGGAGGCGATGATTATCGCCGGTCTGGCGGTGGGCAGTGCCCAGGGATATGCCTACATCCGCGGCGAATACGCCCTGGCCGCCCGCCGTCTGGACGCCGCCATCGGGCAAGCCCGCGCCGCCGGCCGGCTGGGGCCGGAGGCGCTGGGGACCGGCCAGCCGTTCGCGATCGAGATCCGGCGCGGCGGCGGCGCCTATATCTGCGGCGAGGAAACCTCGCTCTTCAGCTCCCTGGAAGGACTCCGCGGCGAACCTCGCTCCAAGCCGCCGTTCCCGGTCAACGCGGGATTGTTCCGCAAACCGACCCTGATCAACAACGTGGAGACCCTGGCCAACGTCCTCCCGATCCTGACCATGGGCGGGGACGCCTACGCCGCCCTGGGGGCGCCCGGACTGAGCGGCACCCGGCTGTTCTGCCTCAGCGGCCATGTGGCTCGTCCCGATGTCTACGAGGCGCCGGGCGGCGTCACCCTGCGCCACCTGCTGGACCGGGCGGGCGGAGTAGCCGGCGGCCGCGGCCTGCAAGCGGTGTTGCTGGGGGGAGCGGCAGGTACCTTCCTGCCCCTTGAGCACCTGGACACCCCGCTCGTGCCCAGCGTGTTGAATCCCCTCGGTCTGAGCATCGGATCCGGCTCGGTGATCGTCTTCGACGACACGGTGGACATGTGGGAGGTCGCGCGATTAGTGGCCGAGTTCTTCGCCGAGGAATCGTGCGGCCAGTGCGTGCCCTGCCGGATCGGCACCATGCGACAGGTGGAAATCCTTCACCGCTTCAGCCTCGGCCATGGCCAACCCGGCGATCCCGCGTTGTTGCACGAACTGGGCGCCGCCATGACCGACGCCTCGATCTGCGGCCTGGGCCAGACCGCCGCCCTGGCGGTCCGGAGCGCGTTACGCCTGTTCCCGCACCCAACAGAAGGAGCACATCGTGGCTGAACCGGTAACCCTCACCGTCGATGACCAGCCGGTGACGGTGCCGGCGGGCACCACCCTTCTAGGCGCCATCACCCGTCTGGGGATCGACACCCCCACCCTCTGCTACGATCCGGCGCTTACCCCGGTCAATGCCTGCCGGGTCTGCGTGGTGGAGCTGGAGGGCGGGCGCGTGCTGGCCCCCGCCTGCTCGCGCCAGGCCGAGCCGGGGATGGTAGTGCATACCGACACCCCTCGGGTGCGCCAGGCGCGCCGCCTGGTGCTGGAGCTCTTGCAATCCTCGGTCGATACCTCGCAGGCGCCCGACCTGCTCCGCTACGCCGCCCGCTACGGCGCCATGCCGGATCGGCTGGCCACCGGGGCTACCGTGGCCCAGCCGGTGCGAATCAACGACAACCGCCTCTACGCGCGCGACTATTCCCGCTGCATCCTCTGCTATAAGTGCGTGGAAGCCTGCGGGCACGACCTGCAAAAGACCTTCGCCCTGACCGTGGCCGGGCGCGGCTTTTCCGCCCACATCGACACCGGCTTCGACGTGCCGCTGGGCGACTCCCCGTGCGTCTATTGCGGCAACTGCGTGGCCGTGTGCCCCACCAATGCCCTGGTAGGGCGGGCCGAATACGACCTGCGGGTAGCAGGCGCCTGGGACGAGCCGAACCAGCGCCAGGTAGATACGATCTGCCCCTACTGCGGAGTCGGCTGCCAGCTCCGCCTGCATGTCCAGGAGAACCGGATCGTCAAGGTCTCCTCGCCCCGCGAGCACCCAGTTACCCACGGCTTCCTCTGCGTCAAAGGCCGCTTCGGCTACGAGTTCATGCACGGGGGGAGCAAGCGGCGGCGGGCGGAGAGCAACGGGACGGAGTGAGCGGGGCAAATCACGGCGGCGGGATGAACACTTCCGCCAGCCTGCTACCATGAGGCTGTGAGCGCCAACAATGATCAACCGGGAAAAGACCGGCGTACAACGCGGCTGGCCGGCCATGACTACGGTCGGACCGGCGCGTACTTCCTCACCCTTTGCGTCCGCCACCGCGAGTGCTATCTGGGCCTGATCCGCCACGGCAACCTGAAGCTCTCCGTACTGGGCGAGATTGGGCGCGAGGAATGGGCGCGGACGCCAGCTATTCGCCCAGGGATCGTGCTGGACGCCTTCGTGGTAATGCCGAATCACCTGCATGCCGTTCTGGCAGCGCAATTATTATGAGCAAATCATCCGTAACGACGCGGAGCTGGACCGTGTCCGGCTCTACATCGCTAACAACCCCAGCCGGTGGGCGGAAGAAGAGCACAATCTAGATCGATAAGGCCCAGCCGCCTCTTGTTGTCTTGGCGGCTCTCGGATTACACGGTTGCCGCGGCGATGGTGTCGTCGTACTGGTCGTGGCAGCGAAGCCATGCATGCGGAAATGTTCGTCGCTCCGGCGCGTCAGCTCCTTCTCCGCCTGGAACTGCTCCAGGCGCGGGGCCCGATGCCCCTCGCGGGTGCCCACGGTGTGACCCGTCAGGGTGAGATCTCCTCCGCTTCAACGAATAGCCTCAGACGTTCGAGCGCCTGATCCCATTGGCGTGAGATCTGATCGAGGTAATGGTGTGCCTCGGCCAGCCGATCCGTATCGATCTCCCAGATACGTTCCCGTCCGCGCGGGGTCGCGTGGACAAGACCGGCGTCGGCGAGGATGCCGAGGTGCTTGGTGATAGCCTGGCGCGTGACGGCGGCGCCGTTCGTGAGCCGCGTGATCGACTGCGGCCCGCCGGCGCAGAGCCGGTCCACCAGGGCGAGCCGCGTCTGGTCGCCGAGCGCCGCGAAGAGCGGGGCCGCGTGGGCCAGGCTGGTTGCCCCCGTGCTAGGACGAGACATAGCGCGCAATATTCGTCAGTTGTTCGGCCCAGCCCTGATCGTTCATGCGGAAGGCGAGGGCGCGGCGGGCCGGCGGAATGTGATCGAAGCCCGATTCGATCACCGTCAGTCGCGTGCCTTCGGGAACCTCGGCCAGGTAAAATTCGACCAGGGTGGTCGGCTCGTTCGCATAGTCCACCCCGGGCTCGATCGCGTGGGGATGCCAGCGATACGAGAGCAGGTGCTCGGGTTCGACCCGCTCGGTTGTGATCTCCATGGTCACATGCTCGTAGCCGGGACTCGTAAGCTGGGCCGTGAGGCGGGCACCCGGCGCGAAGTCGCCCTCGAGGGTTACCCCAAACCAGGCGCCAAACTCCGCCGCGCCGGCAATCGCCCGCCAGACCCGCGATCGCGGCGCCTGGAGGACGATGCTCTTCTCGATCCGATCCGTACTCATATGCAACCTCCTGATTGCATGGTACACCCATTGGCGAGAAAAAGTAACCCCTTGGCTACCCGTAAGCCATGGCAAGCTCCTTGATCCGGCATGTTGGGCCGTGTATACTATGTTTCATAGTATGCCCTGGGGGCAAAGAGGTGAGCCATGGCGGTCACGACCAGTATTCGTATGCCGGACGAGATCCACCAGCAGTATGAGATGTTGGCCCGGGCGACCGGGCGTACGCGCAACGAGTTGATGGTGGCGGCGCTTCGTGACGAGGCTGGGCGGCAACTGCGCGAGATCGCGCTGATTCAGGAGGGACTGACCGAGTCCCGCGCCGGGCTGGGTATCCCCATTGAGGATGTGGTCGCGCGATTCCAGGCGGAGGGAATGCTCCCGTCCGACTTCGTGCTCGGCCTGGATGAGGGGCGTACTCGCGGGTGAGGGTTGTCCTCATGCCCTCGGCCCACGACGATCTCCGCGCCGCCCCTGCCTACTATGCCGAGCGCTCCCCCGCCGCGCCCGATCAGGTGATCGGCGCGATCCTCCGCGCCGCCAATGGCCTGGCCCAGTTCCCCCTGTTGGGCCGGCCCGGCGTGGTACCCGGTACTCGCGAGCGCCTGGTAACCCGCTATCCCTACCGTATCATCTACCACGTCGTGGGCGATACAATCGAGGTGTTGCGCGTCCTTCATTCGGCGCAATCGTGGCCGTGAACTCATGAATGACGGCTAGCCTCTACGAAGCCGATGTAGGTGGCTCAACTGGCCGCTGAATTGTTCAGCTTCATCAGCGTGAGCATACATCATCTACACCATCCAATCGGTGAGCACCAGGCTTGGGACGCGGCCGAACTCACGGGTATTGTGCGTCACGAGGGTGAGTTGGTGTGTCACCGTGATCGCCGCTATCAGTAGATCGTTTGGGCCGATCGCCGTCCCCTGAGTGACAAGGTGCGCCCTGAGATGTCCGTATACATCGGTCGCGGCATCATCGAAGGGTAAGGACGCGAACCGCGCAAGGAAACTATCGACTGCCTGCCGCGTTCCCTTGGCGTTCTGGCTCCGCGCGGCGCCATAAAAGAGTTCGCCACGCACCGGGGCAGGCACGATAACATCCTTGTTAGTGAGGGATAGGAATCGCTGCCTGAGTCTGGGGTGGCGTCCACGTAGAAAAGCGATACACGTATCCGTATCGAGCAGGTACGTCACGCGATCTCGTCTCGCTGCTCGTATGCACCCTGGGGATGGCGCACAAAGTCACTGCCCGCGAGCGATCCATAGGTCCGCGCGATGAAATCGCTCCAGGGCTCAGCCGAGAGCGATACGCTTTCCTCCTCGTCGACCGTTACCAC
>DATLQX010000110.1:0-10407 GCA_035534995.1 Chloroflexota bacterium | reverse complement strand
GCTTGTAGGCCCAGGAGAGACGATCCTCGGCCCGAGAAGTGTAGAGAGTGAAGATCCGGACCCGTCCTCGTCCGCTGTCGGCACCAAGTAGTTGTCGGAGATGCAGATCCGTGTCCCGCTTCCCGATGTTCGGTTTGGCTGGAAGGACCAGCACGATCCGGAAATCGGGATCGGCGACCCGGTGCAAGGCGGCAATCAGCTCGGTGACCACGGCCGGTGACCACAGATACTGATTCTCCAGGTAGATGAACTTGCACGCGCGGCTCAGCGCCCGCTGGTAAGCCCAGGCAATGCCGTACTCGCCCCGCGGCGCGAACGGGTAGTTCCCGGCGGGGATGGTCCGCACAACCTGCGCGGACACGCCCTGACCTGGCTCGTCGGGCGGCACCTCGGGCAGCGGCAGGTCGTCGTGACGGACTGCCCGCCACCGCTGGGCGAAGTTCCGCGCCACATCCATTGCCGCCTCGCCCTCGAGCTGGAAGCTAAGATCGTGCCAGTTGAAACCGTCGCGCACTGGGTGTGCCGTGGTGTCCCAGCGGTCAATGTCGTGGTCTGTCATATCCAGGCCACCGACGAAGGCGACGCGCCCATCCACCACGATGGTTTTCTGGTGATGGCAGTGGGCCAGGCGAACGTGCTTGTCCACAAGACCCTGAATTGCCGGGTTCGCGCGCCGGAGACGTTTCAAGTTGCGCCGCGCCATGCCGGCGCGGGGCGGGAAGAGCAATGAGCCGCGCCAGAGCAATACCCGCACGTCCACCCGCCCCGCCACCTCGGCCAGCAGATCAAGCACACTGTAGCCGCCCTCCCGTGCATCAGGAATGGGCGCGATGGCGGCCCGGTCCTTGCCACGCACCAAAGCCATATCGGCGGACATCGCCCAGTCCGCAAGCCATACGGAGTGTTTCGCCTCCCTGACAGCCTGCCACGCGGCTCGGAAGGTTTCCTGCCCGTCCACGTGGACTGAGACCTTCGTGTTCTCGCGCGGCGGCGTTCCGGCGGGAAACCACTGGGGCTCCTGAGCCCACCAATGCGTTTCATCCGCCGGCCCATCCGGGAAGTGGCCCCACTCGCGATAGCCACGCCTGCGTCGCGAGCCCGCATGGTCCCGCACAGCCGCCGAGGCACGGCGTGGCCCGATTACATACCTCACCATCCAACCGCCATCCCGCTCCACGCCCCGAGCCGGAATGGCAACTCACCGTGAGTTGTTTCTCTCGCGCTCATCCGTGGATCAACTGTAGACGCTGGATGGCGCCCGCGCAAGCGCAGGTGTCCGATGCCAGCTGGGCAGATTCGCTGGCCAATCTAGCTGGTTTTCCATTGGCGGAACAGATCCAGCAATCTCTCGCGAGCCGGCGGCTCGATGTCCGCCTCGCGCAACTGGCCGGTCAAATCGATCGTTCGGCGCATCTGGGCGAGATAGATGTCGCACGGAGGGCAGAGGGCGAGATGACGCTCGTTATAACTCGCCACTTGCATGATCCGCCTTCCCTCGCTGGATCGGGTCTCGCCATGAACTGTCTTTACTATAGTAGCGATCCCGTCACTCTAAGGTCTCGCCAACCGGCGAAACGTTACAGATACCCTGGGAAACACGAATCGGACGGATCGGACGGATCGGTCCGATCCGTCCGATAGGGCGGCCGCATATCACCCGGTTTGCGTGATCGCGCTCGCCTCCTCATGTCACGCGACCGATCCGGCGCTTCCCGTTGCTGGGGCGCGAGCGCCTGAATCGCGGCGACGATGCACGTCCTGGTCTCGATCGAGACACGGGTACTCACCGCGAGCCTCCCTCGCGGCGGCGGGATCCCCTATTCGCCGTCCGCTTGATACACGCTGGACCGCCATCGGCACGCCCCTCCGTTGGGAGCGCGGCCGAGTCACGCATCACCGTCCGCGACACGATCAGGCGTCCTCATCCTCCAGGGCCCAGGAGACCGGCGTCTCGGTGTGCGCATGGCGGTAGGCGACCGTAATCGGTTCGTGCTCGGCGAAGCGGGAGGGGCGGAAGGCATGGATATCCACGAACGCGCGCCCATGGACGATCAACTCGGCCAGGGCGCGGCCAAGACCAGGACTGGCGGTCATCCCATTGCCGCCGGTGTCGCAAACACAGTATAAGCCCTGAGCTTCCCCAACCGGTCCCAGAAGCGGATAGCCATCGGGGCCCTTTGGCAGCACCCCAGCATGGCCGCCCACGATCTCCGCTTCCCGCATGGCGGGGATCCGCCGCGCCAATTGTTGGCGTACCCAGCGGCCGTACCACTCCGGCACCGTGGGATCGAAGTGATCTGGATCAGCCCGCGGCTGATCGGGAAGGCCCCCGGAGCCCTCGTCCGCCGCCAGCACCAAGCCACCGGGCTCGGGCCGGAAATAGACATGGTTGTGATCATCACCGCTGACCGGGAAAGGATAGGGCATGGCAGAGGGTGGCAGCAAGTGCGCGACGAGACTTCGAGCCGGCCACACGTCGAGCTTCGTGCCCACCAATGCACCCAGGGGCGCGCTCCAGGCGCCCGCCGCGATAATCACCACCGGCGCCTTGATCGGGCCGCGGTTAGAGACCACCCCGGCCACTCGGCCGGCCGCGACCTCGATGGCCTGAACCTCGGCGCCCTGATAGACGCGCACGCCCAGCGCCCGCGCTCGGTTCATGATCGCGGTGGTCACCATCGGGGGATCGATATAGCCCGAACTGGGCGAATAGGCCGCCCCGGCGATATCGGCGAACGTCCAGGCAGGCGCCAACTTCTCCGCCTCGGCGGGAGTGAGCAGAACGGTATCGTGATCCGCCGCCCGCATGATGCCGACTTCGTGCTCCAGTGATCCCAGATCGGCCGCGCCGGCAGGCATAAGAGCGCCGACCGGGACGATCGCCGGCACGCCGCCGATCCGCTCCGACCAGGCGGCGTAAAAGTCAGCGGAGGCCTTGAGGAGCGCCGCCTGGCCAGGATGATTGGCCTCGCAGAAGACCACCAGGCCGCTGGCTCGCCCACTAGCCCCGGCGGAGACACTGGAGCGTTCGAGCACAAGGACATTCCGCATCCCGAGATCAGCGAGAAAATAGGCAGTGCAGGCGCCGGCGATCCCGCCGCCGATGATCACCACATCGACTTCCTCGGCCATTCGTTCCCTCCCTTTGCCGTGCTCCGATGATGTTCGGCATCATCCCGATTAGGCCCGGCACGTATTTCAGGCGTTCTTCAGTACGATATTTCGCAGGACATTGGCGGCACCCTCGCAGGTGTCGATGGCGTTCTCCATCAGATCATAGAGTCGATGCCACTTAAAGACCTCAATCGGCGAGTAGGTATCGGGAAGAAAGAGCTCGGCGATCGCGTTGTAGTACAGACCATCGGCTTCCGCCTCCAACCGATGCACCTCCTCCACCAAGGGTGCGATGTCTCGCGGTGACTCCAGCCGGCCGACAGCGGCGGCGAGGGTGTCGGTGGCCCGGAGCAGGAGGGTGCCTGCCTCCAGGAGGTAGACACTCGACTGCTTGATCCCATAGAGGGCCAGCATGGTGGCGATCTCATCCACGGCATCGAGCACGTCATCGACAATGCCGGCCAGGGCAATAATGTCCTCCCGCTCCAGTGGCGTAATGAAGGTCCGATTGAGGAGGACGAAGATGGCGCCGGTCGCCCGATCTCCCTCGTGCTCGATCTCGTGGATCAGCCGAGCCTGCTCCTTGGCGTCGTCCGGGCTCCGCAGCATGGTGAGCAGCGCGGTCACGCCGGCCTGGCATGCCGCGAGATCACGACGGAAAAGCTCGTAGAAGCCGCGCTCCTCCGGGACCAGATGAAGCCTCATCCCCGTATTTCCCTCAACCCCCCGGGTCAACCGGCGCCAGAAGCCGGCTTGGCGGGCCAGCCTCGATCATAGCAGACTATGTACTCTGGACGAATCCGCGTTCACCAGCAGTACATAGACCTGAGTCGGCGGCACGCGGACGACGGGTCGAACCGATCCGACCGATCAGTGCGACCGGTTCGACCCCGGACTGGCGTGAAAGCCTTTCCATAGTGACGACTGTGAAAGCCGAACAGAGATCGCGATTTGCTTCGGCTACCGGCGGATTACCGGACACGTTCGGGAGAGAATTGACGAAATGAGCCCGTACTGGTATTCTCCAGCACATCATGTAAGCGTATTCATTGTGGAGCATGAGAGGACGGTCATGATGAGCGACAAGCTTGCCGCGCAAGGGGGTACCGCGGCCGTGCCTCCAGGCCGGCACCAGGTCTGGCCTCGTATCTTACCGGAGGATAAGGCGGCGGTGCTCGCGGTGCTCGACCGCGGCATTCTGGGGGGCGCCGAGGCGCCGGAGGCCATGGGACTGCAACAGGAATTCGCCGCCTATACCGGGACCAAACGTTGCCTGACCACCAACAGCGGTACCGCCGCGCTTCACCTGGCACTCCTCGCTCTGGACCTTGCGCCCGGTGACGAAGTGATCACCTCCGCCTTCTCGTTCTCAGCCTCGGCCCTGGCAATCTTGCATGCCCTGGCCGTCCCCGTCTTCGCCGATATACGTCCTGATACCTATACGCTGGATCCGGCGCAGGTCGAGCGGCTGATCGGGCCGCGCACCCGCGCGATCATCCCGGTGCATATCCACGGGCTTCCCGCCGATATGGCCGAGATCCTAGCCATAGCCGATCGCCATGGATTGGCGGTGATCGAGGACGCCTGCCAGGCCCATGGCGCCACCTATCGGGGGAGCGCGGCGGGTTCCCTGGGCCGGATGGGCGCCTTCAGCCTCAACTTCACCAAGTCATTGCCTGGCGGCGAGGGCGGCCTGCTGGTCTCCAATGACGATGCCCTGATCGAGCGCGCGAATATGTTCCGCATCTTCGGCGAACGGTCCGAACTGCTCGACGATGAATTGTTCCGCGCCTACCACTCGTACGTGATCGGCTGGAATTACCGCAATCAGGAAATGCCGGCCGCCTTCGCGCGCAGCCAGCTTACCCGCCTCGATCAATCAAACGCGCGCGCCGCCCGCAACGCGGCCCGCCTAACCGCCGGATTGGCGGGGCTGCCGGGCGTCCATCCACCCCATGTGCCGGACGACCGTACCCACGTCTTTCAGAAATATCGGCTCCGCTTGCACCCCGAGGAGATGGGCCTCTCGGCCGATGACTTGACCGTGCGTGACCGCGTTGTAATGGCCCTGCGGGCGGAGGGTGTCGAGGCGGTCCTCTGGCACACGACCCCACTTCCCGCCTATCCGCTCTTCCAACAGCGGGCGGGCTTTGGCGGTGCCTTTCCCTGGACCGTCCCTCCGGCCGGACGGGACATTACCTACGACCCAGCCGCCTATCCCGAGGCCGCCCGCCTGCTCAATTGCTCCTTGCTGATCGGTTCCGAGCGCCATCCGCTCTGCGGCCAGGACGAGGACCTGATGGACTTCTATATCGCCGCCTTTCACAAGGTGTACCATGCCCTGGACGAGGTGCTGACCGACCCTCGCCTGGCGCGGTCCAGGACGCGCGCCACGATCGCGGCATCCTGATCCGGCGGAGGGAGGCAGGGGAGGGCGCACGGCCGGCCCCGGGATCGCGCGCGATAGGGCTTGATGGCAGCCGCGAGGCAATCGCGTACGTCGATGGACAGGGTGCGGACGAGCATGCATGATCGGCAGCGAACCAGCAGCGATGTGGCGCGGTATGCCGGCCTGTCGGTGGCCACCGTCTCCCGCGTGATTCATGACAGCCCTCGAGTCAGCTTGGAGGCGCGGCGCCGGGTGGAGGAAGCAATCGCCGCGCTCGGCTATACCCCCAATGCTCTGGCCCGCGGGCTGGTGACGCGGACCACCCGCACCATCGCCGTGCTGGTCAGCTCAATCGCCGATCCCTTCTGGGCGGAGGTCATCCGCGGTATCGAGGATCGTGCCGTTGAGGCAGGGTATGCCGCCTTCATCGCCAGTTCCTACGAGGATGGGCGGCGCGAGGAGAAAGCGATCTCGCTCTTCCGGCAGAAGCGGGTTGATGGCATCGTAATAGGCGCCTCAAGCCGCGGTCCCGAGGTGCCCTGGCAGCGCGGCGTCCACCCAATCCCCGTGGTCTTCATCAATAACGAGCATGTCGAGCCCGAGGACCAGGTACCAATCTCGGCCGGAGTTGGCGCCGAGGGGGAATACGCGACTTTCTCCCAGACCTGCCGGATCGCGGGGGACGACCGGCGCGGCGCGCGGATGCTCACCGATCATCTCCTGGCGCTGGGACACCGCCGTATCGCCTACATCAGCGCCCGCGGCCGAGCGAGCTCGCTCAGACGTCTGCGCGGTTTTCGGCAGGCCATGGAGGAGGCAGGCCAACCAATCGATGAATCGCTGGTGATCACGGGAGACGAAGGAGCGAACGCGGGCGAGTTGATTGCCTTCCGCCTGCTCACCCGCGTACCACTTCCCACCGCCCTCCTGTGCTACGACGACATGACCGCGCTGGGGGCGCTGCGGGCGGCGCGTGCCCTCAACCTCCGCTGCCCAAGGGACATTTCGGTGGTGGGCTTTGACGATATTCCGATCGCTGCTTACCTGGATCCGTCGCTGACTACGGTGCGGCAACCGATGCACGAAATGGGGGTACGGGCAATGCAGGCGCTGCTCCAGGCGGGACGCGGGGAGCGGCCACCGTCCTGGGAGGTCATGCCGGGTGAGTTGGTGGTCCGCGATTCAAGCGGGCCGGCGCCGGTGGAGTAGAACGGATCGGTGCGATCCGACCGATCAGACCGATCCCCGGATGGACGCGCCGGAGTCGGTGGCCGGTGGAGCGATCGGTTGGGGTTGCCCGGTCGCCGCGGCCCGCGCGATAGCCTGGAGCACCACCAGATCCTGTCGCCCCTCGTGCCCGGAGATGAACGGCGCCCGATTCTCCACCACGCAAGCGTGAAAGTGCTCAAGTTCTCGCCTGAACGCCTCCTGATAGGAGACGGTCACGGACGTCTCGCGGTAGGCGCCGTCCTCGGTCCCTTCCACCACCAGGGAGGTTGGCTCGTGGCGCAAGAAAGGCGAGGGGTAGCGGAGAGTCACGCGATCGGTCGGACTGTAGAAGGCCAGTTCCATGCTGTAATTACGCAACACGGGGAGATTGATCCAGGTCATCACGCAGCGGGCGTCGCCAGGAAAGCGGAAGACAGCGGTCAACCCTTCCGTGCCCATCCAGGCATCGGCGCTGGTCACCTCCTCGGGCTCGCCGAGGAGGCCGCGCACCGCGTTCACCTCATGCACCAGGGTATCGAGAAGGACATCGGCATAGAGCCGCCGGATCCGGGGCGATATTCCAGTCCAGGCCGCCAGTCGCTCCGTCGACGGAGATGGTGATCCAATTCTTGTGCCCGGCGCTGACCTGGGACACGGTCAAGGTGCCGCGCAAACCTGTACTGGGGCGTCCATGGCCGGCCCCCTTGTGGTCGGGTGTGCCGCGCGCCTTGGCCTCCCGGTTGGGAGGGGAGGGAAGGGTGGCACGGACCGGCAACGGCTGGACGATCTCTCCGCCCAATGCGACCAAGCCCAGTTCCGCTCCGATGGGCGGGCCGGGGAGCGGCGATCCACCGGAAGGTGGGCGGCCTCGTCTGGGCCAGGCGCGCCGCTGGGGTCGATTCTCCTGGAGCAACCCGCTGTTATTGCTTCCGGCCACCGGGTTACTGCTGGTGTTCCTGTTTGGTCCCATCGTGCAGGCCATCCGGGTTGCCACGACCAACGAGGCCCTGACCGGCCCTCAAGCAGTGCATTTTGGTTTCGTTGGGCTGACGAACTTCACTCAATTGTTCGCGGACCCGGACTTTCACAGCGCGCTCATGGTGAGCGGCAGTGTGGTCGGGATCACTGCCATGGGCTTGCTGCTGGCCTACCTGATGCGGAGCGGGGTACATCCACTCCTTGTGCGGCTGATATCGGGAATCGTGATTGTTGCCTGGGTGGTGCCGGAGATCGTGGCCGGGTTTATCTGGTTGGCCTTTGGCGGGAGCAACGGCACCCTTGCCCTGATCCTGCAGCCCATGACCGGCGGCGGGAATGATTGGCTGGTGCGCGCGCCGCTGGTTCTGGTCAGCGTGGCCACGATCTGGGCTACCACGGCGTTTTCCATGCTGGCCTTTACCGCCGGCCTCCATGGCCTCCCCGAGGAGGTGCTGGAGGCGGCCACCATGGACGGCGCCACGCTCTGGCAGCGCATCCTGCGGGTCGAACTCCCGATGTTGAAGAGCACGCTCGGCACCAACCTGATTCTGGTAACCCTCTCGGTGCTGACCGATTTCACCCTTATCTACACCATCACCGGCGGCGGGCCGGGCACGGCGACCACCACCCTACCCCTGTATATCTTCCAACAGGCGATCACGATCACGGTCCTGGGCTACGGAACCGCCGCGGCGGTAGTGCTGATCGCGGTCGCCGCCGTGGTATCGGTTCTCTATGTCACGATCCTCAGGATCGAGGTATGAGCGTGCTCGTGGCCCGGCCATCGAAAGCCCCGCGCCGGACAAGGCGCAAGCGTCTGACTCCCGTCGCTCTCATGCAGCACGCCGCTCTCCTGGCTATCGCCCTGGTCTTCCTGGTGCCGATGCTCTGGGTTCTCAGCGCCTCGATCGACGCCCAGGCGACCTTCGCGATCCAATGGCCACATTTCTCGTGGGTGAACTTCCAGAGCCTATTCACCCCGGAGATTCTTGGGCACCCGCTCACCAATAGCCTGATCCTGGCGACCTCGACCACGGTGGCGCCGCCATCCGAGGAGGCTGGCCGCGCGGCGTTCGAGATGCTCATCGCCGCCCTGAGAAAGGGAGTACTGCCGCCGTCGATCACCCTCCCGGTCCGACTGGTGGTGCGAGAGAGTACGGCCAACCTTGAGGTCTAATGTACCGGGGACGGAAATTGTCTTCCGCCAAGTCACAAATCTTTAACATCTATTTAATCGGCATTTTCCGTCCCACCAGAGGAAGTTCGCCAGGAAATGGGTGGATTTTGCACGGATTTTGCACAAGCGCCCGAAAACAGCCTACCCGAGGGCGGCGCCAATGGCTTTGGCGGCCTCCTCCTGCATGGCGCCGGTGACGTGCGAGTAGGTATCGAGGGTCTGGCCCACCGTGGTATGGCCCAGCCGCTCGGAGGCAATCTTGGGCGCGATCCCGCTCGCCAGCAGCAACGTAGCGTGGGTATGCCGGAGGCCATGCAGCCCAAGCACCGGTAGGCCATGCTGGACGCACAGGCGCCCCAGGGTGGCCCGCAACGTATGGGCGGCATGAAAGCTGCCATCCACCTGGGGGAAGACCAGATCGCGAT
This sequence comes from Chloroflexota bacterium, assembly GCA_035534995.1. Taxonomy (GTDB): domain Bacteria; phylum Chloroflexota; class UBA5177; order JANWHV01; family JANWHV01; genus JANWHV01. Next base: position 1,115 of record DATLQX010000110.1, on the reverse strand, counting down.
CCTCCCATAAGTCGGCATGGCGGAGACGCAGTTCGCGGATCGCCTGCCGATGGGTACGAAGCGCGTCCGTGGTGGCCGGGTCGAGGGGAATGGCCCGCCGGCCGGCCGTGGTCTTGGGCGGGGCGGCGATATGACCGCCGCTCACCCGCGAGAGGGTCCGGCGCACCTGTATCGTACCCGTGGGCAGATCCACATCCTCCCAACGGAGGGCCAGCGCCTCGCCAATGCGCAGCCCGGAGGCAAGGAGCAAGCGCCAGAGCATGGCGTGGGGGTCGCCGGCGGTCGCCCGCAGGAAGGCCCGCGCCTGGTCGCCGTCCCAATGTTTTAGGGCGCGTTCCGCGCGCTCGGGCTTCGCCAGGCTGGCCAGATCGCGGGCCGGGTTGATTGCCAGCAGACCGCCGCGGCGGGCATCCTCGAAGGCGCGACCTAGGATGGCCCGCAGGACGTTCACGGTGGCTGGCGCAGCCTCCTGGTCGGCCAGAAAGCGGGCCACATGGGCCGGACGGAGAGCCCGCAGGGGGATGGCGCCTAGGCCGGGCACGATGCGCGACTTGAGCAAGGCACCGTAGGCTATACGGCTACTTGCCCGAATATCCTTCCGTCCGGCGAGCCAGTCGTTCAGGTAGGCGCCCACGGTGAGCCGTCCGGCATCGGCAAAGGTGCCATTGGCGCGGGCAGTGGACTGCTCGGCCAGCCAGCGCTGTGCTTCAGCCCTGGTGGGAAACGACCGCATGGTCTGGCGCCGCTTTCCCGTGCTCGGGTCCGTGCCGCCGTCTAGCCGCACGCGCCAGACTACCCGCTTCCCCCCGTCCTTGGTGTCCTTGATAATGCTGCCCTGGGCCATCCGACTTCCTCCTTCATTCCAACCGGCCCTAGCATACACCAGGGCCGGCCATCCTTCCGTGCCACTGGCACCGAAGCCGCGCCTCCAGTTCCGCGAGGAACCGCTGGGCGCCCGCCAGGTCGTAGAGGTGCGCTTCCTGCCGCGCTTCCGCCGTCCACCACGCTGCCTGGTGGAGCGCCTGACCGGCCGGGCGCCACAGACAGAACCCGACCGCGTTGGCCGCCGCGTAGGCCGGATCATACCGACGCCGCAGCCCCTCGGGCGGCTCGAT
>DATLQX010000109.1:0-9386 GCA_035534995.1 Chloroflexota bacterium | reverse complement strand
CGCGCCAGCGAACGGGTACTCCCGCAAGGAGGACAACCATGAAAGCAGCCGTGGTGACCCAGTTACGTGCCCCACTCGAAATCCAGGAGTTACCAGATCCAACACCGGGACCGGCTGACGCGGTACTCCGTGTCGATGCCTGCGGCGTCTGCCGTTCCGACTGGCATATCTGGCAGGGTGACTGGACATGGGTGGGGGTAAGCACTCCCCTGCCCATCATCCTTGGTCATGAGATCGGAGGGACGGTCGAGGCTGTTGGCGCCGATGTCCGAGGTTTTTCCCCTGGGGATCGCGTAACCGTGCCCTTCCATCAAGCCTGTGGCCGCTGCGCGAACTGTTACGGTGGCCGGTCTAACCTGTGTCTGATTGGCGGCGGTCTCAACGCGGGCGGCTTTGGCAACCTGACCCTGGTCGCCAATGCCGAGGTCAATATGGTACATCTTCCCAACGAAGTCGATACGCTGAGCGCCTCGGCTCTGGGATGCCGGTTCATGACCGCCTATCATGGGCTAGCGGATCGGGTGAGAATCCGCCCTGGGGAGTGGGCGGCCGTGTTCGGCGCCGGTGGAGTGGGCCTCTCGGCGGTGCAAATCGCGACCGCGCTGGGGGCGCGGGTGATCGCGGTGGATATCAGCGCCGATAAGCTGGCACGCGCCACGGCGGAAGGCGCTCTCGCCACGGTGAACGCCCGCGACGGGTCGCCCGTAAAGACCATACGCGAGATAAGCAGCGGCGGCGCCGATGTAACCGTGGATGCCCTCGGTTCGTCCGATACCGCCGTGCCGGCCGTGCTCTCGCTGAAGAAAGGCGGCCGCCATCTGCAGATTGGGTTGACCGGCCAACAGGATAAAGGAACCATCGCGCTGCCGGTAGACGTGATGACGCTTAAGGAAATTGAGTTCATCGCCAGCTTCGGCTGTCCGGTAACCAGCTATCCCGGCCTGTTGGCGCTGGTAGCCACGGGGCGGGTCAACCCGAAACATTTGGTAGGTAAGACCCTGCCAGTCGAAGGGGTGAACGCGGCTCTGGAGGAGATGACCACCTACGGCACGATCGGGCTCAGCGTCATTACCTCCTGGTAGGGCCAACAATCACCGTGAACCCACCGCGAATTGGCTGATTGCCAGGCGCGGTGCAGACGTCTGCACTGCTCACACCTGCATCAGCAAGTCCGGCCGATTGCTGGTGATCCCATCCACTCCGGCTGCCCGCAAGGCCCGCATGGTGGGGATATCGTCCACGGTCCAGACCAGCACCGCGAAACCGGCCCGTTGGCAATAGGCGGTAACGCGAGGACTGGCTAGCCGGTAATCAAGGGTAAGCGCGTCGGCCTGGGCGGTACGTCCACGAGCGATGATCCGGCCCGCCTCGCCGCGGGCGCCGGCCGCCGTCCGGCGAGCCAGCAGCCTCCGGGGCTTGCCGCGCCAGCGAGCCCCCAGGCTGCGGGACAGCCGCACCTCCGGGGCCAACGCGCGCATCTGGGCGAAGGTTCGGGCAGCGTGACCCGACAGCATAATCTCCTCCCGGCGGCTCACCCGGTCGATCACCGCGAGCAATTGAGGAGCCAGATCGTCGAGTTTCTGATCGATGTTCACCAGGGCCCGGCCCCGCAAGAGATCCAGCACCTCGTCCAGGGAGGGGATTTGCTCGCCCTTCCCCACATCGATACTTCGCAGCTGATTCCGCGTGCTCTCGCTCACCCGCTGCTTTACCCCTGCCACCCGTGAAAGGTCATTGTCGTGGACCACCAGCAGCGTCCCATCGGCGCAGGGACGGGTGTCGATCTCCACCATTTCTACCCCCAGGCGGAGCGCTGCCTCAATAGCACGCAGGGTATTCTCCGGTTCCAACCCTGCCGCCCCGCGATGGGCAATGCGGAGAAAGGGCCAGGGATTTCCTTTCATCCCAGACCGGCCACGGAGCCGGCGTGCAGACGGGGAGAGAGCGCGGCGGCGGCGGTACTGTCAAGAAGGAACCACAACTCACCATCGGTGGGACTGATCAATTGCGAGGGGAACACCTCGGGCTGGCGCGGGCCCTCCAGCACTTCCTTCAGGACTGGCGCCTTCCCGCCCCCGGTGATCAGAAACCATACGCGGGCCGCGTGGTTGAGCACCGGCAGGGTAAGGGTGATGCGCGTGGTGTCCAGCTTGGCCACCGGATTCGCCGCCACCAGGGCTTTCCGCTCGCTCAGGGCGGGCGATTGCGGGAAGAGCGAGGCGGTGTGTCCATCCTCCCCCATCCCCAGAAGGATAAGGTCGAAACGAGGGAGCGCGTCTGCATCGTCCGTGCCAAGGTGAAAGGCTCGCCGAAGGTCATCGGCATAGGCCGCCGCCACCGTGCCGGCATTGGGCAACTCGGCGGGGATGCGGTGGATGTTCTCCTGGGGGATGGGCACCCGAGAGAGCAATGCCTCGTTAGCCATCCTAAAATTGCTGTCGGGGCTATCCGGTCCGACGTGCCGTTCGTCGCCCCAGAAGACATGCAGGTCTTGCCAGGGCATCTCGGCCGCCATCTCGGGGGTGGCCAGCAAGGCATAGAGTTGGCGCGGTGTACTGCCGCCCGAAAGGGCGATCGTACAGATGCCCTGGGCGGCCACGGAGGCCCGCGCGATGTCGATCATCCCGGTAGCCGCCGTCCGCAAGAGATCATCAATGGTGCGAGAGATCAGGATCTGCGCGCCCGCGTGATCGATCGGTAAATCCGACGGTGTGCTGGTAGTCATGCTGTGAGTACCCCTATCCGGCCCCGAACTGATGGTCGCGAGCCAACGAGGTGACTCATCGTTCGAGCATCTTTCTCCGCCGTGAGCTAGAGCCGATGCGAGGCCATGCTCAACGGTGTTATCTCCATGATCGCCGAAAGAGCCGCGATCCGGCAATGGTGGCACGCAGTCAAGGTTGCACCACGATCTTTACTACCTCCGGCGCCTGCTTCTCGATCAGGGAAAACGCCTCTCGTAGCTGATCGAGAGGAAGGACATGACTGATCAGCGACCTGGCGCGGAGCCGCCCATCCCGCAGCATGGCGATCGTGCTGGGCCAGGCATGGGGGCTGCCCAGCGAGCCGATCAGCGAGAGTTCACGGGTAACCAGGCGATCGAGGTCGAGGGTAGGTCGTCGTCCTCCGCACACCCCCACGGCGCCGATTCGGGCACTGGGGGCGGCCAGTTCCACCGCCAGGTCCAGGGCCGCCGGATTCCCAGTGGCGTCAATCACCACCGTTGGTCCGCCGGCGGTGAGGGCCCGAGCAGCGGCGACGGTGTCTGGGTCGGCGGCATCAAGGGTGTGGCTAAACCCTAATTCTCCGGCCAGGGTCAGGCGATGGGGACGGGTGTCCAGCACCACCACCAGTCCGGCCCCGTGGATGCGGGCCATCTGAGCCGTAAGGAGCCCGATCGGGCCCGCGCCCAATACGGCCACCGTGTCGCGCGGGGTCACGCCCGCTCGATGCACGGCATGATTGGCCACCGCGCTGGGCTCGATCAGACAGGCTTCGATCATGGGAAGCGGCGGATCGATCCGGTGGAGGAAGACGGCTGGAAAGGCCAGCAATTCGGCGAAGGCGCCATCGCGGTTGAGAATGCCGGTTTCCACTCGATGAGGACAGAGCTGATAGCGCCCTTCCAGGCAGACCCGGCAGGCCCGGCAGCCCATCCCGCATTCGCCCGTAACCTGATCCCCGATCGAGAAGCCGACCGTCCCTTCGCCCAGGGCCACGATTTCGCCCGCCCACTCGTGGCCGGGAATGATCGGATAGTGAGCCAGCCCGCTGGTGAAATAGGAGAGAGTGCCGTGGTAGACCTCCAGATCGGTGGCGCAAATACCCACCGCTCCGATCCGGACCAGCACCTCGCCGGGACCAGGGACCGGATCAGGGAAGATGCCCAGCCTGAGATCGCCCGGTCCCTCGAATCGTGCCGCCCGCATAGTGGTTCCCGATCGCTAGGACTGCATTTTGACTGGATAGCCGGAGGCTTTGGCTACCGCCTCGGCCATCACCGTGTACCCGATATTGGTGGGATGAATATCCTGGACCGAGACCCAGGTGTAGGTCAGTTCGTGCCCCACGAACGGCGTGTACACATCGGCAATCCGGATCTTGAACGGCGTCGCCGCCTGTGAAAGCAGGTGGGTATATTCGCTGTCCAGGGCCGTGGCGTTGAACTTCACCGTGCCCTTCGGGAACGGGTTGTATTGATTGACGGCGATGATCTCGCAGCTGGGGCAGGCGGCGCGCAAGGTCTGGAAGATCACGGCCCAGTTGTGCCCCATGGCAGGGAAGACTTTGTTAAAGAACTGCTTCTGTTGCGCGGGGGTGCCGCCCAGCAGCACGGCCTTGTTGCTGTTCAGATCGTCGCCGCCGACATCCACGGTGACCGGATTAACCAGGCCAGGGTGCGTTTTGAGGAAGGTTACCGCCTCGGCCAGTTGGGAAGGGGAATCGACGGTCTTGGTAGAGCAGGCGGGATCAAGCCCCCCCTTGATCAAGGTGAAGGAGCATTCGCCAGAGATCGCCAGATCTTGCAGTTCCACCGGATGGATGGTGTTTAGCAGGTCACGGAACTGGAAGACCCAGCCATGGGTCCACGCTTCGTTGGCAATTGGCGGCTGGTAGCCCATCGAAAGGGAGTCGCCCAGGGCTAGGTAGTATTGGCCCAGAAGCGGCGCCTTCGCGGGCGCGGTGGGGCGCGCGTGCGCCGCCCCGCCGGGCAGCAGGGCTAGCGCCAACACCACCGCGGTGCCAAGAGCCGAAAGAGGTCCGCGTTTCATGGATACATCCTCCAGACGCTCACCATTGTACGCCGCATCGCCGCCGGACTCCGGCCCCGCGCCCGAGCTCACGCATTGCGTCCTCGCCTCGGAGTGGGCGTACCGAGGATAAGTATACTCGCCAGAGAGCTTCAGCCTACTGAAACGGGGTTACTCGGCGAAGGTGACCGCCGTGGAGGCGCAGCCCCGATAGGGGGCGAGGAGCATGGCTTCAGCCTCAATCTCGGCGCGGGTCTGGTGTGAGATCGGTACCAGCATTTCCACGGTCAGGGTGAGCCGCTTGCTCTTCGTTTGGGGCCGCCACAACCCCACGACCTGGCCGTCCGCCAGGATCACTCCGGGGTTGCCCAGGACTCTCCAGATGCGTGGATGTGTCGTCTTGTCCGGGAGCAGCGTCTCGCGGTCGCGCTGGTCAAGATACGAGTCGTAGGGTGGGAGCAGGCGCACGCCGGAGGGAGTTGGCGACGCCTCCAGGCGGGAGAGGTCATCCGAATGTAGCCAGGCCCGGCGGCCGGCGGTTTCGACTGGGATAAGGCTATTTTCTATTCGGTTCCATGAGCGCCGGGCATCAGCAGCCGTTATCCCAACCCACGAGGCGAAGTGCTCGGCGGTCGATGGACCAAAGCAACGCAGGTAGCGGCGCGACAACTCGGCCCGCGCGGCGGTTTCATCGCCGGTGGACATGTCGCCAAGCCATTGATCCGCCCGCGCGTACACACGGCCTCCGTCGGATCGAACGGCGATCACGAACACTCCCCGGACGCCAACCAGACGGAACAGGCCCTCCTGAACATGTCGGGTCGCGCATCCCTTGCACCAGGGGCAGAGAACCTCTGGCAGCTTCCGGGTCATCGCCGCGCTGAGCGCGCCTCGTTCGAGCATCTGGCCGTCCAGAGCATCCCACGCGGCCTCGGCCGCCCGCCGTAACGCCTCGGTGGCGGTCATCCCAGCCTCTTTCAGGGCGGAGGCGAGGGAGGAGAGCACGGCGCGCAACGACTCCTCGGTCGCGGGCAAAGCTCCGAGGGTGAACACCGACAGATCACCGGCCGGCACCAGATGGGGCGAGATCCGCATACCCAGTATCTCAACCAACGTCTTCTGGCCGGCAAGGGCGCGCTCAAGAGCGTCGGGCGGCAGACCGTCAATCCGCGCATGGGCAGCCAGCACGGCCGAACCGGGCGGTGAATTCCGTAGCCCGCACGCGGCGACCACCGCCGGCAACGCACTGGGCGGTTGTCGGCGGCTGAGATTATGACTGTCCAGGCGAAAGGCCAGGATTTGGTCGCGGTCGGCCCGAAGCACGGGGGTCGTCCCTCCAGAATACGGCAAGCTGAGCGTTCGCCGCACGCACGCTCATCAGCGCATGCGGCGATCCTTGGGGCCGCTCTCATCCCACGCCGGCACGTCCGGCCGATCCTCGGGCGCGATCAGCTTCTGATAGAGTGCCTGCTGGCGGACCGCCGCCGCCCGGTATCGGGCGGTGTTGGCGGCCCGAGGACGATAGTCGATCCCCTGGGCCGCGGGCAGCGACGAGACGGATCGGATGGCCCCCAGGGCTTCCAGGGCCAGCAGCGCCGCCCCCCGGCTGGAGGCTTCGGGGACGGCGGAAGCGGTAACCGTAGCGCCCAGGGCATCGGCCATGATCTGGAGCCAGGTGGGTGAATGGAGGAGGGCGGCGCCGCTTGCCACTACCGGCCCAATCCGCGGATTGGTCTCCTTCAATAAGGCGTGGAGAAGGGCGAAGCGGTTGGCTACCATCTCGTATCCGGCCCGCACGATCTCGGGCGGGGTGTTGTGCAGCCCCAGACCCGCGATGACCGCGCGCGCCCTTGGCTTCCAGCCAGGACTTCGCTCGCCCGCCAGGAAGGGCAGGATGGTCAGCCCGTGCCCATCGGGCGCCAGAGCGGCCACCAGGCGCTCCATGGCCTGATGGTCCTCGGGAACTTGCAGGGTGGCCCGGAACCAATCGATCAGATTGCCGCCGTTACTGAGGGCGCCGCCGATCACGGCGCGGCGGCGATCCACGCGGTAGCAGAAGAGGGAGGGAGGGATAACCAGGCCCCGACTCCCCCGGACCACCCGCATGGCGCCCGAGGTGCCGACCATCATCGCCACCTGCCCGCGGGTCACGCAACCAGCCCCGATATTGCTGGTGGCCCCGTCACCCCAGGCCGGGAACCAGGGAATCCGGGCCAGCTGAGGCCAGCGCCGAGCGTAGGCGGGACGAAGCCCGCGATAGGGCACGTCACGAAGATCGGGCAACTGGGTCGGGTCCAGGGGAATCGCCCGCAACACCTCGGGATCCCAGTCACAGGTGTGCTGATCGAGGAGGCCGCTGCCCGAGGCCATGGAGACGCTGGTGGCTCGGTCGCCGAAGAAGCGGAGACCAAGAAAGTCGGCGAAGGAGAGCCAATGGCGCACCCGAATCCGAGCAGCGGACGATAAGGGAGCCCGTGGTCCCGTGTCCTGAAGCCAGCGTAGCTTGGCTGGGAGATAACTTGGGTGAAGCACGGCACCGGTGCGCGCGTGCATGGCCACCTGGTCGAGATCGGCTTTGAGTGCCTCGGCGGCGGCAGCAGCCCGCGTGTCGGCCCAGGTGTAGACAGGGGTCACGGCGACCCCGCCGGCGGACACCCCGAGCACGTTATGCCAGAAGGTGTCGCAGGCCACCGCCGCGACCCGCGCGGCCAGGGGGCCGGCCTGGCGCAGTACCCCATCAATGCAGTCCTCGGCGCGGGCAAGGAGGTGATTTGCCCCGGTATCCACTCCGCCGTCGACCGTCTCGCGCATCTGGTGGGCCTGCTGGGCCATCGTGCCCTCCACGGAACGCCCTTGCCCATCATAGAGCATGGCCCGAACGGAGGACGTGCCGATGTCGAGGGCCAGAATCAAAGGATCCTCGGCATAGGCGGGCTCAACCGCGGCGCCGGGAACGGCTGGCATGGGCGGCCTTCCTTCACCACTCGTGGGATGTGTCATGGATGCATGCCCAGTGTAGCAGGAAGACGGAACGGTCTTCGCGGGGACCAGCATGAAGGATCCTTAACCACGCATACACCATGGCTTAGCCCCGGCATGGTGTACTGAGAGTGGCTGGGAGAGACCTCGAATCGTTCCTACGTTCGGGGCCCAGAAAAGGAGAACGAAGATGTTTCCATTCATTGCCCGGATCGCGGTTGTCTCGGTGGTTGGCCGCATGCTTGCTCGAGGGCTCCAGCACCCCAAGCTGGCCCCCATCGCCCGCTCACGGAAGGGACGGCTGGCGCTCCTGGCCCTTGGTTGGGGGATGCGGCGAGGCTCAAGGTTAGGCAAGTTGCGCCGCTGATCGCGGCGTGCGCTCCTACCCCGAAACACGGAAGGCATGCCGTGCCGTCCGTGTTTCGGGTGTGCTTTACATCCCGCGCCCGGCGGCGTCGGCTGCCTCCGCCAGATCGTGAAGGAACGTGAAGAACTGAGGCGGCTGGCCGATAAATAATCCGTCATCCGTCAGGGCCTTCACCGCGCCCATGGCGGCGCCGCGGGTCTCGGTCGAGCGGATGATCGACACTACCGGGAACTTCCGGCTCAGAAAAACAGTTGGCTCGGGCATGATCAGATTGGTTTGCAGGTTCTCGCCACCGCGGGGAGCGGCGTTGAGATCGGGAAACACCAACCCATTGGTGGGATCGGTCAGGCGAATGTAATTTCCTGCCTTATCGTGCCAGGTCTGAAAGTGCGCCGTCTCGGTTGGCCCGATGCTCAGGAGAATGCGTAACACTTCCGGATTGGTCACTCGTTGGGCCAACGAGGGATAGAGGCCGGAACCGCCCTGCTCGATAAAACCGAAATGGAATCCCGCCGTATTGGCGATCGCTTGGAGATGATTGGCGGGCGCGAGGTCGTCATCATTTCTGGGAATGGCGGGGAACTTCCCGGCGCTCAAGGCAGGGATTGCCTGGGCGAACGTGCCGCCCAGATCGGGGTTCTTTGAGCGGCTCCGATACCGGGTCCACCAACTGGTGTCCACGGAGAGTTGCATGAGGTTGGTGAGCCGCCCAATGTCCTGAGCCCCAGTCGCCTTGCTGCTCGGTAAGGTACGGTATGTATCAAGGTTTACCGGTTCCGCGCCCTTGGCAGTCAGGTAGGCATTGATGAAGGTGAAGTGGCTCATCTCATCCTCGGTATTGTCGTGGATGTATTGAGCCATGTCCGAATCCAGCTTTTGCACGGCCGCGGTATAGGGTTTGCTCCCGCTGCCTCCAGGAACCTCGCTATCCTGAATGCCGGCCAGTTCGTTGTATTGCTGCCAGAGATCGGTCTCGAGGATCTCGGCGGCGGCGAGAAATCTGAGAATGGCTATGTCACCCTTGGTGACTCCCATTCCCTGGGCCGATACGCGGCCGAGAGAGAGGCCGTTGCCCAGGAGGCCGGTGCCAACCGCGCCCGCGCCTACCACAAGCCCCTTGCGTAGGAATGAACGGCGGCTGCCCAAGGCTGCCTCCGGTAGTGGTTTCTGGTCCATGATCCGATGCTCCTCAGTGCGGCTGGGTTCCACCTTCGGGCATGGCGACACGCGGCGCCATGCCCGATCGATGATGGAGATTTCCGTAGCTATGAGGGTTCTTCCCCCTCGCA
>DATLQX010000108.1:0-4566 GCA_035534995.1 Chloroflexota bacterium | reverse complement strand
CTGCCCGCTCTCGGACGCACCTGCACCAACAAGGCAGAGCACGGCGTGAGGCATTGTGCGCCGTGGTGCGGGCCACGGTCCTCGATCTCCGAGCCCAGCATATCGAACCTACCCGGCGAAACGTCGAAGCGCTGCTCCCGCAGCCAGGAATCCTGCGTGATCCGGTGATCCGTGACGCACTGCGCGCCGCCGTCGAGGAGAACCACGCCGGCAGCACCTCTGGGAACGGCTGACATGCACATTGAACGCAAAACCTTGCCGTTGCGGCAAGGTTTTGCGTTCAATTACAGCCCGTTATCGGGCGACCTTCAGCGATTGGTGGAGATGGGGGCGAATTGAACGCCCCGTCCAAAAAAGGACCTACAAGCGCGTCTACGTTGCGTATCCGGCAATTCTTTCTCGCGTCCGAGTGACTCTACCGGCGAAGGTCTCGAACGCCAACCCGCAATCTTAGGCCGGTCTTACAGGTGTTGGACCGGCAGCGCCCCTGACTAAAATGACATCGAACACCGGCCCGTCAGGGTGGGGCCGGGAAGACGTCGCCGGGTATTAAGCGGCGAGCGCGTAAGCGCTATTGGTGTTGTTGCCGTTTAAAGGCGTGCCACCTGATTAACGAGGCGATGGCACCTCGGCACGCAACGCTTGCCTTTCCTCCCCTGTCGAATCCTGACATCCCCATAAAGCACGGCGGGATTTCTCCAACCCTGTTCCCTTCAGTGTACCATGCCCGGTCAGGATCGCGAAGTATACTCCGATACGCACAATCAGACCGATCCGGCGAATCAGTCGGATCGGTTCGATCCGTCCGATCCGTCAGGGCCTCCAGCTTCCCCCGTATACTGAAGCGATACGACATCATGCCCGCCACCGCTTTCGGCGGTCACAGGCTCGGGCAACCGATCATCAGATCAGGAGAAAATCATGGCGAACGAACCGCGACTGCCCAGCCGGACGATTATCGAGGGGCGCGACCGTGCCCCCGCGCGCTCCTACTACAAGGCTATCGGCTTTACCGATGAGGATCTCGCCAAGCCGATCGTCGGGATCGCCAATACCTGGATCGAGACCATGCCGTGCAACTTCCATCTTCGCCGGTTGGCGGCACGGGTCAAGGAAGGGGTGCGCGCGGCCGGCGGCACTCCCATGGAGTTCAACACGGTGGCGATCAGCGACGGCATTACCATGGGCACCGAAGGGATGAAGGCATCGCTGATCAGCCGGGAGGTGATCGCCGACTCCATCGAACTGTGCGGCCGAGGCTATATGTTCGATGCAATGGTGGCTCTGGTCGGCTGCGACAAGACCTTGCCGGGCGCCGCCATGGCCCTGGCCCGTTTGAATATCCCCTCCCTGATCCTCTACGGCGGCTCCATCGCCCCCGGCCGCTACAAGGGCCGCGATGTCTCGGTCCAGAGCATGTTCGAGGCGGTGGGCGCCGTGGCGGCGGGGAAGATGACCGAAGGGGAACTGAAAGAACTGGAGAACGTGGCCTGCCCAGGCGCCGGCGCCTGCGGCGGCCAGTTCACCGCCAACACCATGGCGACCGTGCTGGAGTTTATCGGCCTCTCGCCCATGTTTACCGCCAGCGTCCCTGCCACCGATCCAAGAAAGGATCAGGTGAGCGTCCGCTGCGGCGAGTTGGTGATGGACATGCTCCGTCGGAACCAGCGTCCGCTGGATATCCTGACCCGCGCCGCCTTCGAGAACGCCATCGCCTGCGTGGCCGCGAGCGGCGGCTCGACCAACGCCGTCCTGCATCTTCTGGCCCTGGCCCGCGAGGCCGGCGTGCCCCTGAACATCGACGACTTCGATACGATCAGCGCCCGTACTCCGCTGATCGTGGATATCGTGCCGGGCGGCAAATACATGGCCACCGATGTGGATCGGGCGGGCGGCATCCCGCTGATTGCCCAGCGCTTGTTGGCGGGTGGCCTGATCGACGGGGGCCAGCGGACCCCCACCGGGAAGACAATCGCCGAGGAAAGCGCCGCGGCGGTGGAGACTCCGGGCCAGGACGTGATTCGCTCGCTGGAGAACCCGATCAAAAAGACCGGTGGCCTGATGATCCTGAAGGGCAGCCTGGCCCCCGACGGCTGCGTGATCAAGGTGGCCGGCTACGATAAGCGGGAGCACCGCGGACCGGCCCGAGTGTTCGACCGCGAGGAGGACGCGATGAGCGCGGTCACCGGCGGAGCGATCAATCCTGGCGACGTGATGGTGATCCGCTATGAAGGGCCAAGCGGGGGGCCAGGGATGCGGGAAATGCTCGGGGTAACTGGAGCGGTGGTTGGGGCCGGGCTGGGCGAGTCGGTGGCGCTCCTCACCGATGGGAGGTTCAGCGGCGCCACCCGCGGCTTCATGGCGGGCCACGTCGCCCCCGAGGCAGCGCATGGCGGCCCCATCGCCGCCGTAAGGGAAGGTGACATGATCGCGTTCGACCTCAACAAGCGTAGCCTTGACCTTGAGGTACCGGAAGCGGAGATCCAGGCCCGCCTGGCTGCCTGGACCTCGCCCGCCCCCCACTACACTACCGGCGTCTTCGCCAAGTACGCCGCCAGCGTCAGCTCGGCGTCCGAGGGGGCGATCACCCAGCCTTTCGCCAACCGCTGAGAGGAGATGCCTAACATCCTTGGTGAACGATTATCGCCAGGGTCGGTACCATGGAGGTACACGCTCTGGTCGCGCATGACCGAGGTCTTCCGCCCGAATGGGCGATACGGGAAAAGAGGACACACTATGGCTGCCAATCCACCGATCGAGGCGGGATTGCTGGCTGAACTCCGGCGCCGCGTGGAAGAGGAGCGCAGCCGATTACTGGAGATGCTGCGTGCCTCCCGCGGCACCGGTACCGCCAGCGATCCACTCACCGTCGATCCCGAGGACTTCGGTGAAATGGCGCAGGATATTACCACGGCGGACACCGAAATGGCCCTGTCCGCTAACGACCACCGGCTGCTTGCCCAGATCAACCGGGCCATGCGGCGCATGGACGAGGGTGGGTACGGAATCAGCGAGGTAAGTGGGAAGCCCATTCCCATAGAGCGGCTCCAGGCGCTTCCCTGGGCCACCACGAACGTCGAGGATACTCCACCCTCAAACCCCTAAATTGATGGCGACGCGGTATCATCAAGCTCCGCGTGGCGAAGTGAGCAGGAGCATCATGAAACGTTTGGTGCCTTGGGGTCAACGGTGCAAGGGGGACCAAACTCCTGGGAGCACGAGACACCCACGAGTGGGTGTCTCGTGCTCCCAGGCGAGGTCATCAATCGGACGACTTTGCCAACCGTATCACGGATGAGAGGAACCCGTACCGCGGTACTGGGGGCGGGGGCACTGGGCCTGACCCTGGCCTACCGCCTGGCCCAACAGGGCGATTCGGTAACGGTGATCGAACGGGAGCCGGACGCCGGGGGATTGGCGGCCGGGTTCGTGGTCTCCCGTAAGTCCGACGGCACCCCAGTGTACCTGGAGAAGTTTTACCATCACCTGTTCCGTGCCGACCACGCGGCCACGAATCTGATCGATGAGCTTGGCCTGGGCGACCGCATGGTCTGGCCCAAGCCGGCATCCACCATTCTCCGCGAGGGGAAGATTCACGCCATGGATGGGGCGCTCCCCCTCCTCCGCCTGAATGTGCTGCCCTTTCACGATCGAGTACGAGTCGGCGCCGTGCTCGCCTATCTCAAATTGGAGAAAGGCTACCAGCGGTTCGAGGGGTACACGGCCGAGGAATGGCTACGCCGGTGGATGGGCTCCAACGCCTACGGGGTAATCGCCGAACCGCTACTCCGGCAGAAATTCGGCGAGTACAGCGACAAGATCGCCATGCCCTGGTTTTGGTCGCGCGTGCACCTGCGGAGCACTGCCCTGGGCTATATGCGTGGCGGCTTCCAGGCCCTCTATGAGGAACTGGCCCGTCGCGTGGAATCGCTGGAGGGTAGACTTCACTTTGCTACCGCCGTGACCAAAATTACCCGAGAGACATCAAGGAAGATCGCCGTGGAGGCTGGGGACGAAACTCTTATCTACGATCGCGTCGTGTCCACCCTCCCAACGCGCCTCACCATCGGGCTCACCGAGGGGATGCCGGCGGATTTCCGGAGCCGCTTCGGCGGTGGCGCGGCCTACGGCGCCCACTGCCTGATCCTGGAGCTGGATCGCCCCTTGAGCGAGGTCTACTGGATCGCGATCAACGATCCCGGCTACCCTTTCCTGGCGGTGGTCGAGCATACGAACTATATGCCTCCCGAGGACTACGGCGGGAAACGTCTCGTCTACGTGGGGAACTATCTGCCGATGGATCACCCCCTCTTCTCACAGGACAAAGAACTGATCCTGGACCAGTTCCTCCCGTATTTGCAGCGAATCAACCCCGGCTTGCGCCGCTCCTGGATCACTGGCCTCCATTCTTTTGCCGCCCCGTACTCGCAGCCCATCGTCACGGTGGACTTCCAGCGGCATCTGGCCCCGCACGCGACCCCCATCCCCAATCTCTATATGGCCAACATGTTCCAGATCTATCCCCAGGATCGCGGGCAGAACTACAGCATCGCCATGGCTGAACGG
>DATLQX010000107.1:0-42170 GCA_035534995.1 Chloroflexota bacterium | reverse complement strand
GGTAGAAGCACATGGTACTGGTGAGCGCCCGCACGGCCATTGGTACACGGCACTGCACGGTGCTGGCCGCGCCCGCATGCACGATCCTTGCATCCGGCACGAAGTGCGCCTGCCACCCGTGTAGCCGGAGACGATAGCATAAATCGATCTCCTCGCTGTACATGAAGAACGACTCGTCGAATCCACCCACGGCCTCGAAGGCCGTACGTCTAAGCGCCAGGGCCGCGCCCATGACCCAGGGAACAGCATGCGCGGTCCTGGATCGCCGAGAGCGATCGCCGACTACGGGAAGACGACGCCAGAATCTACCGAGATCGGTCAAATCCAGGAACATAGTAAATGGGGTCGGGAACGAGAAGCACGACGGCTGAGTACGGCCATCTGGATACAGGAGACGTGGTCCGCAAACCCCAACTCTGACGTGTCGATCGAGATAGGTCTCAAGGGCATGCAAGGCCTGAGGATGCAACATAGTGTCAGCGTTGAGGAGTAGGATATAGGGAGCGGAACAGTGTTTCACCGCCTGGTTCGCCGCCGCCCCGTAGCCGGTATTCCGCTCGTTCGCGTACAGCGGAACCTGAGGAAATGCAGTCCGCACCATCTCACGGCTACCGTCCGAGGAGGCATTGTCGACGACCACGAGCTCGCTCGGCGCCGCGAGTATTACCGACTGGAGGCAGTTACGCAGGTGCTCCCGCGTATTGAAGTTAACGACTGCTACGGCAATCCGTGACATTCGACTCCTCTGTTGCAAAGAAATAAAGTACCGCCAATAATCGACCCCGACTAAAAAGGCCCGGTCGGCGCGGCCGATCGCCTGCCGACCGCGTGTTCGCCGATCGCATGATAGAGGGCCAGCGTCCGAGAGGCAGTTCGCTCCCACGTGAAACGCGCCGCCTGCGCCAACCCTCGCTCACGCAGATCCTCGCGCAGACGTGAGGTAGTTAACATCTTGAACAACGAGGCCGCAAGCGATTTGTCACTTGCTGGATCAACCAGGATCGCCGCGTCACCGGCCAACTCGGGCATCGACGAACAGTTGCTCGTCAGGACCGGGACTCCGCAGGAGAGGGCCTCCAGCACGGGAAGCCCAAAGCCCTCTATCACGGAGGGAAAGGCAAATACGGTGGCAGCGCAATAGAGCGCGGGCAGATCCGTCTCCGGGACCGTCCCTATCTCAATGATTCGTTTCTCTAGCCCAAGCTGTCTGACCAATGCCGGCACGGGGTCGGGAATATGACGATCTCGCTCTCCGAGCAATACGAGCGTGTGCGGTACCTGATCACGAATACGTCCGAAGGCGCGTACAAGGGCTTCCACGTTTTTATGAGGGCGCCGTACTCCGGCGTGCAGGATAAATAGATCGGGGAGATGGTAGCGTTGCCGCACCTCCGCTACTCGCGCCGCCTCCACGGGGCGAAAGGCGGCGTCAACCGCCAATGGCGTCACGAGGACTTTAGAGGCACGCACACGGTAGCGGGCCACAAGGTCTCGCTGAGTTGCATCGGAAACAACCACCACCCCGCTCGCCCGGCGCGGCCCCAAGTGCATCATAGCCCGATAATAGGCCCGGGCCAAGCGCGGCGGCATGTACGCCGGATACCGATCCAGAATGAGATCGTGGATCGTAAGCACGAGGGGGCAGGGGACTAGCAGTGGCGCGGAGAAGTGGGGCACATGGAAGAGATCGATCCGGTGGCGTCGAGCCAGGATCGGCAGGAGAACCTGATCCCGCGGTTGATAGAGGGGTGTCCTATAGGGTACCGCCTCGACCTGTGGTTGCTCCAGCACCGGACGTAGATCGAAGCGGCTATTGGGAAGATCCGGGTTCCAAAAGACGACGTACGTATGCTGAGGCCCAACCCGCGGGAGGCCACGCAGCAACTCAAAAGTATAGCGGCCAATGCCATGATATCGATTCTGGATATAGCGCGCATCCAGACCAATCCTCATTGCTTCTCCTATATTTATGGGTTTGGCGTCGCCCGATCAGCATTTCCGGCCTTCCAAGCAATTAGCTTTCCGACCTTGATCGCGCGCCATGCGGACGGTGGTATTCGGCCTATCCGTAGCGGAATGCCAAGCACCGACCAACGGAATCGCCTTAAGTAGCCAGATCTTCGCCAAAATGAAGATTGGTGCCGCCGTAGACCCTACATTGCATCTCCACAGCATACCACACCGTAAATAAGCAGCCGCGATACCTCCGATTGCGACGAGAGATGTATGATCTATAGTCAGGCATATGATCATTCGGAAGTTGAGGTCTTGAGGCATACCGTCATTTACTTCACCGATAGCGCGGCCTACGGAGGCGCGGAACAGGCCATGCTTACCCTTATGGCGGGCCTGGACCGCAAGCATTGGCACCCTGTCCTGGCGCATCATCCGGAACCGGGACTGGAACATCTGTCGCGGCTGGCACAGGGGTTGGGGGTCGAGCTATGGGTGGTGCCGCGCATGGGCGGCCGGTATGCGGTAATCCGGATGGTCCGGTTCGCCCAAGCCCTGCGAATCAGGCAGCCGGCGGTCTTCCATGCCCATCTTAATTGGCCGCTTGCCTGCCGGTACGGGCTCGTTGCCGCCGCTTTAGCCCGGATACCGGCGGTGGTCGCCACGGTGCATCTCTTCTCCGATGTACCGTGGCGCCGCTCGGTGTACGTCCAGCGGTTGCTCAGCACCCGTATCGACCGCTATGTTGCCGTGTCGGACGATATGGCGCGGCGGCTACGCGCCACTTTTCGACTTCCGGCCCGCGGAGTTCCTGTAGTGCGCAATGGCATCTGCCTTGCCCGTTATCACCGCCCCCCAAACAATGGGCTGCGTGATGTCTGGTGGGGCGGAAAAGAGGAACCTATCATTCTGACCGCGGCCCGCCTGGACCTGCAGAAGGGACACAGCTATCTGTTACAGGCAGCGGTCCTCGTCCCGAAGGCCCGCTTCGTGCTCGCTGGTGACGGACCTCTGCGTGGCATGCTCGAGGCACAGGCAGCAGCGCTCGGCGTGGCCGACCGGATCGTTTTCCTCGGGCAGCGGGATGACGTCCCCGCATTACTGGCCAGTTGCGATCTATTCGTCCTTCCCTCTCTCTTCGAGGGACTTCCTCTCTCGATTCTAGAGGCCATGGCTGCCGGCAAGCCGATCATCGCTACCATGATCGGGGGAACCAATGAGGCTATAAGGCACGGAGAGAACGGCATCCTGGTTCCTCCCGCGGATCCGGTGGCCCTGGCCGCCGCGATACGCACGCTCCTTGCCGATCCGGCGCTGGCAAGGCGTATGGCGGTGGCCGGTGAGTTCCGCGCTCGCAAAGAGTTCGACGCATCCGTCATGGTCGAGCGTGTGACTGGGATCTACAACGAATTACTCCGCTCGCGGAGAGTACCACATGCCCACGCCTAGGACGGGTCAGTCCGGTGAGACGGCCCATGGTTCGGCCATGGCTCTGGGCTAAGTGTCCTTCTCTGAAGTTCGGCGGATGTGGAGAGGGATACGCCCCGGCATGCAGGAGGAGAAGAGGCGTAATCGGCTGCTGCGGCGAGTTGACTGGCGTTTCCTACTCCCCTGTCCCTCACCCGTTACGAGTATCTGCTTTGCCGGAGGCCGGATAGCGAAAGCCGTCGAGCGGATCTCCGAACGCCTGGCTGACCCTCGCCGCGGTGTTCAAGAAGAATGCGACCTAGCAGTGGCCATCAATCCCCACCAGTCCACGCTAGTGGAGGCCTGGGACGCCCTTCGACCGGGTGGCTGCTGTTATGTGGAGTGGTACTCACCATTCGCTGGGGGCACGGCCGGCATCCGGCGGCGCATGGAAGCGGTAGGCTTCGAGAGTGTGACCTGCTACTGGCCCTGGCCCTCGCCTGGCCTTGCTTGCGCGCATCTGTGGCTCCCGTTGGAAGCGCCGGGCGCCCTACACCACTTACTGATCAGGGGGCCCGCGGCCCGCGGCGCCTTCCGCCAAGTTGCTCGCGGTATCCGCCGAACAGTGTGGCTACTCGCCCTGAGGGCTGGCCTGGCCCTTCCCATCTGTGTTATTGCCCGCAAGCGAGCCGATTCCGCGAATGAGCCTCCTTCCCCGTGCGAAACGACGGGATCGGCCAGATGCCGGACGCGGCTCGCTGCCTGCATGAGCGCGGACCTGATTCGCACGCTTCAGGCGGAGTGGAGTACGTGGGGCTTGGGGCCTACACCGCGCCAGTTGAGTTGGCTTCTCCTTACCGGAGGCTTTAGAAGCAGCAATAAAATCGTAGCCCTGCTATTTGCCGAGCCAGATCCACGGCCCCAATTGGTCGTCAAACTGCCGCGCGTGCCCGAATCGATTTCGACCCTGGCTAATGAGGCGACTATTCTGCGGGCCCTGCACTCGCTACGCCCCGGCGGCATCGTGGGCACCCCACGCCTGCTGTTCTGGCGCGACCACGGGGGCGTGATGACCCTTGGCGAGACGGCGGTGACCGGGGCGGCGCTCCTCACGCAACTCAGGCGGGCTACCTACCGATCACTCGCCCTGCAGGCAACATCCTGGCAAGCCGCGCTGGCCGGGCGGCCGGTCCTCAGTCCGCGCGCCGTTTGGTGGAACCGCCTGGTCGAGCCAGTGCTGACCGAGGTTCAAGACTCCTACGGCGGGGTGCTTGATGCTGGGAAGCTGGCCGAGACGCGGGCAATCCTCGCGTCAGTCGACAGTCTGCCCCTGGTCTGTGAGCAGCGTGACTTTTCCCCGTGGAACGTGGTGATCACCGCAAGCGGCGCTTTGGGAGTTTTGGACTGGGAGTCGGCGGAGATCCAGGGCCTTCCGGCCCTGGATCTGATCTATTTCCTGACCTATCTCGCCTTCTTTCTTGACGGCGCGATTGGTTCGGGACGGTTTCAACAGTCGTATCGCGCCAGTCTCGATCCCTTGACTTTGACCGGACGGGTTCGCGTAGAGTGCCTTGCCTCTTACGCCGAACATATCGGCTTGCCGCCGGCAGCCCTTTATCCCCTGCGCTTGCTGGTCTGGTTGCTTCATGCCCGCTCGGAGTATAGTCGGTTCGTGGCCGACGCCGGCGGAACACCGACATCGGAAACGCTGCGCCGCGGCCTCTTCATCAGTCTGTGGGAGGAGGAGCTACGCCACGGTGGTAACGGCTAATGAGCGGAGCGCCGTCGACCGTCTGGCACGGTCTGCCTTGGCCCACTACGCGAAGGGTGGGATACTGTGGGGAGATATACGGCAGTCTCCTCGATTCGACGCGGGCGACGAGCCAGGTAGCAGCTAATCCCCAAAAAATTAGGGCTGAGAAAGCTATTCCATGCCGAGTCGAGAACAGATACTACGCCGGCCGCTAAAGCACTCCGCGGGTGACGCACCCAGCGCCGCGGCGTATCCAGTGACGATCATCCGACCATCCAGGGGCTGGGCTCCACTCAAACTCCGCGAGCTATGGGAGTACCGTGAGTTACTCTACTTCCTCACCTGGCGGGACATAAAGGTGCGCTATAAGCAGACCTATCTCGGCGCTGCCTGGGCGATCATGCAGCCCTTCTTCACCATGGTTATTTTTAGCATCGTCTTCGGCAGGCTCGCGCGGATACCTTCCGAGGGTGTACCCTACCCCGTCTTCGCCTATAGCGCCCTGGTCCCCTGGATGTATTTCGCCAACGCGCTAACGCACGCAAGCGCCAGCCTGGTGGAACAGGAAAGGATGATCACCAAGGTTTTCTTCCCTCGGCTCATCATACCGCTGGCCGCTATCTTGGCGGGCCTGTTGGACTTCATGATCGCCTTCGTCGTGCTGATCGGGTTGCTGTTGTACTACGGCATCCCGCCCACGGTAGCGATCTGGACCGTGCCTCTCTTCATTCTGCTGGCAACGGCAACGGCATTGGGAGTTGGGTTGTGGCTCTCGGCCTTGAATGTCCATTATCGTGACGTTCAATACGTCGTTCCCTTCGTCACGCAACTCTGGCTCTTCGCGACACCGGTCGCCTATCCAAGTAGCCTGGTACACGGACCCTGGCGGGCAATATTGGGCGTCAATCCAATGGCCGGAGTGGTGGAGGGCTTCCGTTGGGCGTTGCTAGGGAAAGCAGGCACGACGAGCGCCTCGCTTGCCATATCCGTTCTCATGGTCGTTGGACTGCTGCTCAGTGGACTCTACTACTTTCGGAGAATGGAAAGAACCTTCGCCGATGTAGTTTGACCGCGATCCAGTACCCACGCCGCTCGCCCCGAATCCCAATTCGTAACGGTGGATAGTACTTATCGCTACGGGCATCAGTACTATTTTCCTACGAGTACGGGCTGGCCAGCCAGCCGGCACATCCCTAATATGGTGAGGCGGCTATAGGGCTGAGTGGCGGCGGATGACTACCCTGGAGGAACATGATTAACCTAGTGACTCTTAAGAAACGAGGCGTTTTCACCTTGTTTCTGGCCCTCTGCCTGGTCCAACTTACGGTACCAGGATTGCGGCTGTCCGGCATTGCCTTGGCGGCAAACACCAGTGTAAGTATCACCAACATTTCTGAAAGCCCCACCACTCTCACCCGGCTGGGCACGGCGAATCTTAGCGCAACGGTGAACGCGGCGGCGTCGTTGTCGAACACGATCGTCGACTTCGAGATCTTTGACGCGGGGAACAACCAGATCTATCAAAGCTACCAGAGCGGAGTCGCACTGACCGCCAACGTCCCTCGGACCTTTACCGCCGCCTGGGCCGTCCCCGCCAGTCAGACACCGGGGGCCTACCAGGTGCGAGTGGGCCTCTTTGATGCCTGGTGGAACACCCGCTATGCCTGGACGGATACCGGTACTCCCTTCACCGTCGCCGCGGCATCGACGATCGGCGGGTTAACGGCTACCGCCGGCACGAGCACTCTCGGTCGTAGCGAGAACTTCTCGGTCGCGGTGGACATGGCCAGCAACCTCTCCAACACGATCGTCGACTTCGAGGTCTTCGACGCGGGGAACAACCGGATCTATCAAAGCTACCAGAGCGGAGTCGCACTGACCGCCAACGTCCCTCGAACCTTTACCGCCGCCTGGGCCGTCCCCGCCAGTCAGACACCGGGGGCCTACCAGGTGCGAGTGGGCCTCTTTGATGCCTGGTGGAACACCCGCTATGCCTGGACGGATACTGGAACTCCCTTCACCATCGCCGCGACGTCCACGGGGGTCGGAGTGACCGTCTCCTCCGCCAACGTTGCTCCGTGGAACAGCGAGAGCTTCACGGCCACGGTGGACGCCGCCGTCAACTTGTCCAACGCCATTGTCGACTTCGAGGTCTTCGACGCGGGGAACAACCGGGTCTATCAAAGCTACCAGAGTGGAGTTACTCTTACCGCGAACGTTCCACAGAGCATTACCACCGCTTGGTCTGTTCCACCAAATCAAGCCCCTGGGGCCTATCAGGTGCGCGTGGGCCTCTTCGATGCCTGGTGGAACACTCGCTATGCCTGGACAGACACCGGCAGCGCCTTCACCGTCGTACCGGCCAGTCCGACGCCCCCGCCCGCACCGGTCGCCGGCTCCATCACACTCGGCGCGTGGATTCCCGGGGACCTGTGGGATCCCTCGGTAGTGGATGCCTATACCGCTCTGATCGGAACCGCGCCAAAAATCGTGATGTGGTATCAGGACTGGGTAACTGATTCAGGCTTCCACACGGCGATCATGAGCACGTACGCGGCGCGCGGCGAGATGCCGCTTATAACGTGGCTACCGAACGACGCCACCGCGCCCCCACGGTTCGATCGTGCCGTCGCCAATGGCAACTATGACACCTTCCTCCACCAATGGGCCCGATCCGCCGCCGCCTGGGGCAAACCATTCTACCTACGATTCGCCACGGAAATGAATGGGTTCGCGCAGCCGTTCGCGGCAGGTATCAACGGCAATACGGCGGCGGATTATGTCGCGATGTGGCAACATGTGCACGACCTCTTCGTGCAGGATGGCGCCACCAACGTGCGGTGGGTCTGGTGCCCTAACATCGCCTTTGGCGGCAGCACGCCGTTCGCGACACTCTATCCAGGCGACGCCTATGTGGATTGGATTGCTCTTGACGGCTACAACTGGGGTGCGATCGACCAATGGCACTCCTGGACCTCGCTGTACGACATTTTCAGTGCCTCCTATACGCAACTGACGGCGATGACAAACAAACCGATGATGATTGGCGAGATATCCTCCACCGAAACCGGCGGAAACAAGGGAGCATGGATCACCCAGGGGCTGCTAAACGATATCCCGGCGCACTTCCCTCGCATCCATGCGGTGGTGTGGTTCGACGAGGCGAAGGAATTGGACTGGCGAGTAAACTCCTCTCCAGGTGCCCTCGCCGCCTTCCAGGCGGTAGCAGCTTCGCCCGTGTATCAGGGTCACCTACAATAGCGAACGTTAGGGCACGCGCTTCGGCTAGGGCAAACGGCCCTGGTATAGGGGGTTCGCGACGACTTGCCGGAAGGCGGCGAGGACCCTTGGAGAGGAGTTTACTCGCCAGTCCGTCTCTTTCTTCTCATCAAACCATACCACGGCCCGCACCCGCGGGAAGTACGCGGGGAGGTCGTGCAGGAACCAATTGTCGATCCACGCCGCCTTGTCTCCGCCCAGTTCGGTGGAAGCGATCTCAGAGATCATAATCGGCTTATTGGTCAGCGCCATCAAGCTCAGAAGGGACGGACCAAATGTCTGATAGGCGCTAGTCCAGGAATGCCAGGCCCCGACCGCGCCCCAGTTGTACCCGTCGAGAGCGACCCAGTCAACATACTCATCCCCGGGGTACACCTCGGCAAAGGGCGTGCTCCCGTGAAAGGCGACGTTAGGCGCCCACACCCACCGCACGTTGGTGGCATGCTCAGCGACAAAGATATCGTGGACATGACGCCACGCCGCCACGTAGCTGGCCGAGGTATTGCCGTTCAGACCAGGGCTCCACGCCGACCAGTTACCGTTCTTTTCCCAGGCGAACCGCAAATAGAATGGCTTTCCATACATGGCCGCGGCGCGCGCGTATTGATGAATAAAAGCATCGTACGATCCATCCAGGATTTTCCTGTCTGGTACATCGGGCTCCCATGAGATCATCGTTGTCGCCCCATGGCTCCGATAGGTATTGAGGAGCCCCACATTGAGGCTTGTTACGTTGGGTGGCAGCCATGACTGATAATAGTTAATGATGCGAGGATAGGCGCCAACAAGATGCGCGTACGAGTCCACCACATGCGGATTCCAGTTAGCGCCCGGCACCCAGGCACCCAGGGCGATGGCATGTGAGGCATTCACGACCACCAATGAGTTGCAACAGGTCTCCGCGTAGTGTGGCGCCCAATCGCTGCCAAATACATTGACAAGGACATGGTATATGCCGGACGACCTGTTTGCTGGGACGGACCAGGAAACGGCAAGACGTTGCAGAATCCCCGCTGCTACGTCATGGGTGGTGCGAACCGTGTATACATTAGACCACGCGGCGTTATAGACTTCGAGCGACACAATGAGATTCGAGAGGGTAGTATTCGAGACGATGGCCGCGCTGAAGGTAACTTTCCCACCCGCCACCAGCGCGGCGGGCTGGGCACTCAGATTCTGTACTGTGAGCTGGACCGCATCACTACTGCGTTGCGCGACCTCAACGCCTGTGGCTCGTGGCACTTGGTGGGCCGACACGGCCGTGGGCCGCGCGCGGGCGTACGATCCCGTGGGCTGCGAAAGGCGTCCGACCATGACAGGGCTTGCCAGGACGATCAACCCCACTCCGCCCGCGATCAGAACCCGCCGAACCATCACTATGGATACCTTTGGTAATTAGCCGCTAACAATGACGGTATCTTGACCAGCATATCATGTCCAGGGTGCCGAACAACCACAAACAGGAGAGAGTGGACAATGGAGTACGCCACCATCATCACCCCGGCGAGCCTCGCGGAGTTAGAGCGGCTTGCCGGGCTCGTATCGGGGAAGGGTCCGTTGCCCTTGACGGTGCTTGAAGGATCCACGTACCCGGCACTCAGCGATCGGGCGGTAGGCGCCTCCGACAGCGAGCCTGCCAGGGCATACCTTGTCGCGGCCGCCAATGCGGTCCCCGGCCTGCTCGCCTACATTCGTGCCTTGGAGAAGGTGCGGAGACAAGCGCGGGTGTGTCTCAATACGGCGAACGAGCGACCGGCAAGTCGCGCCGACGGCCAAGAGTACGCCGAATGGGTGTTCGACGGCTTGCAGCATGAGTTGCTGCGACTTGAACTAGATTCACTGAATGCCGCCGGCTACCTCGGAGATCCCTCCTGAGGATTCACTGAGTTGTGACTTTTTCCCTTTTCGGACAACAAAAAGCCCGTCGGACCGAGGATCTTTTACTCTGGTACGCCCGGAGGGACTCGAACCCCCAACCCTCAGATCCGGAATCTGATGCTCTATCCATTGAGCCACGGGCGCCTGTACACCAAATGTACGCGACCACGTGCGTTCGTGCAAGGGCTAACGACCTTCAGATCTTCAGAGAAGCAATCGCCCGGATTTGACAGGCATTTTCCCCGCAAGTACCATTTGGGAGCCAAACGGAACCTTGGTGACGGGTGGTATTTTTGTGATCTCGCGCTCTCCTTGGCACGTTCGCCCCTTGACGGCCCCCTTCTGGGCCGCGGTTCTTTGAGGTCTCGCATGCCTCGTTTGCTTGATACGATTCATCAGCCCTCCGACCTGCATGGGCTCGATCTCGCCCAGCTCAACCAGATCGCGCGTGAGACGCGCGAGGAACTGGTATCCAGCGTATCCCGCACCGGCGGGCATCTGTCGTCCAATCTGGGGACGATCGAGTTGGCGATCGCTCTTCATAGTGTCTTCGACAGTCCCAGGGACAAAATTGTCTGGGACACAGGGCACCAGGCATATCCCCATAAGATACTGACCGGCCGGCTCAAACGGCTGGACTCTATCCGCCAGCAGGACGGGATCTCCGGCTTCCTGATGCGGATGGAAAGTGAGCACGATCAGTTCGGCGCCGGTCACGCCAGTACGGCCATTTCGGCGGCGGTCGGCATGGCGGTGGCCAGGGATTTGCGCCATGACGATAACGCGGTAGTGGCGATCCTCGGAGATGGCGCCCTGACCGGCGGCCTGGCCTACGAGGGGATCAATAACGCGGGCCAGTTGCAGACCCCATTTATCGTGGTTCTGAACGATAACGCCATGTCCATTTCGCCCAATGTCGGCGCCGTCGCGCACATCCTGGAACGGGTGCGAACCGATCCCCGGTACAACGCCGCCAAGGGCGAAGTCGAGCATTTGCTCACCCGCATGCCGATGGGACACACGGCCCTCGGGGCCGCGAAGCGGATCAAGAGGAGCGTGAAGGACTTCATGCTCTTTAACGTATTCTGGGAGGAACTGGGCTTTATCTACCTGGGCCCGGTGGATGGTCACGACATTGGCCGCTTGCAACAGGTGTTCCGCCGCGCCCGCGGCGTGCGTGGC
Source organism: Chloroflexota bacterium (assembly GCA_035534995.1). Taxonomy (GTDB): domain Bacteria; phylum Chloroflexota; class UBA5177; order JANWHV01; family JANWHV01; genus JANWHV01. The sequence continues at coordinate 30,718 of DATLQX010000107.1, read as the reverse complement.
CCGGTCCTGGTCCATATCTACACGACCAAGGGGAAGGGTTACGATCCCGCCGAGGCTGACAACTACAAGTTCCACAGTGTCTCCCCGCCCGGTGGCGGCAAGCCGGCCGCCCCGAATTATGAGACCGTGTTTGGCCAGACGCTTCTGTCCATCGCCGAACGTGATTCGTCGGTAGTGGCGATCACGGCTGGGATGTGCGGCGGGACCGGGCTGACCGGATTCGCCGAACGCTTCCCCGACCGCTTCTTTGACGTGGGCATTGCCGAAGCCCACGCCGTGACTTTCGCCGCCGGGCTCGCCACTCAGGGGATCAAGCCGGTGGCCGCCATCTACTCTACCTTTCTCCAGCGCGCCTACGATCAGATTATTCACGATGTCTGTGCCCAAAACCTCCATGTCGTCTTTGCCCTGGATCGGGCCGGTCTGGTTGGGAACGACGGCCGCACCCACCAGGGGGTCTTCGATCTGAGCTACCTGCGCTCGATTCCGCACATGGTGCTGATGGCTCCCAAGGATGAGAACGAGTTGCGGCACATGCTCTTCACCGCGATCAACCACGATGGGCCAGTCGCCATCCGCTATCCGCGCGGGGCCGGCCAGGGGGTGCCGTTGGACGAGCCTTTGCACGCCATTCCGCTGGGAAAGGCCGAGATCGTCCGCGAAGGGACGGATGGAGCGATCGTGGCGATTGGCTCCATCGTCAATACCTGCCTCGAAGCGGCCGAGATTCTGGCCGGCGAGGGACTCCAGTTGACAGTGGTCAACGCCAGATTCGTCAAACCACTGGATGAGCCCGTCCTCGGCGATCTGGCGCGCCGCTTCAACCAACTGATAACGGTGGAGGAGAACGCGACGGCGGGCGGCTTTGGCAGCGCGGTAAGCGAGGCCCTAGAGCGCCTGGGTCATCCGCGCGTCGCCATTCATCGCCTGGGAGTTCCGGATCGCTTCATCGACCACGCGACCCAGAATCAGCAACGGCATGCGCTGCAACTGGACGCGCACGGGATCGCTCAAGAGGCGCGGGTAAGATTGCGGGCCCAGGCGCACCTTTCCGCGGGCGGTGTATAAACCTTTTTCGCCCCTCGAATCCCGCCCCATTCGGCCATCGATTCGATCAAATGTTCGCGAGTAGCCTAACTTATCCTGTTGGGGGGTGCATTCTGCGCGTGGGCGGTGTAAAATGGTGGGGCAGTGGTAGCAGAGACCACGGAAGGGCTATCGTTCATGCCGCGCCGCTTTACCTCCATACCGGGTCAGAAGGATGCCGGCACCCCCCGTTCGGGGCAGGCGCGCGCGTCAGGTAGCCGCTCTCATCTGGTGGTGGTTCGACCTGGGACCGTATTGCCCTCCCCCCTGCATCGGGGTATGTGGCATACGGACATTATGGACGATCCGGTCTGCTTTACCACGGTCGAGGATTGGCCGCAGGATCACGAATTTGCCGCCCTTATTGATGGCGCTCTCCAGGGCAATAACTTTTTGTTGGCCGCCCAACTGGAGGAAGATCGGGCGTATTGCGGCCGCATGCGGAGCCGATTGGAAGCCGACGAAGCCCTCGACTCCCAACCCGGTTAAACCGCGCCATCACACCTTGCTGTGCGACACCTCGGTGGCCTGGCTGCCATCCGCCAGGGTCCGCAGGGTGAAGTCGCTGAACATATTGGGCGCTTCTCGCGACATCAGACGGAGGAGAGCCACGGCAAGGATCCGGATCTCGGGCTCCGCGTCCTCGCTCCCCCGCAGCTCGATGAAATGACGGAGTGCCCTGCCGTTGACGGTGACGAAAATCTTGGTCTCCGTAGCGTTCGGCAGTACGCTACGGGCCGCCTGCCGGGCCGCTTTCCGGCGAGCGGTCGCTTTCAATTCCGGCTGCTCGGTCTTCAGCTTCTCCGTCAGGGCATCGGAAAGCGCGACGTAGGCCGCGCGGGCGCCCTCGATGGCCTCCAGCCAAATGCCATGGAGCTTGGGGTCCACCGCGATGGCCCCCGGTTCCACGAAGTCGGTTTCCGTCTCATCGACGTACCGCTGGCTCAACTGGCTGTAGGCCCAGCCGGCCCGGTGGCGTACCAGTTCATGGGTAAGGGAACGCGAGACCCCGGTGATCAGAAAGGTCCATACGGCGTGTTCCAGCACGCTCCCATGGCGCTGACGCATGATGTTGCCCAGGTACTCGCTGTTGGTGCGCCTGCCCTGTTTGGCGCCGAAAGCCATGTAGCACACCCTGCCCCCCATCTCACTGAGGAGCTCGCCGCCCACCTCGGTGTCGGTTTCCCAGGTCGCGCCGTGCTGGTCAAGAAAACGCTGGACCTCGGCGTCATCCACCTGTTGGCGGCCAACCACATACACTGCCGGCTCGGTTACGATGGCCATTCCCGTGTCCTCTCATGCTCGCGAGCACTCCCGCCCAATGGCCCATGATAGTCCAAGGACAGGAAGGGCGCTAGATGGTTATCGTGATTGGCGGCCTGAGAGTTTCACGGTACGCCGGGGACCGGAACCAGCCAGATTTGGTTGGCACCGCTCGCCGTGACCAGGAGCCGGTGGTGACCGGCGGCCGCGATACCCAGCGGCCCCGCCGCCGGCCCGGCCACGGTAGCAAGCGAATACGCCGCGGGCTGGAGTTGGTCTGGTGAATAGAGCAGTATCTTGTTGTCCACCGCGTCGCTCACCAATGCCTGGCCGTTTGCCAGAGGCAGCACGCGAGGTGAGTGGAGGGTGTCAGTGATCGCCAGTGGCCAACTCTCCTGAAGTTGCCAGGTGGCATTGAAAAGATCCAAACGCTGGTTCTGGCCGTCCACCACGTAGAGCAAACCGCCAGGAGCGGGGGCCACCGCCGTGGGCTGCTGGAACAGGAACGTCTTTCCTTGATCGGGCGAGGCGGTTTGCTGGTGAACCACATTGAGGCCGGTATCCAGGGTAAAGATTCCATCGGTGGCGGGATCGGCCACGTATATTTGCCCCTGGGCATCGACCGCCAGCCCACGAGCGTGGATGAACGGCACCGCCCTTGAACTGGTGGCGAGCAGTTTGTCGGCCATCGTGTACTCCAGTACCAGGCCGGAATCACTATCCAGGACCAACAAATGACCATCATGGGTAAAGGCAAGACTGGCGGGCGCCTGCAGCGGGCCGCTCGGGCCGTTGAGAATCTGCCGGACCAGGGAACCATGGCTATTCAACACCGCGACCCGATGGTTTCCCGTGTCCGCGACGTAGTACAGCCCGTCCGATCCGAGAAGTGCCTCTTGCGGCGCCAGCAGCGTGGAGGCCGCGTTGCCGCCGCCCAGCATGGTAGTTGGGGTAATCGGGGTCCCTACCGACATCGCCAGCTTCGGCATGGCGGCCGTGGGGAGAGCCTGGGGCGCCGTGGTACCAAGCGGCAGGGCGGCAGGCGCGGTGGTGCCGGAGGAATAGACGTGAGCCAGGACGAGGATGGACACCACGATCACGATGACCAGAGCCGCGCTGGCCACCAGCATCGGCGGTGACCAGAAGGGTGGCTGCCCGCTGGGAGCCGGGCCCCTACTCCCTGGCGCTCGTCCCGCGGAGCGTCCGAAGCCGCGCAGGATTCCCAAGAATGATTGATCGCGGAAGCGCGGCTTCCTTCCAGGCATGTGAGAGTCCTTCTTTCCGATGTAGGCTGTATCGCCTCTCCAGTATGGCAGCGGCAGGGGTCCGGGCGCAACACGGCGCCGGTTGGGAGAGCGCTTCACCTTTTTGGTCGAGAGTGCGTACTCGGGGCGCGACCGCGCGCCGCTCCCGATGCCCTATCATGGAAGGCGTAGGGGCGTGGCGCCCGGAGGAGGAAGGCAATGAATCAGGACGCGACGGTATTTTCCGCGATCCAGCAGGGTGATCAGGGTAGCCTGGCGCGCTTAATTGCCGAGGATGCCGAGGCGGCGACGGCGATCGATCCCGGCGGGATCTCGGCCCTGATGTGGGCGCTGTACATGCGCCGGCCCGAACTTGTGACGCTATTGCTGGACCATGGCGCCGACCTGGATCTCTTCGCCGCCGCCGCCCTGGGCGACGTAGCGCGTCTGCGTGAACTGGCGTCCGAGCAACCGGATCGGCTCCTGGCTTTCAGCCCAGATGGCTGGACCGCGTTGGGCCTGGCCGCCCATTTCAATCAGGTCGCGGCGGCCGAGGCCCTCCTTGACCTGGGGGCCGATATCCAGGCGCGCTCGCGGAATGACAATGAGAATACTCCCCTCCATGCCGCCCTGGCAGGGCAGAGCGGCGACGCCGCCGCGCTCCTGCTGGCGCTCGGGGCGGACGTGAACGCCGCCGACGCGAACGGCTGGACGCCCCTGCACCTGGCCGCCGCGAGCGGACGCCCCGATCTGGTGCGGCTGGTACTGGACTACTATCCGTTCGTGGATCCGGAGAACCGGGATGGCGTTTCGCCGCTTGCCCTGGCCCAAAGCAGTGGTCACCAGGAAGTCGTCGAGTTGTTGCGACCGCACAGCGCCGCCTCCCTGGGCTGAGCGAACCCGATGACCGCAAGGTGGTTGCTTGGTCCCCCTCGATTGCGGCCGGGTGGTAGCGTTTGGCGAGTTGGCCCGATCGCCGATGCCGGACGATCTTCCTCAATCAATCGATTTCGCCAATTGTATCAGCTTCTTGGCGCCCTGATGGTCGGACTGGGCCTGCTCCTGGGCCGCCCACCGGCGGCCATGGCCCACGCATGGCTCCTGCATACGTCACCAGGAGACGGCGCCGTGTTAGCGGTGGCGCCCACCAGTATTCAACTGTATTTCTCCGAGTCCATCGATCTCCCGGTCCATGCCCTGGAGATCGAGCGCCCCGATGGGAGGAGCGCCGCCTTCGGAACGGCGGCTCTCGGAGCCGCCAACAGTGGTGAAATGGTCGCGGCCTTCCATGGGCAGGCAACCGGCACCTATGTGGTCTCCTGGAAGGTCATCTCGGCAGATTCACACCCAGTCTGGGGAAACTTCCGCTTCAGTATTGGCGCGCCGTCCGCCACCCCTCCCCCGGTCACCGGGTCGGCCGGTTTTGCCCGCCTCGCCATCGCCATGCAAGCCCTTGGGCGGTGGCTCGACTTCCTGGGCGCGACCCTGATGATCGGTCCCTTCGTGACCTGGTGGTGTATCCTGGGCCTGGCCGCCGCCTCCGCGCGGGCCGATCAGCGGCGAAAAGCCTGGCATCGGGTCGTGGGGCTGGCCTCGACCGGCAGCCTCTTGGCGGCGACCGGGGTGATTATGGCCGTCGTGGCCCAGATGGCCAGTCTATCCGACACCTGGGGCCAGGCCCTGTCGCTCTCCTCTCTGGGCGAAGTGTTCATTGGCCAACTCGGTTACGTGCTGAGCATGAGAATCTTCCTGGCCGTGGCCGCCTGGGGACTCTGCGGGGTGCTCGCCTATCTGCCGGCGCCATCCTCGGGGCGGCCTCTGCCGCCGCTCGCGAAAACCGTGGGTGCCCTGGGGCTGCTCATTCTTCTCAGCAGCACCCTGGTGGCACACGCGGCGACCACCAGTCCGGTCGCTCTCTCGATTGGGCTGGATTGGGTCCATCTGCTCGCCATGGCAGTCTGGCTGGGCGGATTGGCCGCCCTGGTCCGCGCCCTGCCCACGCTGGTCTCGCCTCCCGATCCCGCCGCTGCCCAAAACAGCCCCCGTCCGTCCTGGCTCCTTCTGGCTTCGGTGATCCCGGCATTTTCGCGCCTGGCCCTTGGCTGCGTGGCGGCGCTGGTCGTCTCGGGCCTCTACAGCGCGATCCGGAATGTCGGCACGCTCGATCAGCTGCTGACGACCGACTACGGGCGGGCGCTCGTGGTGAAGATCGGCCTGATGACTCTGGCCCTGGCCATAGCCTCGGTGCATCTCCTGGTGCTGGGCCCGGCGGTGCGCCGGATCGCGGCGGGCCAAACACCTCGGATCGGCGATCTCTGGCCGCTGTTCCGCCCGTTGGTCCGTCTTGAGGCCTGCCTGCTGGTCGGGGCTCTGTTGGGAGCCGGCGTATTGGCGGCCCAGGTGCCGGCCCGCCAGTCCGGCGCGCCGCCCCCGTATGCGACGTACTCCGCGCCCACCACCGTCCTGAGCGTCACGGCGGGCGGCCCGCATGCCGTCTTCGCCTCGCATGTGGGCCCGGTGCTGGTTACCGTGGCCATCGCGCCGGCCAGGGGCGGCCTGTCCCCCGTGGCGGTTTCATTGACTGGATTGGATGGAGACGCAACCTCCGGTACGGTGAGCGTGCAAGCCACCCCGCCGCCGGAGAGCGGCTCCGCCGGCGTGGTGGCCACGCTTGCCCCGCAAGGTGCCGGTCAATTCGGCGGCGTACTGGAATTGGACACGGCGGGGCGGTGGTCGATGAGTGTCCAGGCCCATCCGGCGGGGGAACCTTCGGCGGCGCTCCCCTTCCATCTGAGTCTGCCTCTGAGGTCCGGCCTGGCCCTGGTCCGGCACGCTGATCGAGCCACGAACCGCCTTCGTTCGCTCAGCATGCGTCAGGACGTTTCCGCCGGAGGCCGGGTGGTTCACGCCGTCTGGCAGTTCCAGGCTCCGAATCGAATGCACTATCTGGCCCAGGGGGACATCGAGACCTTCAGGGTGGGCGCAAGACGCTGGGACCGCCATGTGGACGGCCAGTGGCAGAGCAGCCTTCTTGACCAAACCGAGACCTATCGCTGGCCGGACTCGGTCTACGCTGGACAAGCCTGGGACGCGGAGATCGTGGATACGGAGCGGATAGACGGCGAGGCATGCGATCTGGTCAGCTTCTGGGAAAGCGCGCCAAACGCAACCTATAACCTCTGCATCGATCCGAGCAACGGACGGATCCTGGAACAGACCTTGCTTCGGCCAGGCGGATTTGAATATGACCGCTATGACCGGTTCGACCGTACGCCGCCGATTGTGCCGCCCAGCCCCTGAAACGGCTACTCGGGCTCGCTGGGGGCCACGGCCAGATCCTGCCCCAACTCACGGAGCCAACCGGCGAGGGCGGCCAGGACAACCACGATCCCCACGATCCACACCGCCGGGTGGATGACGATCCCGCCGAGCGCCATCGCAGTGCCAATGGCCAGGATGATCGGCCAATAGCTGGGCGGTGGAAGGTGAATATGGGGCTCTTCGTCCTCGACGGGAACGGCCCCGGTCGGTTCGCTCATGGCACCTTCCTTAACCCAAATAGACAGCGGCCCAGATAAAGGCCATCATCATCATCAAGATGGCGATCATCAAAAAGGCTGCCAGCAATCGCAGATTCAGCACCATCAGACGGCGGTCCATCCCTTACGCCCCTCCAGTTCCTTGCTCGCGGGCCCGTTTGGCGGCCAGGCGTGCCTCGCGCACTGGGCGCAGCCCGCGCACTTCCGGCAAGGTACGGAAATTGTAGGCGGGCGGCGGCGAGGAGGTCGCCCACTCCAGGGTGTTGGCCTTCCAGGGATCATTCCCGGCGATCTCACCCCAGCGCAGGCTGTAGAAGAAGTTGATGATAAAGAACAGGATGCCCACCGCCATAATCACCGCCCCCACCGTGGAGAGGAAGTTCAGCGGCCCCCATTCGGTACTGGTGGGATAGGCATAGGTGCGGCGGACCATCCCCATCAAGCCCAAAATATGCTGCGGCATGAAGGTGACATTGAAGCCCACGAACATGAACCAGAAATTGAGCCGCCCAAGCGGCTCGTTCATCAGCCGGCCGCTCATCTTCGGCATCCAGTAGTAGAGGCCGGAGAAGATGGTGAACACGCTGCCGCCGAAAAAGACGTAGTGGATATGGGCCACCACGAAATAGGTGTCGGTCAACTGGAAGTCCACCGGGAGGACAGCGAGATACACACCGGTAATGCCGCCGATCAAGAACTGGCATAGCATCCCGATCGAGAACAACATCGCGGTGGTGTACCAGATCTTGCCGCCCCACATAGTCGCGGTCCAGTTGAAGATCTTCACGCCGGTCGGCACGGCGATACACATGCTCATGGTCATGAAAATACCGCGCTCGTAGATGGGAATAATAGTGGCGAACATATGATGACCAAAGACCATCATCCCCAGAACCGCGATGCAAATGGTGGAATAGGCCACCACCTTGTAGCCAAAAATCGGTTTGCGGGCGAAGACGGGAATCACCTCGGAAATAATCCCGAAACCGGGGAGAATCATGATGTAGACGGCAGGGTGGGAGTAAAACCAGAACAGGTACTGCCAGAGAATCGGATCACCCGTGTCCTTGACGAAGAAATGGGTGCCGAACTGGCGATCCATCAAGAGCATTGCCAGGGCGGCAGCAAAGACCGGAGTGGTGACCAGGGTCATAAAGGCGGTCACCAAGACGCCCCAGACAAACAGCGGCATCCGAAACAGAGTCATTCCCTTGCACCGCATGGTGAAGATCGTCACCATCAGATTGGCTGAACCGAGAATCGAGGCAAGGCCGACCACATGCAAGCCGAGAATCCAGTAATCCTCCCCCACCCCTGGGCTATACAGCTTCGAGGCGAGGGGCGGATAGGAGGTCCAGCCGCTATCGGCGCCAAAGAACAGGGCAAACATCAGGAGGATGCCGCCGGAAAGGAAGAGCCAGTAGCTGAGTGCGTTCAGGCGGGGAAAGGCCATGTCGCGGGCGCCGATCTGCAAGGGCACGATATAGTTGCCGAAGCCCACGAAGACCGGAATGAGCCAGAGAAAGGTCATGATCGAGCCGTGGATGGTGAACAGGCGGTCGTAGATGTCGGGCGAGACGATCCCGCAGCTTGTGGTGCAATGATCGTGCGGTACAGCCAATTGCACCCGGATCAGTTCCGCCAGCAGACCACCCACGATGAAGAAGATGAAGGTCGTGACCAGATAGAGAATACCAATCTTCTTGTGGTCGGTGGTGGTGAGCCACTCAATGATCGGATTGGTCCGCCGAGTGGGGCGAGCCAGAGTATCGGACCCAGGCACGGTGGTGGCCGCCATCAGTCTCCTCCCCTCCCCGGCTAATTATTCTTGGCCCCCTGGTCGATCCAGGACGCGATTGACTGAATCTGAGCGGCGGAGATGTACGGGCCGCCCAGGGGCATCCGATTGCCGCCAGGGTAGCCGCCGCCCGGTTGCACCATCTTCCACAAGAGGCTTTGAGCGTGATTCCCCGCCTTGAACACCGGCCCCGGCACCAGGGTGCCGCCCTTTTGCAGGCCGGCGTAGCTCGCCAAACTCAGCCCTCCCAACTGGGTGCTGATATGGCAGGCGGCGCAGTGCGCGGTGAAAATCGGCTGGATGTCGGCCTTGAACGATGCCTCCGGCCCGCTCGGCGCCGCGGTCGGCGTGCCGGGGACGGAGGGCGCGGCGGTTGGAACCGCCGTGGGACGATTCTTGACCAGCCAGCGGTCGAAATCGGCCTGAGACTGCACCACGACGTTGGCGAGCATGTCGAAGTGATCGGTGCCGCAATAATAGCTGCATACCGCGTAATAGGTTCCCAGCTTGGTGGCATTGAACTCCTGGTGATTCCAGTGACCGGGCGTCGCCTCGTTCTTCCCGGCGAGCGCCGGTACCCACCAGCCGTGCTGAACGTCGGCTCCGGTGATGTTCAAGATGACCTGTCGGTTAATCGGAATGTGCATGCCGTCCACCGGCACCGCCGCGCTGTATTGTTGGAAGTAATCAATCCCATATTGTGGGTACTGGTATTCCCACACCCATTGGTGACCGATCACATTGATCGTGATCGAGCCCTTGGGGGCGCTGAGCGGCACGGTAGTGGCTTGCAAGGTCTGCACCGCGAGGGCAAACAGCAAGCCCACGATCACGATCGGAATAAAGGTCCAGGTAATCTCCAGGGCGGTATTGCCATGCACCTGCCGCGGTTCCTCGTCGGGATCGCCCTTGCGCCGGCCGAAGCGGAGGGCGGAATAGACAATCAGCCCCATCACGAGCACCCCGACCACCAGGGCGATCACGGTGACGATCTCGTACAGATTGTCGTCTTGCCTGGCCACGGTGCCGGCCGGTTTAATCGGGCTGAAGGGGTAGGAATCGCAACCGGACAGGAGCACGGCGAGGAAGAGCGCCCCCAACCCCTGGAGAGCCGCCGCCCGGACTTTTCTCAATCCTCGCCCGCGCCCAGCCACCGATCTTCCCTCCGTCACTGTCAATCACGGAAGGCTGTCCAGGCAGCCTGGACGCTCCAGCGCCCAATGCGGCACGGATCCTTCCGAGGCGAAACTCATCGCGGAGTACGGGAGCCGCGTGGCAGGCTACACCACCGGAACCAGAAACGCGGGGCACGGCACCCACTCAGTAGGATACTCTCCCCGACTTTGTCTGGGAAGGGGAACTATGTCACGCATCACAGACCTGTCCGCTAGGTTGACAGATCGGGCTGGTTTGCGTAGAGTGCCTGTAATAACGTCCAAGACTTCAGGGAACGGCGGTTGAGGATCGCATGGGGACTGCATTGCGGCGCGAGACTCTCTCGGAGCAAGTGGCGCTTCAGTTGGCCCCAGGGCATGTTGGCGGGGGATCCGGGCGACGAGATTGAACGCCTTTTCCATTCCAGGCAGGTCATGCACCCCTTCACCCATGTGCGCCTGACCGCGAAGGGCATCGACCTGATCCGCGAGTATGTCGAGCAGGTGCGCGCGGTGGTTGGCGATGAGGTGCCGATCGCCGCCGACCACTTCGGTCATATCGGCCTTGATGACTGCATCCGCCTTGGTCAGGCCCTTGAGCCGTACAATTAGGGGCAGGGCACTGGGTCGTGGACCCGAGAGGTAAAGAATGAGCGCCGTCTCTCCCTTATTGAGCGTACAGGATCTCCGCACCCACTTTTTCACCCGCGCGGGGGTGGTCAAGGCGGTGGACGGGGTGAGCTTCGATCTGCGTCCGGGCGAGACTCTGGGGATCGTCGGTGAGTCCGGTTCCGGGAAGAGCGTGACCGCGCTGTCGATCATGCGGCTAATCCCTTCCCCACCGGGGCGGATTGTGTCGGGGAAGCTCCTGTTTGACGCTCAGGATCTTCTGGCGATGGGGAAGAGCCGCCTGCGCGATCTGCGCGGGAACAAGGTGAGCATGATCTTCCAGGATCCCATGACCTCCCTCAATCCCGTGTTCACGATCGGCTATCAGTTGGAGGAAACCCTGCGCGCCCATACAAACCTGGGGCGCGGACAACTGCGCGCGCGGGCCATCGAATTGCTGGAGCGAGTGGGGATCCCTTCGCCGGCAAAGCGGCTCAAGGACTACCCGCACAACTTCTCCGGGGGGATGCGCCAGCGCGTGGTGATCGCGATCGCCCTGGCCTGCAATCCCAAGCTGGTGATCGCCGACGAGCCCACTACCGCCCTGGACGTGACCATTCAGGCCCAAATCCTCGATCTCCTGCGCACCCTCAGCAAGGACTTCGGGACGGCGGTCCTTCTCATTACCCACGATCTTGGCGTGGTAGCCGGTATGTGCGATCGTATCGTGGTCATGTATGGAGGCAAGATCCTGGAGACCGGGACGGTGGATGAGATCTTCTTTTCTTCCCAGCAGCCGTACACGCAGGGGCTGCTCCACTCGATCCCGCGGATGGACCAGCCACGAGGACAGATGCTGCAACCGATCCCAGGCAGCCCGCCCGATATGTTGCACCCCCCTCCCGGCTGCCCGTTTATGCCGCGATGCCCGTACGCCGTCGAGCGGTGCGTGCACGAAATGCCTCCCTTGGTGAGAGTCGACAATTCGCCCACCCATGACTCGGCGTGTTGGGTGATGGCCGCGCCCGTGCGCTAATACAACCTGGCCAAAATATCTTGGCGGTTCTGTAGGGGTGCCCCTACAAGAGCGGAAAACGTGCGCTACGCTGGACCACTATCATGCGAAGGTGGGGAGGGATGCGAGAGCCATGGTAGAGAGAGATAGCCCGGAGACGCGGAGCGATACCACGCCTGGGGAAAATGTTCTCCTGGATGTACGCGAGGTAAAGGTCCATTTTCCCATCCGGGGCGGCTTTCTCGGACGCGGCGGCGGGGCGGTTCGCGCGGTGGATGGGGTGAGTCTGCATATTCTCCGCGGCGAAACGCTGGGCTTGGTGGGGGAGTCAGGGTGCGGGAAATCGACCTTGAGCCGGGCCATTGTCCAACTGATCAAACCTACGGCGGGCGAGGTGTACCTGAGCGGGGTCAAGCTCAACGGCTTGAATCGTGCCGAGCTCCTGGCCACCCGGCAGCGCATGCAGATGATCTTTCAAGACCCCTATAGCTCCCTGAACGCGCGGATGACGGTGGGCGACATTATTGGGGAACCGCTCATTAACTTCAAGCGGGGTGACAAGCAACACCGGCGCCAGGTGGTCGCCCAGTTACTCAAGACCGTTGGCCTGCATGATTATCACGTCAATCGGTTTCCCCATCAATTCAGCGGCGGCCAACGGCAGCGCATCGGCATCGCGCGCGCCCTGGCCCTGCGGCCGGACTTCGTGGTCTGCGACGAGCCGGTCAGCGCCCTCGATGTCTCCATCCAGGCGCAAATATTGAATCTGCTGGAGCAGCTTCAGCAGGAGTTCGGCCTGACGTACCTGTTTATCGCCCACAACTTGAGCGTGGTGCGGCACATCAGCGACCGAGTAGCCGTGATGTACCTGGGGCGGATCGTGGAACTCGCCCGCAATGAGCTGATTTTCAATAATCCCTTGCATCCCTACACACGAGCCTTGATGTCCGCGATCCCGCTGCCCAATCCCACACGGGAACGGGCCCGCCAGCGGGTAGTTCTGCAGGGAGATGTGCCGAGCCCGGCCAACCCCCCCAGCGGTTGCCGATTCCGCACCCGCTGCCCGCTCGTCAGATCGGTCTGCGCCGACCGCGATCCGGTGCTGCTTGGCGTTCCCGAGCACGTAGTGGCCTGTCACGCCGTGAACGGCATCGAGGGGATGGCCCCATGGTCCCCGGTGATGCCTGAGAGCCAACCTGCCTAATACAGCTCGGTCCCTATCGCTTGACAGTTCGGTAGGGGCACCTCTGGTGGGTGCCTTCGTTCGGACGCCAAGCTGTACTATCGACTACACCTCCAGATTGTCGTCAACCTGGACCTGGCGACGCGCTGAGTCGCGGATATCCCAGGCGCTGCGCCGATTGCCTCGGAGATCGCAATGGACGATGCGGGCGCCACTGCTGTCGGCCACGCTCACCGCGTTCCAGCCGTTTCGCCGCACCCGACAATGGCTGAGCAAGGCGTAGCCGCCCTGGCGGATCGAGATACCATGGTGACCGTTGTCCTCGATGTCGCAATCATCGAACTCGCCCTTGCCGCGCTCGGCTACCCACACGCCGCCAAAGCGGCCATGGTGAACCCGGCAATGGCGGAACATCGGCTCGGCGTTCCCGGTAATCCGCACGGGATAGGTGCCGCCCTGGATGTCGCATTCCTCGACCAGGGCCCGCGCGCGGTCGTAAAACACCAGGGCGCGCTCTACGGCGTTCCGCAGGACCAGGCGGCGCAGGGTAGGGTTTACACCCTGCCCATGAGTATTGATACAGGCAAGACCCTGTGACACGATGTGGCAATCCTCGATCAGCACGCGCCCCACCGGAATATTTACAGTGTGAAAACGGGAGCCGGTCTCCGGCGCGCGCCCACGTAAGGTGAGGTTTCGCACTATGGCGTGTTCGGCCTGCAGCAAGAGGCAGGTAGCACCCGCCGCTTCCACGATCACCTCGGAGGCATGCCCTAGTCCGATGATCTCGACGTCCTTGTCAATCACCAAGGCTTCCTCGTAGAGACCTGGTTCGACCTCAATAACGGTGCCGGGCAGGGCGGCCTGGACCGCCGCGGCCAGACTGGCATACTCCGCGCCGGCCCTTCTGGAAACTCGGATCGGCCCGGCACCCACCCGGGCAATCTCAGAGGCTCCGAGTCTTCGCAGGGCGCGAGGCGGAGTCCCGCTCCTTGCCTCCGGCGCCGGTTGCGCGGTTTCCCGGAACGAGACCGGTGTCCTTGTCCGCGCCGCGAGCGTAGCCACGCCCGGTAGGGGAGAAGCCGGCAGGGGCGTCCCGATCCCGGTATCCAACAGGCGGCCGGATGCGCCGGCATCCAGGGCGGGCGAGATCCGACCGGCTCCGCCCACGGCGTTAGCGATCTTCGGCGACGGCTCGGCGGCCGCGACATCCGGCCCTGATGGGCGGGATTCCCCCGCGGTTCCTGCCGCCCGGCCCAGCGGGGGAGAGGACCTTTCCAGAAGCGCGGCCGCCTCGGCCGCTAAGACGGGGGCCGGGGTAGGCAGAGTCGGCGGTTTCTCGGGTGCCCTCGTGGCTCCCTCTACTGGAGGGGTGATCGCGGCGGTGTTGGAGCCATGGTTTTCCGGCTCCGAATCAGTTCGCCGGCGATTGCCGGCTCGCTGAATCGCGGACTCCCACATGGGGGCCCGCTTCCCCAGCGGAGCCTCGGCAACGTCCGAACTCGCATCACGAGGATCGAGTTTGCCGGCTACCGGCCCCCGCATTACCAGGCCGCCGGGATTCTCCAGCGCGTTCTGGAGCGCCGCCGCCATCTCCGCCGCGTCCGCGAACCGATCCTTGGGGGCGAACGCGGTGGCGTGTGCAATCACCTCGGTCAGGGACGGCGAGGTGCCGGGCAGTAGTTCCTCGAGAGGCTGGAACAGTTGGCGCAAGGACGTCTCAAGGTCCAGGCCGCCACGCATGAGACGCCGATACTCCGCGTCAGGTTGCTGGCCACTGATCATCCCATGCAAGAGGGCACCCAAGGCATAGAGGTCGCTGCGAGGTTCCGGCCGGCCGAGCACCTGCTCGAACGGTACGTAGCCCCAGGTACCGACCGCCGTGGCGGCAACCGGTGCCAGTTGGCGCGCGAGTCCGAAGTCGATCAGCACCGGCCGCTTACTTCGGGTGTCGATCAAGACATTGCTTGGCTTGAGATCTCGGAACAGCATGGGAGGGGTCCGACTATGGAGATACTCAAGGACGCCGCACAGGCCGATCCCCCACTCCAGAGCTTGAATACGGGGTACTCGGCCGCTGAATTCAATCTGCCACTCGGCCAGGGTCTTGCCGGGAATGTAGTCCATGGCCAGATACAATGGTCCCGAAGCGCGTTGAGCGGTCCAGTAGCCCTGCATGGCGGGGATACCGGGGTGATCAAGCGTCAGCAGGGCACTTACTTCACGCTTGAACCAGGTCATCGCGTCGTGCTGCTCCTCAGCCGTGGGAAATTCCATGGCCAGCAGTTCCTTGACCGCCACTAATGACCCGCTATCCTGCACGTCCTCGGCCAGGTACACCCGCCCGAAAGATCCCGCTCCCAGTACCCGGAGCACCCGGTACCTGCCGTTCAACACCGCTCCCACCGGCTGAATCTCGGCCACTCGGGCCCGCACCTGTGGGCGCCTGCCGATGGTGCCGAATGAGAGTGAGGGAATGGGAGTGATCAAGCCGGCGCTCAACCCAGACCCGCAAGCGGGACAGAAGCGGCTTCCGGTGGGCGGAGTCTCGCCACAGGAGGGACATTCTCGCATGTTGGTTCCTTCAGCGCGTTGCATGTGCGGAGACGAGCGGCGAGCCGAACCGGAGTCGCGAGACCACTCACCGCGTCTACCGATACAGTACATGGCCGGAGCCCGCCTGGACAATCCGCCGAAAGGGTAAGTTTGACCACTCGATATGGCGCGCGGACGCAATTTATGGCCAATGACGAGCCCTACACCTGCTTATGCCAGGCTGTACTAGTGCGCACCCACCGCGGCGGGCGGCTCCGCCTCTCCGGCAGCGGCCGGCGGCGGCGATCCCCCTGGGACGGCGTTCGCGCGCCAGGACGGCTGGTGCAGGAACCCTACCACCAGAAAGGCCGGCAGCACCAGGATCGTCACCAGGACGAAGGTATCCTGATATGCCTGGGCCAGGGCATGTTGCACGGGGATCGGCATTTGGTCGCCGGTGACCCCCCCTACTCCGGCGTGCGCGAACCGTCCGGCCACTCCATGAAGCAAGGCTCCGACGTGAAGGGTATTCCGACTTTGCAAGTAATTCGTCAGAACAGCGATGGAGAGCGAACCCATGATATTCCGCATTACCACGTTCAGGGTGGTGGCGTCCGGCAAGTTCGCTCCGCGGATGCCGTCGAGGGCGATGGTATTGACCGATTGCAACATCATGGGTAGGCCGATGCCGCGGACCAACATGATTGGGATGAGGAGATTGAGATTGGAGGTCGCGGTAGTCCAGAGGGTCAACAGGATGCTGGTGAGCAAGAGATCGGTCAGACCAATCCAGATCATGATCTTCGGGCCGAGTCGATTGTAGAGCTGGCCGCTCAGGACCGAGCCGCCCACCGCCCCTAGCCCGCCCCACAGAAGCAGCAGGCCGGCCGCGAACGGGGTTTGGCTGCGGAGACCCTGCAGATATTGGGGCAGGAGGAAGCCTGGACCGAATAGGGCCACGGTGCCCACGAGGACGATTACCGTGCCCAAGGTATAGTTGCGTCGCTGATAGAGCCGAAGATACAGGAGAGGCGCCTTCCCTCGTAAGGCCACGGCCACGAAAATGGCGAGCAGAAACACGGAGCAGGTAATCGGTCCGGATACCGTTCCCACGCTGCTCCAGCCGTCATAGGCCAGGTTGGAGAGTCCGAATAAGAGCAGGCCAAGTCCGCTGGAAGCGAAGAGGAAACCGGGAAGATCAAAGGCGCGATCGGTACGCAATGGGGACTCGTGAAGGATACGCAAAGCCATGATCACGCCCACGATCCCCACCGGTAAGTTGACGTAGAACACCCAGCGCCAATCCACGTACTGGGTGAGATAGCCGCCGAGCGTGGGGCCCAGCGCCGGAGCGACCAGGACCGGAATGCCAAAGAGCGCATTGGCCTTCCCGCGCTCCTCATTGGCGAACACACTAAACAGCATGGCGAACGAAAGGGGGAACAGTGCCGCCCCACCGGCTCCTTGCAGTACGCGCGCGGCGATCAAAAGATCGATGTTTGGCGCCAGACCGCACAGGGCCGAGCCAAGAGTGAACAGGACCAGTGAACTAACGTAGATACGCTTGATGCCGAACCGGTTGGCCAGGAACGCCGAAGCCGGGACGACTACTCCGGCGGCCAGAATGTAGCCGGTCGCCACATACGACGCGAGGTGCAGATCGGCGCCGAAATCATGCTGGATCCGCGGAAGCGCGGTATTGACAATGGTGGAGTCCAGAATACTGGCGAAGGCGCCGAAGACGACCGTAACCAGCACCCACCATTTATAATTGTCGCCGGGACGATCGGCACTGCCCTGCATTTGGCGGCCCCTCTTCTTGCTTGAACCTGTATGGCCGGAGCTTGATTGCACGCCTCGCATACCGGCGGTCTCCAACGCGGCGCCATTCCTTGCCTGCCATCCAGACGGGCGGTGCATGTGGAGATTATCGCGAGGCGCGCTCACATGCTATTCTGTTGAAATGGTACCTGGTTTCCTTTAGCGTCGACACGGGCGGTACTCTCCCAGGTTGCCTAGCTGGATGCGGTTTCCGGATACCATGAGGACAGTCGGACCCGGCTGATCAGCCGGCCGCGTTAGTCGTCAGGAAAGGAACCACGCATCAATGGGTAACGCATCTCCAGGCAGCGGCCTTCTGATTACCGGCGCCCGCGTCTATACCGCCGATCCTCGGCGCCCATGGGCCGAGGCAGTGGTCACACGAGGTGGTCTCGTGACCTTCGTGGGCTCGGAGGCCGGGGCCCGCGGGCTGGCGGCCGCCGGCAGCGAACATCTCCACTGCGAGGGCGGCCTCCTCATGCCGGGGATTAACGAAAGCCATGTACACCTGAGCATGGGCAGCGCGGTGCTGCATGAGCTTGATCTGGATGGGGTTCAGACCCTGGATGCCCTTGGGGCACGGGTAAGGGCCTACGGCGCGGCGAATCCCAACCTGGAATGGATTACAGGATATGGACTCTCCTATACCCCGCTCGGCCATCTGGGCCAACCCGAGAGAAGTGCCCTGGACGCGATCGTGGCCGACCGGCCGGTGTTCCTCCGAGCGGTTGATTTTCATAGCGCCTGGTGCAATAGCCTTGCCCTTGAGCGCGCCGGGATCACCGAGGGCGCACCGCTTCCCCTCCCGAACGAGGTCGTGGTGGATCGCCAGGGCCAGGCCACGGGGATGCTCAAGGAGCGCCAGGCATACGGGCTGATCGAGAGGCTCTGGCCCGAGCCCACCAGTGAGCAGCGGGACGCCATGCTGGTCGAGGCGATGCGATACCTGAACAGCCTGGGGATCACCTCCTTTCAGAATATGGACGGCGATCCTGAACGCCTCCGGTGGTTCGCTCGCCTGCGCGATGAAGGGCGGCTCACCCTCCGGGCCAATCACTACATGTCCATGCGCGAGCACTTTCCCCGCGAACGCCTTGAGGAATTCGCCGCGTTGTGCCGCCAGTACAATGATGACTGGAATCGGACCAACGGGATCAAGATGTTTATTGACGGGGTAATCGAGAGCAAGACTGCCGCGATGCTGGCACCGTACGCCGACGGCTCTGGTGAAACCGGGGTGCCTGATATGGACCCCGAGGCGCATCGCGAGATCTGCATCGCCGCCGATCGCCTGGGCATGGAAATCGCGACTCATGCAATCGGCGACCGGGGTGTGCGGCTCACCCTGGATGCCTATGAAGCGGCGAGCCAGGCAAACCCTGGCCGACACCAGCGCCGCCATCGGATTGAGCATATCGAGACCATCGATCCGGCGGACATCCCACGGGTAGGGCGGCTCGGGATTACCGCGTCCATGCAGCCCCTTCACGCCGTCCCGAATGAGGATCCCACCACGGCCCCCTGGGCCCTCCTGGCGGGGCCTGAGCGCGCCCGCCATGCCTTCCCCTGGCGGTCGCTCAGCCGAACCGGAGCCGTACTCTCCTTCGGCAGTGACTGGCCGGTGGTGACGCCGGATCCGCGAACCGGTATCCATGCCGCGATCACCCGCCGCACGCGCGATGGCGAGCCCAGGGGCGGATGGTTCCCGGAACAGGCGCTCACCCTGGGCGAAACCCTCAATGCCTACACGGTGGGCGGCGCCCACGCGGAAGGACGCGAGGAGCGAAAGGGAATGCTCCGGGAAGGCATGCTCGCCGACCTCACCTGCTTCGATCACGATCTCTTTGCCCTTCAGCCGGCCGAAATCCTCCACGCGAAGGTGGTGCTGACCGTGCTTGACGGTGAGGTGGTCTACCGGACAAGCTGAGGCACGGATCAATCCGATCGGTCGGATTGGACGGATCGGACGGATTCGTCCGCGCCTGGAACGCCCCTGGCAGCGCCGGACCCGAGCCGCGGTCGCGAGTCCGCTAGGGGCAGCACATGGTACCATGGCCGCAAGCGCGGGGTTAGGGTTGGTGGAGGGAAAACGTCGATGAAGCTGGGTATACATGCCATGGCTTGGACCAATCACTGGAGCAATGCCTCGCTTGACCTCATCGACCGCGCCCAGCAACTTGGTCTGGATTTCATCGAGATCCCGCTCATGGGGATAGCCGACATAGACCCGCCGGCGATCAAGGAGCGCGTCATGGGCAGGGGATTCGAGGTCGTGACCAGCACCGTACTGACCGCGGCCACCGATCTGACCGCTGATGATCCTGACACGCGCCGCGCCGGCGCCGACTATCTGCTCCGCTGCGTGGAGGCCACCTCGGCGATGGGCGCGCGTCAATTCTCCGGCGTGATCTACGCCGAGCATGGACGGCGTCCCCCCTTTCGCGCCGACGAGCGTCACTGGGAGTGGGCGGCGAATGGGCTGCGCGTCACCGCCGACCGCGCTGCCGAACTGGGCGTGATGGTGGCGGTCGAGCCCGTCAATCGTTACGAGTCGTTCTTGGTCAATACCGCCGAACAGGCGGTGCGCCTGTGTATGATGATTGACCGTCCCAACGTGGGGGTGCATCTCGATACCTACCATATGAATATTGAGGAGAAGCACTGGGATGAGCCGGTACGGCAAGCGGGCGAGCGCCTGTGCCACTTTCATTTATGCGAGAACGATCGCGGTATTCCCGGCACCGGCCTCGTCAACTGGGACCAACTTTTTGGCGCCCTGGCCGCGATTGATTACCGCGGCTACGCGGGGATGGAGAGTTTCTTCAACGTCTCCGACGATATGCGACCGGGGACGCCGGTATGGCGCGACATTGCCCCCAGTGGCGATGCCCTGGTGAGTGAGGGCGCCCGCTTCCTCCGCGACATGGCCAAGCGGTACGGGCTACGCGAGGCCACGACCACTCTCTGAGATCGCCGGCAAATGGTCGCGCCCCGTAGCAGGCGCCGCCCGCGATCCGCGGACACGGGAGCGCATGGTATTCTGGGGTCAGGCTCGGATATGCTCCAGTGCTGCCAGCTTGCTGAAGATAGCGGCGCCGTCCAGGGCGCTGTATATCTCATTGAAGATCCGGTACAACTGGTCGTACAGAGGCTGGCGGCGCGGGTCGGGGCGCATCTCCCGTTCGATCCGGATCATCTGCTCCACCTGAGAGAAATCCTTCCAGAACCCCACGCCGACCCCTCCCGCGACGGCGGCACCCATTGAGGTGGCTTCTTCCAGCAGCGAGAGGCGCAGGACCGGCAGGCCATAGATGTCGGCCATGATCTGATTCCAGACCGCGCCGCGCGCGCCACCGCCGATTACCCGCAGGGCGTCGATCACGGCGCCCTGGGCACTGAATGCCTCCAGGATCACTCTCAGATTGAAGGCGATCCCCTCCAGCACCGCGCGCAGCATGTCAGGTTGCTGGTGGCGAATGGTGAGCCCCACGAAGGCCCCACGAGCCTCCGGATTCCAACGCGGGCTGCGTTCGCCCAGTAAATAGGGCAGGAACAGGAGCCCGCTCGCACCGGCGGGCGACTGGCTGACCTCCTGGTCCAGTAACCAGTATGGTGAGCGTTGCAGCCGCGCCGCTACCAGACGCTCGCCGGCAGCCAATTCGTCCCGCGCCCATTGGTAAGAACTGCCTGCCGCCTGCATGGTACCGGTCGGGGTGAACATGCCCGGAAGCAGATGCGCCCAGGTGAACGTACGCATCTCCGGATCCAGGATTGGCTTCTCGGTAGCCACACCGATCCACGAGGAGGAACCAATATAATTGTAGGCCACGCCGGCCTTGATGACCCCAGCCCCGGTAGCCGCGCAACTGCCGTCACCGCCGCCTAGCACCACGGGCGTGCCGGCACGCAACCCCGTCTCGGCGGCGGCTGTCGAGTGGACGGCCCCTACCACGGCGGTTGATCGATGGATCTCCGGCAGTTTCTCAAACTCGATGCCGAAGGCATCTACCAGTTCCTCCTCCCAGGCGCCACGCTCAAGGTTGTAGAGATTGGTACCGGATGCGTCGGAGTGATCGGTGGCAAACACCCCGGTAAGGCGGGCCACCAGGAAGTCTTTGGCGTGCAGGAACCTATGTGTTCGCTGGTAAGATTCCGGCTCCGTGTCTTTCAGCCAGAGGATTTTCGCGGCGGAGTAGGAGGCGCTCAAGCGATGACCGGTGAGCGCATAGACCCGGCATGGGTCGATCCGTTCGGCCACCACGGCAACCTGATCCACGGCGCGAGTGTCGGCCCAGATGATCGCATCGCGTACCGGACGGACCTGAACATCGACGGCCACGGCCCCCATCATCTGACCACTGAATACAATACACGCCACGTCGGCGCTCGAGACGCCCGACTCCCGGAGCAACCTCGCGGTGTTCAGACACAGCGAGCGCCACCAGTCCTCCGGGTTCTGCTCGGCCCAGCCGGCCCGCGGGTAACGGGTGTCATAGGGGAGAAAGACACTGCCCACCAAAGCGCCGTCTTCATCGTAGAGTGTCGCCTTGTTGCCAGTGGTGCCCACGTCATGGGCAAGGATGTAACGGGGCATCTTAGCTCTCCAACGCCGCCGGTAGGGGAGGACGGGCGAAGGCAGCCGCCCTGGCCATCTCAGCAAATTCCTCGGCGCCGATTTGGCGCTGGAACACCTCCTCTATCGCCGTGGTCCAGCCATGGAGAAAGTAGGGCCAGCCGGCCTCCACCTGGAGGCCGTGCTCGTGCCGCCACGCCGCTGCCTGGTGCAGGAAGTCCAGTTTCCCGCGATAGTTCAATTCCCAGACGACCCCACTTTCGGGAAAGCGTGCGCCGGCGGTGATCGGTGATCCGGGAATATCCTTGCCCATACCAGAAGCGTTAATCACCAGGGAGCCGGGCGGTAGGCCGCCCACCAGCGCATCATTGGTCCGTGGATCGCTGTTCTCCACCAGGTCAAGAGGGACAGTCGAGCCCAGTCTCCGGTGCAGGCCACGCAGGCTGTTGAGCCGTCCTGGGGCAGGGTCGGTGACGATGATTCCGGCCGGGCGATCACCCACGCCGGGTGCCGTGAGCAGGTGAAGAATGATCGCGGTCCCCGCGCCCCCGGCGCCGAAGCAGAGCACCTTCCGGCCAGTACGGCCGAAGTAGCCGAGTCCGAGCAGCGCCACGAGGGTTCGGCCCGCGCTGACTGGATCCTTGGCCCAACCGAGCAACCGGTCGCCACGCTTGGAAAGACACGATACTTCCTCGCACAGCCGCGCGTACGGATCCAGATCATCGATCAGATCGCGCGCCGCCGCGTAGAGATCGAGCTTGTGGCTAGTAATCAAGGCGCCCACGATCTTCTGGTCCGCCTTCATCGTGTGCACCAGCTCTCGGTAGCGAGCGGGCGGCGCCCCGATCGGCACATCCCAGCCCGTGATCGCCACTTCGGCGCCCAATCCCAACAACTCGCGCCAACGGGGGAAAATCCGCATAATAGAGGACTGACCGGTGGTAACACCGATAAACACGAAGATGCGAGACATTATGGAGGTATCACCCGCGAACCGCGCCGCCGAGCAAGCCGGTCACCAGGCGTTTCTGCAAAAGGATGGCGATAAGAACCATGGGAGCGATGGAGATTACCGAAATGGCGCAGATATTCCACCAGGACGTACCCAACTCGCCTTGCTGGGAAGCAATCAAGATCGGCAAGGTGGTGGCGTTGTTGGTGGTCAACACCACCGCGTAGAGGTACTCGTTCCAGACGAAGGAAAAGGTCAGCAAACAGGTGGCGATGAGGCCCGGCGTAACCAGCGGCAGAGCCACGCGAAGGAAAATATCCAGGCGGCTCGCGCCATCTACATAGGCTGCCTCCTCCAGGGCCATGGGGATTTGCCTGAAGTAGCCCTGCATGAACCAAACGGTGATCGGCAGCGAGAAGCCGGTATAGACGATGATCATGCCTAGCAAGGTATCCAGCAGACCCAGATCGTTAAACAGAATAAAGAAGGCCAGTACAGTGACGACAGGCGGCATGATTCGTTGAGAGACGATCCAGAAGGCAATGTCATTGTTCCGAAATGGGCCGGCGCGCAGGCGGAAGCGGGCCAGGCCATAGCCTGCCAGACTGCCGAGGAATAAGGCCAGCAGGGTGCTGCTAATGCCGATGATCAGGCTATGCGAGAGCGGGCCGTACACCGAGTTCGAGCCGCCCAGGATTTCGTGCCACGCCTCGCCGCTTGGCTGGAAATCCACCCAGGGGAGCCAGCGGACGCCCCCATAAATGGATGCGTTGTCCTTGAAGGCGGTGATCACGACCCAGTACAGGGGGAAGGCAACGAAGAGCGCCCAGATCACCAGGGGGATATAGCGCCACTGAAAACGAGTCCGCCGGCTCATTCCTCGAACCTCAGCAACAGTCGCCGCGTAATGGCCAGATACAAGAGGGCGATAACGGTAACGAAGACCAGCAACGAGAGAGCGATGGTAGCTCCGCTGGAGACATTAAAGTCCTGATAGCCCTGGAAATAGGCATAGAGGGTGGTCGAGGTCGTGGCGGTGCCGGGACCGCCGCCGGTGAGCTGGATGATCTGACCGAAGATCGTGAATGACTCGGTGAAGCGGAGGAACACGGCCATCACCGTGATCGGCGCCAGCATGGGAAAGATGATGTCCCAGATGACGCGCACGCCGGTGGCGCCATCGATCTGTGCCGCTTCGATTGCCTCTTCCGAGAGTGACTGCAGCCCGGCCAGCAGCAAGAGGAACATGAAGGGCGTCCACTCCCACACGTCCATAATCAGCACGGCAAGAAAGGCGCTCCTGCTTTCGGCGAGCCAGGGGACGGAGCCGAGATGCAAACCGCTCAGGATGGCGTCGATAGGGCCGTTGGTTTGGTCGTAGAGCATGCGCCACATGAAGCCGATCGCCACCGGCGCCAACATCATGGGGATGCTGAACAGGACACGGAAGAACCCGCCGAAGCGGATTCGGCGCCAGAGGAGCAGGGCAAGGCCGAAACCGATCAGGAACTCTATGATCACGGCCAGCACCACGAACTCGGTGGTGTAGATCAGCGATTGCCAATAATCACCGTTGTGCAACAACTGGCGCCAGTTATCGAGCGTGCGATCGGTGAAGGTGAGGCCATTATCCTGGCTGACATTGGAGAAGCTCAGAGCGAGCGAAAAGATCAGGGGGAAGATAGTCAGCGCCAGCAACACAAGAACGGTCGGCAGAACGAAGACCCAGCCCGCGAAGCCGGAGCTAAGGGGCCTGCCGCGCTTCCGGCGCGTCGGCACGGCACCCCCGGCGCCGACGGTATCGCGGTTGGGATCGGGCGATTCGACCATGCGGTCGGCACTCCATGCTGGTACAGTGTAGCCCGTCTGGAGCCGATCCTGGCTCCAGACGGACTAAAGTCGTTTTCCCGCTCAGGTCGTGACGGAGAGGGCCAGTGAGGCGCGATAGGCCGCGAGTTGCTTGGCCATGCCCTTCTGGGTATTGACCGTATTCCATTGGTCGGCCAGGGCGTTGAGGGCATCCTGCGCCTTGCTCTGGCCGGAGACCACCTTCTGGCTGGCTACTTCCGTGTCGTCCTGGAAGGTCGCGGCGCCGGGCAGGCGCAGGTCATGTACGGCATTGGGATCCAGGTCGCTCGTTTTCATGGCCGCCAGGTAGAGACCGAGATCCGGTTGAGGATAGCCCACCGCCTCCCAGGCCGCGACATTGCTGAAGTGCGAGATCCGATAGGGGTTCATGCCGGTGTTGGCTCCGGTGACCATCTTCAGGCTGAAGGCGGGACTGGCGAGGAATGAGAGGAACTTGTAGGCCAGGGGGATGTTGTGGGCGGTCTTGGGGATCACCCCGCACCAGCCGCCGAACGCCAGCCAAGCCGGACGGTTGAGCTTGGCCATCGTGGCCCACTTCTGAGTCTTATAGTTCCAGACCTTGTTGCTGCCGGGCAGCAACTGCGAGCCGATCTTACCCTTGGCCTTGCTGCCGGCCTGCAACTCGCCGATGATCGGGGTATCGTCCCAATCGATGCAAAGCACCGCCTCACCGGCGGCGAAGTGTTGCCGCACATCGTTGCTACCGAAGTTGATCATACCGGGCGGGCCGTACTTCAGCGCCTCGGCGTAGTTGTTCATCCCTTGCACATGACCGGGATCGTTGACGAGGGGCTTGAGAGTGGACGGGTCAAAGAACATGCCGCCCTTTTGGCCGGGATAGGTGCAGTAGGCCACGCAATTGGACATGTAGTACCAGAACGCCTGGCCCCCGTGCTGATACGCTTCAAGGACGCCGCGGACTCCATGCTTCCCATCGCCGAAGAAGCGCGCGATATTCATGAAGTCGTCCCAGGTGGCCGGCGGAGCAAGCGGCTTGCCGAACTCCTTCTGATAGGCGGCGCTCAGGCTCTTATCGCCGATAATATCACGCCGATAGTACGCGAGTTGATTGTCGCCGTCGACGGGCATGGCCAACTGCTTGCCGGCCCACTGGCCGTTCCCCTTGTAAATGATGTCGTTCCAGTTGAGCGATTTGTCCGCGGCGATCATGGACGTCAGGTCCACGATGTACGGGTTGTAGTCGCCCAACCAACTGGAGGCGCCGAGGATCACGTCATAGGCGCTGCCATGGGTGATGAAGTTCTGGAGCGTTTTGGTATAGAGGCTGCCGAAGGGGGCAGTGACAAGCTTCACGGTGGCGCCGGTAAGCTTCTTGAACGGTTCCATCGCGTCCTGGACGGCGCTGGCGATAGGGGGGCCGTTCTGGGTGATCAGGGTAAGCGTCTCACCGGCATGCTCACGCGAGGCGCGAGCGGGTAGGGTAGGATCAATTAGCGTCAAGCCGGTGCCGGCCGCCACGGCGCCCACGCCGGCCGCGGCGGCTTGCTTCAGGAAGTCACGTCGTTTCATAGCGCGTTGTCCTCCACATTGGTAGGCAAACATCAGGGTTACGCAGTACCGCGGGATGAAGACTTAACCGCGATGGATGATGCCAGAACCTGCAACCGTTCGCGGCCACCTCCTCTCCCTCACGACCACCGATTGGATGGTTGGCGGCGTGGTAGCCTATGCCGCGCATAGGAGAACTGATACGCGAAAAACACAGCAGGGACACAGGCGCCCAACGTAGCCGAGTACCGGCGGCTGCCGAACCGCTGCCCATGAAAACGTGAAGACCTGTACGCTTGTCATTACAGGATGAGGCCGTGTTCAGTACCATACCAGTGGCCATCCACGCTGTCAAGATACGCCGGTGAGGGGTGAGGCGATCCGATCTGTCGTGAGCTGGGCGCCGCTATCCTCTCGGAGGAATCTAGTTACCGGCACAGGCTGGCGGCTATGAATCCCGGCTATTCCGATAGCATATGATCTTGTAGTGACAGGACGCCGATGCTCCCAAGTACGGAGGCCGAAGGGACGATCCGCCGGGACGTACCGATTCCCTACTATTACCAACTGCTACAGATCATCAGGGAGGATCTTTTGAGCGGCACGGTTGCCGCTGATACTCTGATCCCCTCGGAACACAAACTCTGCGCCACGTACGGGGTAAGCAGGACCGTGGTGCGCCAAGCCCTCGGTGAGCTGGTCTCCGAGGGCCTTCTTTACCGCGTGAAGGGAAAAGGCACCTACGTCGCGCGCCGCAAGTTGGAAGAGAAGTTCATCCAGCGCTCCGATGGCTTCTTTCGCGAGATGACCTCTCGCGGCTATAAGGTCAGCTCACAAGTGCTTGAGCAGATCACCACGGCCCCCCCGCCTCATGTGCGGGCCGCGCTGCGCCTGGAGGCCGGAGATCTGACGATCAAGATCGATCGCTTACGGTCTATCGACGACGAGATCCTGCTCTTTGTCCAGACCTATATTCCCGAACGCCTGTGCCCGGCCCTGGTCGATGTCGATCTCACACACTGCTCCCTGTATGGTTTGTTGCGTGATCAATACAATCTGGTGGTGGCTTCCGGCACGCGCACGGTAGAGGCAGTGCGGGCACCGGCGGCGCTTGTCCGATTGCTCCAGGTAGAAAAAAGCGCGCCGCTCCTCAAGATCGAAAGTATAAGCTATCTTGCCGACACTACCCCGCTGGAGTATTACGAGGCATGGCACCGAGGCCAGCGGAGCAAATTCGAGATAGAAGTAGGGCTAAGCGCGCGTGAAGGCCAGTAATTCCTCCTCCGTGCCCAGGCCGGGCACCACACCGGGACGGGTGACACAGAAGGCGCCGGCCAGGTTGGCAAAGGCCACGGCGTCGTCCAACCGTAAGCCACGCGCCAGCGCCACGGCCAGGGCGCCGGTGAAGGCGTCACCGGCGCCCGTGGTATCAAGCACGGGCGTCACTACCCCCGGAACCTGCCGTCCGCCTGCCTCGTCCAGGATATAGGCGCCGGCATCACCCATCGTAAGCACCACCGCCTGGGGGCCTCGCGCCCGAAGAGCACGCGCCGCCGGCTCGGGATGGTTGTTTTCAACGGAGATGCCAGTGAGCGCCCGTGCCTCGCTTTCGTTCGGGGTAATGACATCCGCCAAGGTCAGCAGCGCATCCGACACTTCTCGGGCGGGCGCCGGATTGAGGACCGTGCGCACCTTGTGCCGCCGAGCCAGGGTCAACGCCCGCTCCACGACCGCTACCGGGGACTCGAACTGAGCGACTACCACCCGCGCGCCGGCGATTGTGCCGTCCGCCGCGTCGGCGTCACCGGCACCCAGGGCATTATTCGCCCCGGGCACGACAATAATACGATTCTGCCCCTGGGCGTCCAGCATGATAAAAGCCATGCCCGTCGGCTGGTCGGCGACTGTCCTTACATACGTCGTCCGCAGGCCCTCGTGCCGCCAAAGGGAGCGAGCAGCCGCGCCGAAAGCATCCTCGCCCACACAGGCCAGGATGCTCACCGATGCGCCCAATCTCGCCGCCGCGATGGCTTGATTTTGCCCCTTACCGCCGGGGCCAATCTCGGAATCGGTGCCGAAAACGGTCTCGCCCGCTTCTGGGAAGCGGGTAGCACGTACGACAAAGGCATGCATATAGCTGCCAATGACCACTATGGATGGCTGTTCTTGCTGCATTATCGCTCCTTACGGACTCATGCGTGAACGTATTGCTTGCCGAGTGGGCCAACGCTCAGCCTAGCGGCCCATGCGAGCGCGCCGTTGGCGATACGACTCGGGCATGACCGTGCCCGGCAGGGCAAACCAGGCATCCGGATCGGTACCGCACAACAATCCGATATTTCCCCAGGGATTGAAAGCGCCCGTGCGCACGATCACCTTGGCCCGGTGCGCCAGTTCCGTAAGTACCTGATCGGCGGGCACCGCTTCAAGCTCCGCGCCGGTTCCCTGGAATGTGGCTTCCAGGAGGGCCAGCAAAGGTGCGTTGTAGAGCGGAATGAGGTCGGCATATAACACCTTCTCCACCAGCAGTTCAGGAAGCACGAGGCCCAGCACGGTCTCCAGATCGGGCAAGTTGTTGGTGATTGCCAGGTCGATTCGCCAGCGATCCAGCGGAATGGGAAAGCCGGCATCGCAAATCATAAACAAGTCGCCATGCCCCATCAGAGCGATCGCCTTACTCAACTCGGCATTGAGGATCTTCCCACGTTTCATGACCCCACCTCTCCCACCAGCTCTACGGAACCTGCTAATATCCTAATCCTAACCGTTTCAGCACAATTCGCCGTCTCACTGCCGCCGGTCCAGGCTGCTACACTATCCCGAGGCTCTGGTCCGTTCTTTTTCTCCCTGGGTATTCCTCGGTAGCGCGAACGATATGGAGGTATACGGTATGACTATTCCCTCGATCAGAACCCATGTCCGTTTCGGCCTGACCGCGCGGGCGGCCTGCGCCGTGATTCTGTGCGCCGGCCTGGCGATCGCCCCCCAATCGGTCGCCGCCCATCGTGCCGCGGCGGGGTTTTCCGATGTCGGCACCCTCACGGTCGCGGGCTACGGCTCGGCGGCGGATCTCGATCCCGCCTCGAATGAACTCGCCTCCTCGGACATGATCGCCCGCAATATCGACGATACCCTGGTGGCGATCAATGGCAGCTCGATCAACAACTATGTGCCTTCCCTGGCGACCAGCTGGAGTACCAACGCCGATAAGTCAGTCTGGACCTTCCACTTGCGGCACGGCGTCCGCTTCCACACGGGCCGATGCTGCATGACCGCGACCGACGTCCAATACTCGCTCGCCCGTACGATGCAGGCGAATCTCACCAACGGCTACGTCCTGGCCCGTTTCATCACCAATCCGATGAAACAAATTAAGATCGTCGATCCGTACACGATCCAGTTCGATCTTGGGAGTTCACAGCCCATTTTCATCGCCGCTCTTACCCAGAATTATGCCGAGTTGATTCTCGATTCACAGGCGGTGAAGGCCCACTACAAGGGGAACGACTGGGGCCACGCCTGGGTCTCCAGTCACGATGTCGGTACCGGCCCCTACATGATCCAGAGTTGGGCGCGTAGTGAACAGGTAACGCTGGTCCGCTTCCCCCAATATTGGGGCGGCTGGAGTGGACCACACTTCAGCAAGGTGATCGTGGAATCGGTCGCCAATCCCGAGACGCGGCGCGAGTTGGTCGAAAAGGGCACGGCCGTGATGACCCAAGATCTCACTCCTCAAGATTACGATGCCTTGAGGAAGGAGCCATCGGTGAAGCTGGACATCCACTACGGCACCGAGGTCGAGTACCTGCCGTTCGCGGAGTCCGGCCCGCTCGCCAGTCCGCTGGCCCGCCAGGCGCTATCCTATGCCTTTAACTATGATGCCTTCATTCAAGCGGCCTTCCGTTCCTACGCCCACCGGGCCTACGGTCCCCTGGCCAGCACGTTGCTGGGCTACGACCCGAATATGTTCCACTATCAGACCGACTTGAACAAAGCCAAGGCACTGTTGGCGCAGGCGGGAGTCAAGCCCGGCACGACCTTCACCTATCAGTATTCCAATGGGCAGCCGGAGTATCCCATAGCCGGGCAGATTATGCAGGCCCAGTTGCAGCAAATTGGCTATAACCTGACCATGCAGGGCCTGGACGAAGCCGCCTATAACACGATGTTCTACGGCTCCGAGCCCGCGAGTAAGCGGCCGAATATCATGGAATTCGGCTGGTGGCCGGACTACAACGATCCCTACGATGAGTCCGTGCCGCTTGTGGCCTCCACGTCGGGCGGCAGCAACGGCGCCAACGCCGGCTTTTACCATAATGCCCAGGTGGATCAGCTCCTGGCGAAGATGAAGAACGCCGACCACGCCCAACTGATCAGCGCCGCCAAGGCCATGCAGAACATCACCAGTCGCGTGGATCCGCCCGCAATCTGGCTGGACGAGCCCGCCATGGTGACGGTCATGAGCAAGGATCTCCAGGGATTCGTGTTCAATCCGCTGGATATTTCCACCTACGAGTTCTACAGCATGTACCGCTAATGGCGTGAATTGGGGGGAGTGCCGGTGGGCC
>DATLQX010000106.1:0-2474 GCA_035534995.1 Chloroflexota bacterium | reverse complement strand
ATACGGGCGCTCCTCCTCAGCTACGACGGGATGACCCCGCCCGATGCCGCCGCCCACGAGCGGCTGGCGGCGTGGGTGCGGGCCGGGAACGCGCTCCTCTGTTTTGGCCGGGGCGACGACCCCTATGCCGTCCTCCCCGGTTGGTGGAACGAACAGGCGGGTGGGCGTGGTCCCTGGCCCGATCTCTACCGCCGGCTGGGGCTGGGTGACGCGCCCATGCCGGGGATCCACAGGGTAGGGGCAGGTATTGTCCTGGTCGAACCGGAGGGACCGATCACCCTGGCCCAACACCCGGACGGCGCCGATCTGGTCCGCGAAGGGCTGCGCGCGGCGCTGGGCTCGCTCGGCCCCTCCGCCCCACCGTACCAGGAGAGCCCCTATCTACTCTTGCGCCGAGGGCAGTATCTGATTGCCGCCGCCTTCGGAACCGGCGCCGAGCCCGCGCTTCGCCTTTCTGGCCGCTTCGTCGATCTCTTTGATGGTGATCTACCGGCGCGGACCATGGTCGATCTTCTGCCGGGCAAGCAGATCCTCCTGATCGATCTCCATCGTCTCGACCGCTCCGGCCCCCAGGTAGTGGCGGCCTCGGCGCGTATTCGGGTAGAGGCGGGTCCGACCCATCTCCGCTTCACCGCCGCCGGCCCAGCGGACACGTCACTGGTGGTGCGTCTGGCCGTTCCAGTCAGTCCACGGACTGCGTTGGTGGATGGCGTTCCCACGGAACTGGAGTGGGACGAAGCATCGGGGACGGCGCTGCTGCGGGGGTCGAACAAGCCGGAGGGAGTGAAGGTCGAGGTGGGGTGGTAGAGTGCGGGCCTCGCGTATCATTATCTGGAAGAGGCGGCAGTGCGGCGGTTATTGGAGGTGCTTAAAATGCCGAACTTACTGGAACAGATGATTGCTGATCGGTTGACCCAGGGGATCGAGCAGGGACGCGCGGAAGGACGCGCGGAAGGACGCGCGGAAGGGCAGGCGGGGCAGCGGGAGATGGCGCGGAGTGTGATCCGCTCGCGGTTCGGCGCCGTGCCGGCGGTGTTGGATGAGCGGATCGCCCACCTTGATGACGACGCCTTGCGGGCGCTCGTCGTCCGGGCCGCGACCGTCGCGCGCCTGGAGGACTTGCTGTAGAGCGCCCGGCCCCGCGCCGCGGGGCCGGGTGCCTTCCTTTACGTCCCGCGCGCCGCGTTCACCTTTTGGATGAACGCGAAATCCTCTGGCTTCGGAGCGTCCTCGTTCTCGACATAGGCGTTTTGCCGATAATTCTCGGCGATCGATTTGCCGATCTTCGGATCGCTCCGGAAGCCGCGCATGGTGCGCTCGGCCAGCGTGTTCCAGCGATCCGCCAGATCGCGCGCCTCCGGGCTCCGCGGATCGAGCTCACGGTTGGCCCGGACCTCGGCCACGAGCGGTGGCCACGCCTGCTCGACGGCCTGAATCTCCTCGGCTGGGATGTCTTTCCCAACCTCCTTCATCCGCTGGGCCAGTTCATCGCGTGAATAATATTCGCTCATCTTGTCCTCCTGTTGGGCAAGCCCATTTCGGGCGGCCGCCGAGGCTCTGGTCACCAGTTCCCAATCCCACTCGCCCGTTGCCTGGTGATGGGTAAGGAGGGCACTCAGGGCCTGGCCGGCATGTTCAAACGCGGAGATGCGGGCGCGGATCACGTCTCCCTGAATGCGCATCGACGCCTCCAGGTCAAAGTTAGGACGACTCAGGATCTCGCCGATCGATGGCAGCGAGAACCCAAGGTAGCGGAGGGTCAAGATCTGCTGCAGATGGAGCAGATCGGCGGCCGCGTAGAAGCGGTACCCCGCCTCCGAGCGCGCCGCCGGCCGCAACAGTCCGAGCCGATCGTAGTGGTGTAGCGTCCGGATCGATACACCGGTTAGCTCCGCGAACTCCCCCACTTTGTAGAACTGATCCATACTCCTATCTCCTTTGCCAGCATAGACCCTGACGTAACGTTAGAGTCAAGCGGATAAAGTTTCCAGTCTGACACTGCCAGAGCCAGGGATACGCTATCATACTTTCCAGAGGGACGAGCCATGATCGAACACACCGTCACCCGCTACGAGGACGACCGCGCGTACCTGCTGGCCTTTGCCGACGACACGGAGGACGCCCCCTGGATGGTTGCCTCGGATCGCCATTTCCTGTCCGTGGTTGCCTCCCACTTTTCCTTGAGGCTGCATGGCGGGGAGGCGCACCCGGAGTGGTATGTGAGCGGGGAACTTTTCATCTTCTATTCCCGACCGGATGGATCGGTGGGGAAGGTGGCGCCCGACCTGTTCGTGGCCCTGGCCCCCAACCACCTGCGCGAGTCGTTTGACGCGCGGCGGGAAGGGGGCTTCCCGCCCTTCGTCCTGGAGATCGTCTCCCCGGAGTCGCGGCAGCGCGATCTGCTGGAGAAGCCGCGGGCCTACGATCTCTGCGGGGCCACCGAATACGCGATCTTCGATCCCTTTACCACGGGA
>DATLQX010000105.1:0-26745 GCA_035534995.1 Chloroflexota bacterium | reverse complement strand
GGCCCGGTCACGGCGGTCGATGGGGTATCGTTCTCATTGGAAGCCGGCGAGGTGGTCGGACTGGTAGGGGAGTCGGGATCGGGGAAGAGCGTCACCGCGCTGAGTCTGCTCCGCCTGTTGCCCGAGGCGGCACGGATCACCGGGGGATCGATCCGGTTCGCCGGCCACGATCTGCTGCGCCTCTCCGCGCGAGAACTCCGCCGGGTGCGGGGCAATCAAATCAGCATGATATTTCAAGATCCGATGGCTGCCCTCAACCCCACCATTCGCGTGGGGGCGCAGATTGGCGAAGCCTATGCGCTGCACAACCGGGGAAGCCTGCGGGCCGCGCGCGACCGGGCGGCGGAGTTGCTCGACGCGGTCGGCGTTCCAGACGCGGGTGCTCGGCTGGATGATTATCCGCATCAGTTCTCCGGCGGCATGCGCCAGCGCGTAATGATCGCCATGGCCCTGGCCTGTGGACCCCGCCTCCTGATTGCCGACGAGCCGACCACGGCGCTGGACGTGACGATTCAGGCGCAGATCCTGTATCTGTTGCGTGACTTACAGCGCCGCTTCGACATGACTGTCCTCTTGATCACCCACGACATGGGGATCGTGGCCCAAAACACGCAGCGAGTGATGGTGATGTACGCCGGGCAACTGGTGGAGGAGGGCAGAACAACGGCGCTTTTTGGCCGGCGCCTTCATCCCTACACCGAGGCGCTTCTCGGCTGCGTGCCGCGCCTGGACACATCCTTCTCGGGCGAGACGCGACTGACCAGCATTCCTGGATCGCCGCCCGATCTGGCCCATCTCCCACCCGGCTGCCGCTTCGCCCCGCGCTGCCCCGCCGCCCGCGAGCGCTGTATCGAGCAAGCGCCCGCCCTGGGATCGCCGGAGCCCGGCCGCCGCGTAGCCTGTTTCTTCCCCGTGGGCCAGACCGCGGCGCCTGGCGGACTCTCATGAAACGCTCCGCGGGCGCCGGCCGACCAATGGGAAAGGAGGCACGCCATGGTCTACGATAGCGAGCATTCTCGGTCGCCCGCGCTGCTGTCGGTGGAACGGCTGTCCGTGACCTTCCCACTCGGCGGCCTTGGCCGACGCAAGGGGCAAGGCGGCATCCAGGCCGTCAGCGCGGTAACCTTCCGCCTCACGCGCGGCGAGACGCTCGGTCTGGTGGGGGAGAGCGGCTGCGGCAAGACAACCACCGGTCGGGCGATCCTGCGCATCGTCCAGCCCACCAGCGGCCACGTCTATTTCGAGGGCGAGGATCTGGCCGCCCTGGATGAACGCGCATTACGGGCGCGCAGGCGGAAAATGCAGCTTGTGTTTCAGGATCCCTATTCCTCCTTGAATCCCCGAATGACCGTGGGAGAGATTCTGCGGGAGCCGCTGACCGTGCAAGGCATCGGCACGCGAGCGGACCGGGCGCGCGCCGCGGACGAGCTGTTGGATGTGGTCGGGCTGGGCGCCGCCGCCGCTCGGCGCTATCCGCACGAGTTCTCCGGCGGCCAGCGCCAGCGGATCGCGATCGCCCGCGCCCTCACCCTGCGCCCGGCCTTGCTGATCCTGGATGAGCCGGTTTCGACGCTGGATGTTTCGATTCAAGCGCAGGTACTGAACCTTCTCGCCGACTTGCAACGTGAATATCAGCTTACCTATCTGTTCATTGCTCATGATCTGGCGGTGGTTCGGTATATGTCAACCAGGATCGCGGTCATGTATCTGGGGAAATTGGTTGAGATCGCGCCGGCCTTGATCTTGCATACCGTCCCCGCGCATCCCTACACGGCGGGACTGCTATCGGCGATTTCGATTCCCGACCCGGAGCAGCGGGTTGGCGATCAACCGCCTCTCCTGACCGGCGATCTCCCCTCCCCGGCCCGACCGCCGAGTGGATGTCGTTTTCATCCTCGCTGCCCGCGCGCCCAGCCGCGTTGCCAGACGGAGGAACCGGCGATGCGTCCGTTTGGCGATGGGCAGTGGGCCGCCTGCCATTTTCCGCTCGCGCCCCATGCGATACCCAACCCGATCTCGTCACCGTAAGCGATCAGACGCGAAGGAGGCTACGTACCGTGCGGGAACACCGATGTTCGGCTGACGCTCTGCACCGGACCTGGGACAACAGTCTGACTCCCTCCCTCACCGTGGATTCGGGTGACCGGATCGTGTTTACCACGGTGGACGCCCAGGACGGAGGGGTGCCGCCCCCGCCCTGGGCGGTACGCCGTCCCCCTTCGTCCGAACGCGGCGTACAGCCCACCATCCGGCGCGGGCATCCGCTCTGCGGGCCGATCGCCGTCCGCGAGGCCCGTCCGGGTGATGTGCTGGCCGTAAGGGTGCTGGAGGTGGCGCCGCACGAATGGGGATGGACAGGGACGGGGAACAACGGCCTTCTGGGGATGGGCGGCGAAACCTCGACCTTGCTGTATTGGGACTTGCGGGGAGCCGCCGCCATCCCCTGGACCCCGAAGGCATCGTCAGGCCGCCCTTTCGGGTGCCGATGCGCCCGTTCTGCGGCGTGATGGGCACGGCGCCCGCCGAATCAGGCGAGCACCTTACCACCCCGCCCCGCCGCGTGGGCGGTAATCTGGATGCCCGCCGCTTGACCGCCGGCAGCACCCTCTTCTTGCCGGTCGCGGTACCTGGCGCCCTGTTCTCGGTCGGTGACGTCCACGCGGCCCAGGGGGATGGAGAGGTGTGTGGGACCGGCATCGAGTGCGGGGCCACGGTGGCCCTGCAACTCGATCTGATCCGTGACCGTAGCGTACCCAGCCCCGCCTACCTGGCGCCGAGCACGCCGGCGGCTGGGCCCTGCTACGTGGTAACGGGAATCGGTCCGGATCTCATGGAGGCGGCGCGCGAGGCGCTACGGGTGATGATCGGGTACCTTCAAGCGGAGTATGGGCTGGGCTATGGCCACGCCTATATCCTTTGCAGTGTCGCGGTGGACTTGACGATCACGGAGGTAGTGAACGGACCCAACTGGGTGGTCAGCGCGCTCCTGCCGCTTGAGTGCCTGGCATAGGGTAGGATCTGTATGCCAGGATCACCGTTCTTGGAGACCTCCGCTTAAAGGCGGATGGCAGGATCGTTTCCGGCTCAAGCCGGGTGTATGAGGTAACCTTCCGTCCACCCGGCTTTAGCAGGTTCATTGTTCCTTCCCTCCAGCTTGAGCCGGAAGATCCCGGTTCGTTGCCCCTGTCACCGAGCTTTCGCCGGAGGTCCGGGACGGGTTGCTGTCAGATCTTGGCGCCGAGGCGCCTGGCCGTTGCCAGTCAATGAGGAGTGGAAACAGATGCGTGACCTTCTACATGAGACCGCCGAGCGTGCCTCCGCGTACCTGAAGGGCCTGGCGGATCGGCCGGTGGCCCCGTCGGCGGACGCGCTGGCGGGACTGGCCGCGCTCGACCGGGAACTCCCCCAGAAGCCGACGGATCCTGCTGAGGTGCTGGTCCTCCTGGATGAGGTCGGATCGCCCGCCACCGTCGCCTCCGCCGGCCCACGCTACTTTGGTTTCGTCACTGGCGGCGCGCTGCCCGCCGCGCTGGCCTCCAATTGGCTGGCGGGCGCCTGGGACCAGAACGTCGCCCTCACCGGCATGTCACCAACCGCCTGCCGCCTGGAAGCAAGCGCCCTGCGCTGGCTGCTGGACGTCCTGGGATTGCCGTCCGAGACCGCGGGCGCCTTTGTCACCGGCGCTACGATGGCCAACTTCACCGCCCTGGCGGCTGCCCGCCACGCTCTGCTGGAACGCGAAGGCTGGGACGTGGAGGCGCGCGGCCTCTTCGGGGCGCCGGAAATCACGGTAATCGTCGGAGACGAAGTACATATCAGCCTGCTCAAGGCGCTCAGTCTGGTCGGATTTGGCCGTGAGCGGGTGATTCGCGTCCCCGTGGACGGCCAGGGCCGGATGCGGGCCGATTCCCTACCACCAATTGCTGGACCCACCATCCTCTGCCTGCAAGCAGGGAACGTGAACAGCGGCGCCTTCGATCCCGCCGCGACCCTGATCCCAATCGCCCACCAAGCCGATGCCTGGGTGCATATTGATGGGGCATTCGGGATCTGGGCCGCCGCCGCGCCTGCCCGCGCCGCATTGTGCGCTGGGTTCGCGGAGGCCGATTCCTGGGCGACCGACGCGCACAAATGGCTGAACGTGCCGTACGATAGCGGGATCGCCTTGGTGCGGAATGCCAACGCGCTCGCCGGAGCGATGTCCGCCCAGGGCGCGGCCTACATTCCCACTGGCGCGGGACGGGAGCCTTCGCACTACACGCCCGAGATGTCGCGCCGAGGGCGCGGAATCGAAATCTGGGCCGCCCTCCGTTCGCTGGGCCGCGACGGGTTGGCCGACCTGATCGAGCGCTGCTGTCGCCACGCCGCCCGTTTCGCCGAAGGATTCCGCCAGGTGGGCTACGAAGTCCTGAACGACGTGGTACTAAACCAGGTGCTGGTCCACTTCCGCGACGACGAGACCACGCGCCGGGTGATCGCCGGGGTGCAGGCGGAGGGAACCTGCTGGTGCGGCGGCACCGTCTGGCAGGGGAAAGCGGCGATGCGGATCAGCGTCTCCTCCTGGGCTACCACCGAGGAGGACGTGGAGCGGAGCCTGGCGGCGATGGTGAAGGTGGCGCGTGACTCTACCCACGCTCCCGGATCGCCCTGAGCACTCGCTCCGGGGTCATCGGCTGCTCCATGACCCACACGCCCACCGCGTCGTGGATGGCGGCGGCGATCGCCGGGGCCAGGGGGACGAGCGGCATCTCGGCCATCCCGCGCGCCCCGAAAGGACCGTTGGGATCGGCAAGTTCGAGGATAATCGGGTAGACCTCGGGCGGCATGTCCATGCTGGTGGGGAGAAGGTAGGTGCTGAAGTGGGGCGTGAGTATCTTGCCGTCGCGCATCTGGAATTGTTCGGTCAGGGCGTAACCGACCGCCTGGGCCAGGCAGCCTTCGATCTGGCCCTCTACCTGCTGCCGATTGATCGCTTTCCCCACGTCATGCACGCTGATGATCCGAAGCACTTGCACCTGGCCGGTCAAGGTATTGACCTCCACCTCGACCGCCTGCGAGACGTAGCCGTAGGCGTAGTTCGGGCGACCGGCAAAAGTCACGGGGTCGATGCTGCTGGTGGCGGGTGGACGATACTGGACCGTCGCCTTCTGTGGTCCTTCCCAGGCGGCAATGGCCTGCGTGGCAGCGTCTTTTACCGCCCGCCCAGCCATCAGGGTAAGCCGGGAGGCGGAGGCGCTTCCGGCGTTGGGCGCCTCGCTGCTGTCCTCGGCGATGATCCGCACGATCCCCATCGGTACCTTGAGGGTCTCGGCCACGATCTGGCGGAGGATCAGGTGCGCGCCCTGACCCACGTCGGCAGCCCCGACCCTGACGATCACTTCCTCCACCCGTGAGACGCCGACGACCTCGACCGTGGCCGTGGACTGCTCGGGGTAGCCAAAGGAATAGCCGATGTTCTTGATCCCGCTGGCGATCGCCACCCCGCGCCGGAGATGGGGCGCCGGATGCCGGCGCGGCTCTCCGTGACCCAGGCGGGCCCGCGCCTCCTCAAGGCAGCGCTCCAACACCTGGGGGGCGCTGACCCCTGGCGGAAGCGGTTGCTGGGAGGGCTCGATGCTCCCCTCCTGGTAGATATTGAGCCGGCGCATCTCGACGGGGTCAATATCGAGGGCGTGGGCCAGCCGGGTCACCATGATCTCGGCCGCGAACTGCGCCTGTGGGGCGCCGAATCCGCGGAAGGCTCCGGAAGGCACGTTGTTTGTGTACATCACCGACCCATCGGAGCGGATATTCGGGATCTCATAGGTGCCTGTGGCGAACAGGGTGGCGCTTTTGAGCACCTCGGCGCTGGTGGAGGCATAGGCGCCGCCATCGGCGATCAACGTGGTATCGGCGGCGACAATCCGTCCATCGTGCATGGCGCCCCAGCGGCAGTGAATATGGAAGGGATGGCGTTTATGGTGGCCAACCATCGACTCCTCGCGGCTCCAGCGCATGGCCACGGGGCGTCGCAGTTTCCAGGCCGCCAGGGCCAGCAGGTGTTGAATGGAAAGATCCTCCCGACCGCCAAAGGCCCCCCCAATCGCCGCGTACCGCACCACTACCTGTTCCTCGGGAAGCCGCAACACGGCGGCGATTTGCCGCCGGTCCTCGTGCAGCCATTGACCGGCGGTCTCAATCACTACCCGGTCGTGCTCGTCCACGAAAGCGATCCCCGCCTCCGGTTGCAGATAGGCATGTTCCTGCCAACTGGTGGCGAATTTCCCTGCCAGCACCAGATCCGCGGAGGCGAGGGCCGCGTCAACATCTCCTTTCTGGAGCACCAGCCGCTCCAGGAGGTTCGTTCCCCGATCGGCGTGGACCAGCGGCGCCTCTGGGTCAAGGGCTCGTCGCGGATCGGTCACCACCGGCAGATCCTCATAGGTCACCCGCGCCAGGGCCGCGCCCGCCGCCGCCGCCTCGTTCGTCTCCGCCACCACCAGCGCCACCTTGTCACCCACGTAGCGAACTACATCGCCGCACAGGACGGGCTGATCGGCATCGATCAGGCCAAAGACGTTACAGGGCACGTCGGCGGCGGTGAATACGGCGACCACGCCGGGCTGCGCCAAAGCGGCGCTGCTATCGATCGCCAGGATGCGCCCGTGGGGACGGCCGGCGAACACCACCTTCAATTGCAGCATATCTGGCCGGATCAAATCCCCTGGATAGCGCGTGGCCCCCGTGACCTTCCCTGTCGCGTCGGGACGGGGCAGGCCGGCGCCCAGAACGCTCATACTCGCGCCCCCGCCGCTTCCAGCACGGCGTCAAAGATCTTTCGGTACCCAGTGCAACGGCAGATATTGCCGCTCAGCGCCTCCTGAATCCGGGGCAGTTCGGGCCGCGGCCGCTCGGCCAGGAGCTTGGCCCCCGCCATCAGCATGCCGGGAATGCAGTAGCCGCACTGCACCGCGCCCCGAGTAATGAATGCTTGCTGCAAGGGGTGTAGGGATCCGCCGGGGTCCGCCAGGCCCTCGATTGTGGTCAGCCGTGCGTTGTGCGCCTGCGCCGCTGGTACCAGGCACGACATCACCGCCTGCCCATCCAGCCACACAGTGCAGGCACCGCACTCACCCTCGGCGCAGCCCTCCTTCGCCCCGGTCAGCCCGGCGTCGTCGCGCAGCGCATCCAGCAGCGTCTTGTGGACAGCCCCGACAAGCGCATAGGGGCGGCCATTGATTAGAGTCTGGATCGTGCCGGTGAAAGTTTCACCAGCGGTTGCGTCCTCATGGGTGGCGAGGAGCACCGGCGTGGGCGGCAGTCCCTCGGCTTCGGTGCCGGTGGCCAGACGCTCCAGGGCATGGATGGTCAGCGATTCCACGGTCGCCAGGCGGTAGTCCGCCGAGCCGCGGAGGTCATCGATTGGCGCTACGTCGGCTCGGACCAGTCGGGCCGCCTCGGCGCCGGCTGCCGCGTCCAGCCGCTTTCCGACCAGCCATGCCTCGGCGCGGGCGGAGCGAACGATGGTGGGAGCCAGGCAACCGAGGGCAATCCGGGCCTCACGCACGACGGCCCCATCGAAATCCAGCACGACTGCCAGATTAATGACCGAGATCGCCTGCGCCCGCCGCAAACCCAGCTTGAGGAACAGGCCGCGCCGATCGGGGCCGAAAGTGGGCACGCGAATCTCACGGACCAGCTCATCGGCCCGGAGCACGGTGCGGCGGAAGCCGGGATAGAACTCGGCCAGCGGTACGACCCGCTCCCCGGCATGACTGACCAGCATCATTTCGGCCCCAAGCGCGATCAGCGGGGTGATCGTATCGTTGGCCGGCGAGGCGGTCACCAAATTTCCCGCCACGGTGGCCCGGTTGCGAATCTGCGGCGCCCCCACTTCGGCGCAGGCTTGCACCAGAGGCAGGGCGCCCGCGCGGCAGTCGGCGGAGGCCAGCACGTCGTTATGGGTCGCCAGGCCGCCCAGGCGAATCACGCCGGGCTCCGCGGTGACATAGCGCAACTCAGTGACCTTGCTCAGATCGATCACCGTGTCCGTGGGCCGCATCCCGCGCTGAGTCTCCACGATCAGGTCAGTGCCGCCGGCCACCAGGCGGGCCCGGTCGCCATGCACACGTAAGAGATCCAACCCCTCCAGGAGGCTGGTTGGTTGGAAAAGCTGCTTCCACGACATGAAGAATCACGCTCCGGCTCAGTAAGGAGGATAGCGCCGGGGTTAACCAGCTTCAAGAAGCAGGGGCACTCCAGCGGGATGATCTGTTCACGATTCTACCAAAAGGCGCCGATCAGCCTATGCTACACTCTCTATTGACTACCGTCCGCGCCCGACCCGGCGCCCCAGAGAGAAAGATCACGATGAACGACGAGATTACCAAGGTTCCCGACCATATCGCCCGCAAGAGTGAGAACTTCGCCCAGTGGTACACCGACGTGGTGCGGAAAGCTGAACTGGCCGACTACTCACCGATCCGCGGCTGCATGATCATCCGCCCCTACGGCTACGCGCTCTGGGAGAACGTGCAGCGGGCGCTGGACGACATGATCAAGGCGACAGGCCATGCCAACATGTATTTCCCGCTACTCATTCCCGAGAGTTTCCTGGCTAAGGAAGCGGAGCACGTCGAGGGCTTCGCGCCGGAGGTCGCCTGGGTTACGAACGCGGGCGGGAGTGAACTGGAGGAGCGGTTGGCGATCCGTCCGACCTCGGAGACGATCATCTGTTCTACCTACAAGAACTATATCCAATCGTGGCGCGACTTGCCGGTTCTGATTAACCAATGGGCGAACGTGGTGCGCTGGGAGATGCGCACCCGTTTCTTCCTCCGCACCACTGAATTCCTCTGGCAAGAGGGCCACACCTTCCATGCCACGGCCGAGGAAGCGGCCGAGGAGACGAGCAAGATGCTCGGCGTCTACCAGTCACTGGCCGAGGACTGGTTGGCGATCCCCGTGATCCCCGGACGGAAAACCGAGAGCGAGAAATTCCCCGGCGCCGACGATACGATTTCGATCGAGGCCATGATGTCGGACGGGAGGGCGCTGCAGTCCGGCACCTCGCACAATCTGGGGCAAAACTTTACCCGCGCCTATGGGATCGAGTTCCAGACTCGCGAGCAGGGAGTGCGCCAGAATCCCTATCAGACGAGCTGGGGCCTCTCCACTCGGATCATTGGGGCGATCATCATGACCCACGGCGACGAGTCGGGGCTGGTCCTGCCGCCTCGGGTAGCCCCGATCCAATTGGTCATCGTGCCCATTGCCCGGAAGGCGGAGGAACGGGCGCGGGTGCTGGCGGCGGTGGACGAAATTTCCGCTGCCTTGCACGGCAAAGTGCGGTTCAAGGTGGACGCGCGGGAGGAGTTGACCCCCGGCTTCAAATACAACGAGTGGGAGCTGAAGGGGGTGCCGATCCGCCTGGAGATCGGCCCTCGTGACCTTGACGCCGGCCAGGTAGTGCTGGCGCGCCGGGATACAAGGACCAAGGCGGCGGTACCCATCGCCTCGCTGGCCGAGGCGGTGCCCGCGCTGCTGGCCGAGATCCAGCAAAGTCTCTTCGACCGCGCTCTGGCCCTCCGCCGGGAGCTGACGATCCGGGTGGATGACTACGCGGCCTTCACGCGAGAGATCGAAAGCCGGAACGTGTTCCTGGAGGCGCGTCACTGCGGCGAGCAGGAGTGCGAGGCGATCATCAAGGAGGAGACCAAGGCGACGGTCCGCTGCATCCCCTTCGCCGGGCCGCCCGAGGAAGGGCCCTGTGTCCGCTGCGGGAAGCCGGGGATCGGGAAGCGGGTGCTCTTCGCCAAGGCGTATTAAGAATCCAGGAGTGAGGGCCAGTGGGCCCTCACTCCTGGATGGCTGCCTGTGAGGAACGACAACGGAAGAACGCTACTCCTCGGTTTGCAGGAAGGCGCCGTTCGCCCAGAGGTAGGACAGGCGGGGATC
The DNA here is from genome assembly GCA_035534995.1 of Chloroflexota bacterium. Taxonomy (GTDB): domain Bacteria; phylum Chloroflexota; class UBA5177; order JANWHV01; family JANWHV01; genus JANWHV01. Next base: position 16,809 of record DATLQX010000105.1, on the reverse strand, counting down.
GGAGAAGGCGAGATTGATCGCCTCGATCATCTCATCCTTCACCTGGGTGAGGTCACCAACCTCCTCCTCCAGTTCCAGGGCGCCGCGGCGATTGGAAAGCTGCTGGCTGACCACGTTCATCACGTCCACCAGGAGGCGCCCCCGGAGTTCCAGCTCATCAAGGAGCGGCTCCTCGCTCTCCTGCTCTTCCTCGTCAGCCGCCACCTCGCCGTCCGCTTCCGCGCCATCCTCGTCGGTGGCTTCCTCCTCCTCGGGTTCTTCATCGAGGGTCTCGATATGGTGGCTGCCAAAGATGGTGGTGCGTTCCACCACCGGGCGGCGCGCGTTCTCCTCGCGGTTCTCCACGCGCATCCAGAGGTCCACGGCGGCGCCCAGGCGCAGGGGATCGGGGATGAGGGCAAGACCCATGGGGCCCTCGTCGGCCCAGATGCCCTCGATCCCCTGGTCGGTGCAGAGTTCGTTGAAGGAATCCCATACCATGGCCTCGATCGCCTCATCGGAAAACATGCTCAACTCCTCAATAATGGCTGGGATAAACCCTCAGGGAAGCGTAGCGAAGCGCGCCTTGCGACGCAAGCCCCCGCGCGCGGCTTGACGCTCTGGGCTCCGTTCCGCTATCACCCAACACAAGACCTCGACACCCGCGCGATCAGCGAGATGGCGACGGGGCACGGGGATAGTGCCCGGCATGCTCTGCCCGCGTACGCTCCGGCGGCGCGGGCCCAGTACGGCGCCGGACTCCCGCCGGGCGTTATCATGTCCGATAAGCGAAGGAGGTGATTGGGAGCCGCTCAGCCGAACTCGTCCACCACCCGCAACGCGGCGATCACGTCATCATTGAGTCGATTCCTCGTGATCCTTTGGAGGACTAGCGTGAAACTACATCCGGGCAAACGCATGTTTGTTGGTCTTGCCGGCCTGCTGGCCCTGGCGTTGGCGGGCGCGCCGGGCGCCGGCGCTCATCAGGCGCAAGCGGGCACGATTACCCTGGGCTTCTATGCTCCCCTGAGCGGGGCCTATGCCTCCGCCGGTCAGGATATGCTTAACGCGATGAAGTTAGCGGTTGCCGCCGCGAACAAATCGGGCGGCGTGATGGGCGAAAAGATCGCTATCGACGCGCAGGATTCTCCCTGCAACCCGCAGGTCGCCGTGCAGGCGGCCCAGAAACTGGTGTCCGATGGCGTGGCGGCGGTGATTGGCCCCTACTGTTCCGGCGACGCCCTGCCGGCCAGCGTGATCTTCCATCGGACGGGCCTCCCGATGATCACCTCCGCCGCCACCAATCCAAAACTGACCGACCAGGGATTCAGCGATATGTTCCGCACCATTGGTCGGGACGACGAGCAGGGCTTGTTCGCGGCGAACTTCATGAACAAGATGCATTACAAGACGGTGGCCCTGGTCCACGACAACACGGTCTATGCCAAGGGCGTGGCCACCCAGACCCAGGCAGCGCTCAAGGCGCATTTCCCCGGGATCAAGGTGGTCTATTTCGACGCGATCACCCCCGGAAGCCGCGACTTCAGCTCGATCCTGACCAACATCCGCTCGCTCAAGCCCTCCGTCACCTACTTCACCGGATACTTCTCCGATGGCGGACTGCTGCTCAAGCAGTTCGAGCAACTGGGCGTGCCGGGGCAGTTCATGGCGGCGGATGCCAACAATGATCCCACCTTTATCAAGCTGGCTGGGAAATATGCCGAGAAGGCCCTGATCACCACGGCGCCTATTCCCCAGTTAGTCTCATCGTCGGCCGGCTTCGTCAAGCAATACACCGCTACGTATCATCAGGGACCAGGTGCGTACTCGGCGTACACCTATGACGCCACCAACCTGGCCCTTCACGCAATCACCGTGGCCAAGTCTACCTCCGCCTCGGCGATTAACAAGGTGCTGCTCCAGACCAAGAATTTTATGGGCATCACCGGTCCAATCACCTTCAACAGCAAGGGTGACCGGGTTCAACTCCAATACATCGTGGTCACCGTACGGAACGGGCAGTTCGTAGCAGCGAAGATGTAGGCAACCCGAGGAGGAACGGAGCTCGACGCACCGTTCCTCCTCGAACCGAAAGGCGCCATGAACACCTTCCTGCAGCAAGTGGTGAACGGGCTCACCGTGGGATCGTTCTATGCCCTGGTGGCCCTGGGGTACACCATGGTCTATGGGGTCATTCGCCTGATCAACTTCGCCCATGGGGATCTCTATATGGTGGGCTCCTTCGTGGGCTTTACCCTGTTGACCGCCTTCGGCGGAATGGCCCAGCACCTCAGCGGGGCGCTCCTGATCCCCCTCGCCTTCCTGGTGCCCATGGGGACGGTGGGCATCCTCGGGGTCATCCTGGAGCGCGTGGCCTACCGCCCACTGCGCCGCGCCCCTCGCCTCTCGCCCTTGATTACGGCCATTGGTCTCTCCCTTGCCCTGGAGGAAGGGGCCAAGCTGGGCTGGGGCGCCTCGTTTCAGGTCTATCCCTCTATTTTCCCGACCACCATCTGGCGGCCGGGAGGCATCACGATCAGCGCCATGCAGGTGCTCATTCTCCCGGTAACCGTGGGGCTGATGCTGGTGCTGTATCTCTTCGTGCAGCGCACGATGGCCGGGAAGGCGATGCGCGCGGTGGCGATCGATCAAGACGCGGCGCAATTGATGGGGATCGATGTCGATGCCCTGATCGGGCTGACCTTTTTGATCGGCGCCATGCTGGCCGCCGTCGCCGGAGTGATGGCGGGCGGCTTCTATAGCGAGATCGACTTCAATATGGGCTTCCTGATCGGCCTGAAGGCCTTCACGGCGGCGGTGCTGGGCGGCATCGGCAATATCCCCGGCGCCATGCTGGGCGGCTACGTGCTGGCCATGCTGGAGGCGATGTTCTCCGGCTATGTCTCGTCCCAGTGGTCGGATGTCTTCGCCTTCAGTGTCCTGATTCTCGTCCTGGTGTTCCGCCCTACCGGGATATTGGGCGAGCATGTGGTCGAGAAGGTGTGATGACCCCGCTCCGACGCATGCTTGACGCTCGGCGCCGGTTGCTGGATCGGATGCCCGCCTGGACGCGGCCCGCCGGCGGTACCGGCCTCCTGGTGGCGATGCTGGTGGTTCCCCTCTGGCTGAATAACTACCACCTGACCGTTCTGACCAATGTGTGCGTGTATGCCATGCTGGGTCTTGGCTTGAACATCGTGGTGGGGTACGCCGGCCTCCTCGATCTCGGCTACGCGGCGTTTTTCGCGATCGGCGCCTACACCACCGCCTACCTGATGACCACCTACAATCTCCCCTTCTGGCTCATGCTCCCGGCAGGCGCGGGCCTGGCGGGGGTGTTTGGCGTGCTAATCGGCGCCCCTACCCTTCGCCTGCGTAGCGACTACCTGGCGATCGTCACCCTCGGGTTCGGCGAGATCACCCGCATCTCGGCCACCAATCTCGACTTCACCGGCGGCCCGAATGGCCTGTATGGGGTGCCGCAGCCCACGATCGGCAGCTTTACCTTTATCCTCCCGATTCACTATTACTACCTCATTCTGGCCCTTCTCTTGATCACCCTCTTCTGCGTCTCTCGCCTGGAGCGGTCGCGGATCGGGCGGGCCTGGGCCTATATCCGCGAGGATGAACTGGCCGCCGCCGCCATGGGGATCAACCCGATCCGGATCAAGCTGCTGGCCTACGCGCTGGGGGCGGTATGGGCCGGGATCGCGGGGTGCTTCCTGGCGGTTCAACTCACCGCTGTATCCCCGGAAAGCTTTACCTTCAACCAGTCGGTGCAGATCCTGATTATCGTGGTCCTGGGCGGCTTGGGGAGCATACCGGGCGTCCTGCTGGGGGCGGCGGTGGTGGTGATCACCCCGGAGATTCTCCGGGATCTGCCCGCCAATCTGATCGATTGGCGCCTCCTCTTCTTCGCTATCGTGCTGATTGGCTTGATGATCTTCCGGCCCCAGGGACTCCTACCCAGCCGCCGGCGTGGGCGGAGCATCGGCGGCCCGCGACGTGACCCGGTGATGATCTGGGCCGCCGAGGGCGAACCGCCGGTGGCGGACTAGGGAGGGTGTAATGGCGGCGCTCCTTGAGGTGCGGGAGATGACCCATGCCTTTGGCGGCCTCACCGCCGTCGATGGGCTGAGCCTAAAGGTAGAAGCCGGATCGATCAGCTCGCTGATTGGCCCCAATGGGGCGGGGAAAACCACGGTGTTCAACTGCATCACCGGGATCTATCGGCCTCGGCGCGGCTCCATCCTGTTCCAGGGACGCGAATTGCGGGGATTACGCCCCTACCGGATTGCCCAGCTTGGCCTGGTGCGCACCTTTCAGAGCATCCGCCTGTTCCCCAACATGACCGTGCTGGATAATGTGCTGGCCGGGCGGCACTGCCGCACCCACACCGGAGTGCTGGGGGCGATCACCCGTCTGCCGCGGGAACGGCGCGAGGAGCGCGAGAACGTCGCCCTGGCCGAGAGCCTCCTGGCCTTCGTGGAACTGGGCCGCGGTCCCGAATGGCAAGCATCCGCCCTCTCCTACGGGGATCAACGCCGGCTGGAAATCGCCCGCGCCCTGGCCACCGAGCCGGCGCTTCTGGTGCTGGACGAGCCGGCCGCCGGGATGAACCCGGTGGAAAAGGAGCGGCTGGCCGCCCTGGTGTACCGCATCCGCGAGCGCGGGGTCTCGGTGCTGCTGATCGAGCACGATATGCGGCTGGTGATGCGGGTCTCGGATCATATCACCGTGCTCAACTATGGCAAGAAGATTGCCGAGGGGCCGCCGGAGGTGATCCGGAATGACCCGGCGGTCATCGAGGCATATCTGGGAACGGACGACGACGAGTGAGCCTGCTCAGTCTGGCCAATCTCGACGTTCGCTATGGGGCGATTCATGCCGTGCGGGGGATCTCCCTGCACGTCGACCAGGGCGAGGTAGTGGCGATTCTCGGGAGCAACGGCGCCGGAAAGACGACCACCCTCCGGGCCATCGCGGGACTGCTCCGTCCCAGCGGCGGCGAGATCCAGTTCAATGGACTTTCGCTCCGGAGCATCCGGGCCCACGCGGTGGCCGGGAAGGGCCTGGCACTCTGCCCAGAGGGGCGGCGGGTATTCGCCAGCATGACCGTGGAGGAGAATCTGGATCTCGGGGCCTATACCCACCGGGGCCGGCATCTGGCTACCGTACTGCGCGAGGGGAAGGCCCGCGCCTTCCGCCTGTTCCCCATCCTGGAGTCACGGCGCGCCCAGCTCGCCGGCACCCTCAGCGGCGGGGAGCAGCAGATGCTGGCGATTGGACGGTCGCTGATGGCGCGGCCGATCTTGCTGGCCCTGGACGAGCCGTCGATGGGGCTGGCGCCCATCGTGGTCAAGACGATCTTCCGCACCCTGCGTGAGATTGCCGCCGAGGGCACGACGGTGCTGCTGGTCGAGCAGAACGCGCGGGCCGCGCTCCGCCTGGCCTCGCGCGCCTATGTGCTGGAGACTGGAGCGATTACCGCCGAGGGCCCGTCGGCGGTCCTGCTCCGCGACCCCAGGCTCCTGGCCAGCTATCTCGGGACGGAGTGAACCGGCGGCCTCCGGCTGAGGGTGTCCCATGGTTCAAAGTAGCGTCGCCTGCCAGGAGCGATGCGGATCGGGCAGTCATCATGCCTGCAAGGAGGCGATGTAGATTGGGCAGGTAAGCTGCTTAGCGAGGTGAGCATGAACATCGGGGTGTAACAAGATGCCAAAGGCGTGCGGCCTTCGGGCACCCATCACCACGCCTACCGCTCCTTCCTCCGCCGTCACATGCTCGATGGCTGCCCACACCTTTCCCTCGCATACCCGGTGCCTGATCGTGGGGACCGGTTTCTTCATGCCGACAAACTCGGCGCGCAATGCCTGCTCGGCCATGGCAAGCAGCACCTCCGCCACGTCCTCGGTTTCCCCGACGGGAAAGCCGCGGGCGGCCAGCGCGGCGCCCGCTAAGTGGTGCGGATCGAGCACATGGAGCAGAACCACACTGCCGGCGGCGAGTGAATTGCCCACGTGGGCCGCCTCCACGGCAACAATGGGGGCGGTGGAGAAATCCTCCACCGCGACGACCAGGCACCTCGTTGCGGACACGGGCATCTCCCCTGACTTATGGGTTGGATAAGGATCTTGCGTACCCACCCTCACATTTGGTACACTCACACTATACCAGTAGGTTCCCCCTCCCCGGCACGAGCCGGTACGCGGCGCGGGAACCATATGGGAGGTTTGAACCAGTGCGGCGACGCTACTGGGGAGGCGATTGTACGGCGGTCGATCTGTTTCCCGACCGCTGTTATGGCTGAGGCAGCACTCTGCCCTGGGCAGATAGAGCCGCCCGCCCGGCAAAGGACGACCCCATGGGCCGTCCATATCCTTCATACCTCACCATAGCGAAAGAGTTATTTACTCATGGCTGCTGATCCCGCCATCTTGCGGGCCGAATCACTGCAACGTGAATTTGGCCGACACTCGTGGTTGCATTTCTCCCGCATGAAACCGCTGATTGAACAGGGCGCCTTCATTATCGACCGCGGCGAGGGCTGTTATCTCTGGGATACCAACGGAAAACGCTACTTCGACGGGCTTTCCGGGCTCTTTACCGTGCAAATAGGCTACGGACGCGAGGAACTGGCCGAAGTGGCCGCCGCCCAGATGAAGCGCTTATCGTATGGGAGCCATTTCAGCTATGCCAACCAGCCTAGCATCGATCTGGCGGCCCGGATCGCCAATCTGGCGCCTGACCCCTTGAACCGCGTCTTCTTTACCGCCAGCGGCTCCGAGGCGGTGGAAACCGCGCTCAAAATGGCCCGCCAATACCACAAACTGAAAGGCACTGCCGGACGATATAAGACGATCTCGCGCCGCATGGCCTACCATGGCACGACCATGGGCGCCCTCAGCGTGAACGGCATCCCCGCCCTCCGCACCCCCTTCGAGCCGCTGGTGCCGGGCGCCCGCCACGTCCCCAATACCAACTGCTACCGCTGTCCCTCCCAGGGAGCGGACGGCGCCTGCTGTAACCGCTGCGTCCGCGACATCGAGGAACTGATCGCCTTCGAGGGGCCGGAGACTATCTCGGCGATCATTATCGAACCGGTGCAAAACGCCGGCGGCTGTTTCACTCCTCCACCGGGCTATATGCAGGCGATTCGCACCCTCTGCGATCGTTACGGGATCATTTTCATCAGCGATGAAGTGATCTGCGCCTACGGCCGGTTAGGGACTATGTTCGGTCACCAGAAATACGACTACGTCCCGGACATCGTGACCATGGCCAAGGGTCTTTCCAGCGGCTATCAGCCAATTGGCGGTTGCTTGGTGCGTGACGAGATTGCCGATCCGTTCATGGAGACCGAGACCCATAGCTTCACCCATGGGATCACCTTCGGCGGCCATCCCGTGGCGGCGGCGGTGGCGCTCAAAAATATCGAGATCATGGTGGAAGAGCAGGTGGTGGAGAACGTCGCCGCCAACGAGGGCTACTTCCGCGGCCTTTTGGCGGATCTCAAGAGCCGGCACGCCTGCGTCGGAGACGTGCGGGGAGCCGGCTACTTCATGGCCATCGAATTGGTGAAGGATAAAGACACCCGCGAATCGTTCACCGATCAGGAGTCCGAGGATCTGCTCCGCAACCTTCTCAGTGCCCGTCTGGTGGAGGAAGGGCTGATCTGTCGGGCCGAGGATCGCGGCGAGCCGGTGATCCAGCTCTCCCCGCCTCTGATCGCCACCCGAGCCCAACTGGCTGAAGTGGCGGACACCCTGGACCGGGTCCTCGGCGAGGTGGATAAGCGCTTCCGGCAGACCAGCCCCATCCGCATCGTGCCAAAGCCCGAGGTGCCGGCGCTCCAGGCGCTCTAGTGTTTATTCACATCGCATAGGTGACGACAGCCTGTCGTAGGGTCACCCCCACGAGGGGTGCCCCTACGCAGGTCAAACACGGGCGTCTGATTCCGTGCGAGCAACCGTGAGAGCAGGGAACTCTCCGCTATCGGCTCCCTGCCTCCCAGGAATCTCCGGCTTGCCATGCCTCCTTTCCCCACCAGTCCATTTGACTGGGCCGTATTCCAGCCCTATGATTCTGGGGAGGAAAGGAGGTGTCCAATGCCCAACTCAGCAACCCGGATCGTGATCGCGGATGATGAGCCGCTCATCCGCATCGATCTGCGCGAAACTCTTGAGAGTCTGGGCTACGAGGTGGTTGGGGAAGCGGCTGATGGGAAGCATGCGGTGGAGTTGGCGCGCACATTCAGACCCGACATCGTGATCATGGATATCAAGATGCCGGAGATGGATGGAATCGCCGCTCTCCGGGTTCTGACCGAGGAGAACATCGCCCCAGTTCTCTTGCTCACCGCCTATGGCGAGGGAGAGCTGGTGCAACAAGCAAGCGATGCCGGAGCGGTAGCATACCTGGTAAAGCCGTTCCGCCAGTCGGACCTCCAGCCGCAAATCGAGGTTGCCCTGGCCCGCTTCGGCGAGCTACGGACCCTGCGCGCCGAACTGGACGACGTGCGGGAAGCCTTGACGGTGCGGAAGCTGGTCGAACGGGCCAAGGGTTTACTGATGGAGACCCAGGGCCTGAAGGAGGCCGAGGCATTCCGCCGGATCCAGAAACTGAGCATGGATACCCGAAAGTCCATGAAGGAAGTAGCGGAAGCGATTCTGCTCGCGCACCAAGCGACCAAATCTTCCTGATCGGGCGGGCATGACGGCCCGTGGACGCGCCAATGATGGCGCGACCGTAGCGCGATGTCGCGCCAGTCCTCCGCCAGCGCCGGCGAAAATCGTGTCGAGCAGTGTGGCTCCGCGTGTTTGGCGCTCTTGCTATGTGTGGAGGATAATGCGTGAAACCCGACGAAGTGATGAAGTTCGCCCAGGACAACGGCGTGAAGCTGGTGGACGTGAAGTTCACCGACCTACCTGGTACCTGGCAACACTTCACGGTCCCCATGGCCGCGTTCAGTGCCGGTGCCTTCGACGAAGGGCTGGGCTTTGACGGCTCCAGTATCCGTGCGTTCCAGGAAATCAACGAGAGCGACATGCTCTTGTTGCCCGATCCCACTACGGCCCACATCGACCCCTTCCACGCCGAGCCGACCCTCTCGCTGGTCGGCGACGTGGTGGAACCGCTGAGCCGTGTCCCCTACTCTCGCGATCCGCGGTACATCGCCCGCAAGGCCGAGAAGCTGGTGGCCTCGTCCGGAATCGCCGATACGGCGTACTTCGGCCCCGAGGCCGAGTTCTTCGTGTTCGACGACGTGCGGTTTCAATCCTCGCCGAACAACATGTTCTTCGCCATCGACTCGGTGGAGGGCCACTGGAACAGCGGGCGCGAGGAAGGTGGGAACCAGGGGTACAAGATCCGCGGCAAGGAAGGTTACTTTCCGGTCGCGCCCCACGATACCCTGGGGGATCTCCGCGGCGAGATGGTCCTGACCATGGGCGAGTATTTCGCGATCGACGTGGAAACCCATCACCACGAAGTCGCCAGCGCCGGTCAATGTGAAATCGACATGCGCTTCGATACCCTCCTGCGCATGGCGGACAACATGCAGGCGTATAAGTATGTGGTGAAGAACGTGGCGGCCCGGAATGGGAAGGTGGCCACCTTCATGCCCAAGCCGCTGTTTGGCGACAATGGTTCAGGCATGCACGTGCACCAGAGCCTCTGGAAGGGCGGCAAGCCGCTCTTCTTCGATGAAGGAGGGTACGCGGGGCTCAGCAAGATGGCGCTCAGCTACATCGCCGGCCTCCTGCTGCACGCTCCCGCCATCCTGGCCTTCGCCGCTCCCACCACCAACTCGTACCGCCGGTTGGTTCCCGGCTTCGAGGCGCCGGTGAATCTGGTCTTCTCCGCCCGCAACCGGAGCGCCGCCGTGCGCATCCCCATGTATTCCAACAATCCCAAGGCCAAGCGGATCGAGTTCCGCCCGCCTGACCCCTCGGCCAACCCCTACCTCACCTTCGCCGCGCTTCTCTGCGCGGGCCTCGATGGGGTACGCCGGGGCCTGGATCCGACCAGGGAGGGGATGGGACCGCTGGACCGGAATATTTACGAGATGGACCCAGAGGACTACGAGAAGATCCGCTCGGTGCCGGGCAGTCTGGACGACGCGCTAATCGCCCTGGAGAACGACAACGAGTTTCTCCTCGCCGACGGGGTGTTCACGCCCGACGTGCTGGACACCTGGATCGGGCTCAAGCGGGCCACCGAGGTCGACGAGGTTCGCCTCCGCCCCACCCCGCATGAGTATCACCTCTACTTCGACGTGTAATTTTACCCGGTTGGAAGAGAAAACAGGACCGGACTCCTTCGGGAGTCCGGTCCTGTTTTCTCTTCCAACCTTAAAATATCTATTGGGCGGATTCGCCCGTCTCGGCCCCATTGGATGCCTGGGCCGCGCCGGTGGGGACGGCGGTCGGCACCGAGGCCCCCGTGTCGGACGCCTCGTGCTTCACCTCGATCCAGTTCTCCTCCCCGAAATCCTCCTCGTCATCGTCGCCCCCCCGCCCGCTGAAGAAGGCGATGGCGGCCCCAATCACCAGGCCGATCAAGAGGAAGCGGAAAAATCCGCCGCCTCCCTTATGGGCGTGCTCGTCCGCGGAATCCCGCTCTTCCATCGTGTCTGCCGTCGCGTCCACGGACCCTTTTACCTCGGTCATAAGATTCTCCTTCTTCTTCCGCCGGTGAAGTTCCGTGGCCACGCGGCCACGGGGTGCGGCAGCTCCTACTTCAAAGCCTGGCCCGGCACCAGTTCCACTACCTGCAACTCCGGATTCTCCGCGCGTAGGGCATCGGGCGTCCCGGTAAGCAAGGGGAACGTCCCATAGTGCATGGGGATCACCGTGGACACCCCAAGCAGACGAGCGGCCAATGCCGCCTCGCGGGGAGACATGACAAACCGATCGCCGATCGGCAAAAGCGCCAAGTCGGGCCGGTACAGATCGCCGATCAGTTTCATGTCGCCAAAGACGGCGGTGTCGCCCGCGTGATAGAGGCGGAAACCGTTCTCGAATTCGATCACGTAGCCCACGGCCTCGCCGCCATAGACAATGCTGCCGTCATCCTCGGTGATGCCGCAACTGTGGTCGGCGTGGACCATGGTGATCGAGATGTCGCCGAGCCGGATGGTCCCGCCCTTGTTCATGGGCTCGGTGTTCTTGACGCCCTTCCGCTCCATCCAGCCGCAGAGCTCGAAGATCCCTACCACGGTGGGAGACGTAGCCTTGGCGGTCGCCACGGCGTCGCCGATATGATCGAAATGGCCGTGCGTGCACAGCATCAGATCGACCGCGGTTTGCGATTTTTCGCTCTCGGGACAGCGAGGATTCCCCGCCAGCCAGGGGTCGATGAGTAGGGTCTTGCCATCAACACTCGTCACCTTGAAGGTCGAATGGCCCAGCCAGGTTATCGTGATGCCACGCACAACGCTCATGCCTCGCATCCCCTCCCTGTTCTTTCTCCCGCACAATCATGGCATATCATAGTGTGTATTCTAGCAGGCATCGGCGAAAATGGCCGCACCGACCCCGGATGCCCTTGCCTCATGGGCGCGCTGGTAGGATGATGAAAGCGCGACGGGTCACCGCGGTGGGCGATGATCGTGGCCGAAGACATGGGGCAGGACGATGGTCCGTATAATTTGCGGCGTGGTAGCGGTTCTGGTGGCGATCTGGGTAGTGTTCGCCGTACTCCGGGCTCTTGGCGGCCTGATCCACCTGGCCATGGTAGTGGCGATCGTGCTGGTAGCCTACAGCTTCTACAACAGCTTGCGCAATCGGGGCAACCAGATCGAGTAACAGGGAAGCCGAGGCAAAAAGGGAGCGCGAGATGGACTTGGCGCCGATTCTGGCCGCCATGGCCCAGGACCACGATCTGGCTATAACCCTGATCGCGAGCCGTGACGGCCTGCTGGTCGAGGGCCATGGCGAGAACGCGGGCGAGGATCTGGAATCGATTGCCGCCGGCGCCGCGCGGGCCCTGGCTGACCTGGAGCGGATGAGCAAGCTGGTGCGCGGCGGCAACCTGGCGCGAGTCAGAGTCTCCTTCGACCGCTACCAATTGCTGATCGATCCGATCACCGAGGAGGATATTCTGGTAGCCGGAATGGGAAGCGGCGCGGGCGGCGAACGTCTGCTGGACGCCCTCGCCGCCTACCGGAAACCCTTGCTCGCGGCGTTGCGTTCCCTGTAGCGGGGGAACGTGTGCGGCCTTGGGAACGCCGGCAGCAGTAACGCCCTACCTTTAGGAGCGGCTCCAGCCCAACGGGTCAGCAGATGGACGCCCCTGAACCTGCCCCCTCGCCCGTCCGCACGCTGGCGGGTCTGGAGACCCGCGCTCCTAAAAGCCGCCCCATCCGCGCACTCCTATCCGGTATCATTCCACACGGTCGGATCAGCCGCGACCGTGCTACGATCCCCTCCGGCACGGTACACTAGGGCAACGGGGCCCCGGATTCAGCAATCGGGGCGGGACATGCGGCGCCTTGGCGGCGCACGGGGCGGTAGGCCGTGGCCGGGAACGGCTGCCATCTGGGCCGGTGGCCGCCCTCGTTGATGGGGCAGGGATTCCCAGGAACGAGAAGACGGCCCGGCGACCGCGCGAACAGACAAGACGGAGGATGGCCTGATGCGGGCACTGTTGAGCGTCCATGACAAAACGGGTCTGGTCGACCTGGGCCGGGAGCTACGGGAGTTGGGGGTGGAGCTGATCTCCACCGGCGGCACCCTGAACGCGCTCCGCGAGGGCGGAGTCGAGGTCACCAGCGTGGCCGATGTCACTGGAGCGCCCGAGATCCTTGATGGGAGAGTGAAGACGCTCCATCCCACGATCCATGCCGGCCTCCTGGCGGATCGCGCCAATCCAGGCCACCTGGAAACGCTGGAAAAGATGGGGATGGCGCCCATTGACCTGGTGGTGGTGAATCTCTATCCCTTCGTGCAAACGGTCAGCACCCGCCAGGTGGATCTAGCGGAGGCACTCGAACAGGTGGATATTGGCGGCGTGGCCCTCATCCGGGCCGCCGCGAAGAACCACATGCAGGTGCTGGTGGTGATCGATCCGGCGGACTACGAAACCGTACTGAGCGAGGTGCAACGGCGGCTCGCCATGGTACAGGGGAGTGAAAGCGACATCGACCACACCCTGGATACTCGCCTGGCGGCCAAAGCCCTGGCCCATACGGCCGCCTACGACAGCTATATCGCCGCCTACCTCTACCACATGCTGGGCGAGGATTTCCCTGAACTCCTCAGTTTGCCCATGCGGAAGGTCAGCGATCTGCGCTACGGCGAGAACCCGCACCAGAACGCCGCCTTCTATACCACCGTCCCTACCACCGACCAACTGAGCCTCCGCACTCTGGCCACCGCGCGCCAGTTGCATGGGCGAGAGTTATCGTTCAACAATCTGCTCGATATCGACAGTGCCTGGATGGCCGCGCGCGACTTTCAGCAGGCCCCCTGCGTGGTGATCGTGAAGCACACCAATCCCTGTGGGCTGGCGTGCCATACCGATCTGACCGAGGCCTATCGACGAGCCCATTCCGGCGATCCTCAGGCTGCCTATGGCGGGATCGTCGGGATTAATCGCACGGTGGACGAGGCCACGGCACAGGCGATCAGCGCCGTCTATTACGAGGCGATCGTGGCCCCTGACTTTACCCCAGAGGCGCTTGAACTGTTGAAGAAGAAACGTGACCTGCGGCTGATCGCCATGGGTGAGCGGTCATCTCCCCGCAAGGGCGAATTCTCCTGGCTTCCGGACAGCAAGCTCGACTTCAAACGGGTGACTGGGGGATTTGTAGTTCAAGACCATCAGGGCACCGATGACAACGACCTCAAAATGCAGGTGGTGACCAAACGGCAGCCGACCCTGGAGGAGATCACCGACCTCCGCTTCGCCTGGCGGGCGGTGAAGCATGTAAAATCCAACGCGATCATTCTGGCCCGCCAGCTTACCGTGGTCGGGGTGGGCGCGGGACAGATGAAGCGGGTGGATAGCGTGGAACTGGCGGTGCGCCACGCCAAGGATCGGGCCCGCCAGTCCGTGCTCGCCTCCGATGCGTATTTTCCCTTCGCCGATGGGGTCCAACGAGCGATTGAAGCAGGGGTTACGGCAATTATCCAGCCCGGCGGCTCGATGCGCGACGAGGAGTCAATCAAGGTCGCCGACAACCATGGGATCGCCATGGTCTTCACCAAGGTTCGTCATTTCCGGCACTGAGACCGGAATCGAGAAAGGAGAGCCGCCGCATGGGCTGCCCGCACTTCCATCCCGCCGGCAACGACCCGGTCTCCGGCATCACCGAGGGTCTATGCCAGTGCGATAAATATAATACCAACCCCCTGAGACCGATCCCGCCGAAGGGAGAGCAATTCTGCCAGGCGCCTGGATCCAGTGGGGTCAACTGCTGGATGGACCTACGGGCGTGCAAAAAAGCGGAGATCCCCCGGCGATTTTATGCCTATTCCACTGGAGATCCCTACGCCGGGACGGCGCCGGCCGCCGCGCAGGCCGACCGCGATCGCTTCGGACGCTCCTTCGTCTGTCTGCAACTCAATGGGCAATGGGTACACGAAGGAGATCACGAGTTTCCCATGACGGTAGTGAAGGGGTAGTAGCGCCTGGTGTTATCTCAGGCCGCATGGTTGACGATGTCGATTTCGTAGGGGCACCCCTTGTGGGTGCCCTCGCGCCGGCAAGTCAGGGGCACCCACAAGGGATGCCCCTACGAACCTTCTGACCGCGCACTAGGATCGACCTGAATTATGGGTTGGCGCCGGGCGCCGTATTGGCGTCCGGCCCCTGGTTACCCGATCCTTGCGGCTGGACATAGAGATAGGTCGAACCGCCGCCCGCCCCTTGACCCGAACGCGGTCCTATGTAGGTGACGGTATAGGCGGAATGAATGGGGACGTAGCTCATGGCAGGCTGGCGAAACATGCTGCCCAGCATGGAGAGCACCATGGAGCCCAGGAGGGCGGAGCCGATGACCGGTCCGATCCACCCCGCCCGGAAACTGTAGGTTGGCGGGGAGACGGCGGTGGAGGCCGCCGCGACGCCGGCCAGGTAGCCCTCGCGCGCCGCCACCCGGCGCAGGGCCAGCTTCATCTCGTTGGCCGACTGGAAACGGGCGGCCGGATCGAGCCGGGTCGCCCGTTCCACCACCGCCGCCATTTCCGGGGAGACACGGGGATTCAGCCCCATCGCGGCTGGGAAGGTGAAGGGTGCCCCCTGTTCGGGGTCGTAGTCGGTGAGGAGACGATGCAAGGTCGCGCCCAGGGCATACACATCGCTCTGGGGGGTCGCGAGCCCCTGGTATTGCTCGGGAGGGGCGTAGCCGGGCGTCCCGATCACGGTGCCGACCTCGCCGCGACGGAAAGGCCGCGCGATACCGAAATCCACCACCGCCAACGGCTGCTCGTCCAGCGCGGTCCCGGCGGACATCTCCCGCCAGAGGATATTTGCCGGCTTTAAGTCGCGGAATACCACCGGCTCGTCTCGTTCATGCAAATAGGTCAAAAGATTGCAGAGCGCGATCCCCCAGCCAACCACCAGATCCTCGCGCAAGGAACCACGGCGGCGCACCACCTGATCGAGGTTCTCGCCCGCCACGAACTCCTGGACGATGTAGGTTCGCCCATCCTCCTGGAATACGCTGTAGAAGCGGGGGATGAGCGGATGCCGAAGGCTGCTGAGCAGATACGACTCACGGGCGAACCAGCCCTCCGCCTCGCGCCGATCCTCGGCACTCGCCCCGGCCGGGAGCCGCGACTCTTTCAGCACCACCTGCTGGCCCTGCAGGAACTGATCGCCCGCCAGGTAGACCACGCCCATGCCCCCGCGATGGATGGTCCGCATGACCGCGTACCTGCCGGCAAGCAGGGTGCCGGCGGGTAGGACTTCCTGACTCTGAAGAGTGGCGATGCTCTGGGCGAGGCACACGGTACCTGGCGGATGGCACAGGCCGCAACGGGCGCATGGCACGGTCATTGAGGGTTTCCCTTCGCCATTACAGGGGCTCTAGCGGTACTCTACGGCTAGAGTACCCTACCTGGTTGATCAGCGCCACCGGGAACGGCACGAATCATTCGCCGGATGGGCCCGCGCCTGATACATTTGAGGGTGTGCATCAGGGCGCGCGCGGGCTTGACGCCACAAGAAAAGCAAGACTATACTGTCATGCGCAAGGTTGTGGTCGACGGGTGTCCTTGCGCCCAACGCCGACGTAGCTCAATTGGCAGAGCAGTTGTTTTGTAAACAACCGGTTGCGGGTTCGAGTCCCATCGTCGGCTCTCGCGTATCTGGTGAGCACGGGAGAAAAGCGGAAACAACCGGGAATCCTGGGCAGATACCCAAGTGGCCAACGGGGGCTGACTGTAAATCAGCTGGCTTAGCCTTCGGGAGTTCGAATCTCTCTCTGCCCACCCCGCGCCTGGCGGCGCGGTTTCGTCGGAGTGCTCCAGTGGCTCAGTGGTAGAGCACGCCCTTGGTAAGGGCGAGGTCGTGGGTCCGATTCCCACCTGGAGCTCACCAGATTCGATCCGGCATTCGCGGTGAACGGAGGGTCACCCCCGGTGGTGTATGCTCCCTCACCGCGAATCGTTGATCGCACGGCCGACGAGGTCCGTGACCTCGGCCACTAACAGGGCCGGGGATCGTATAAGGGGAAAAATAGCATGGCGAAGCAGAAATTCGAGCGGAACAAGCCGCACGTGAACATTGGGACGATCGGGCACGTGGACCACGGGAAGACGACCCTGACGGCGGCGATCACCAAGACCCTGGCCACGGCCGGGAAGGCCAAGTACATGGCCTACG
>DATLQX010000104.1:0-7449 GCA_035534995.1 Chloroflexota bacterium | reverse complement strand
CAACGGAGGATGACGAGGACATGCCCCTCACGATCTCACCGGTCGGCACGGTCGGCACGTCGGCCGCCCCTTCCGCGGAACGGGTTGTACCAGGTTGAAACCTCGCTATATGCCTGATCATTTCCCAGACTTCGTCAGCGGACCGCACGCCATTAGGGGCGCGGGTCTCCAGACCAGTTGGGTGGGGGACGGATCGGGTTCGGATAGCATGCCCGCGACCGGCGGTTGGACGCGCTCGCGGATCTGGAGACCCGCGCCTCGGGCACGGGCTGGACGGCTCGAATCATGCGATCGATCCGGTCGGGATCGGTAAACTCCGGGAGCGCGGCGTATGCCGGGGCCTGGCGAGTGAACTCCCGCCGGACGATCTGATCATGGGCACTGCCGGGGCGGCTCATTCCATAACTCCATTCAGTTCATTCCGCCAACCAGCGGCCAATGCCCAGCGCGATCCGCTCCTTGGTGGCGGCGGAAGCCCCGCCGGCTCGCGCACTCGTCTGGACTATCGCCGCCAGTTGCTGATCGGAAAGGCCGAACGCCTCGCGGACCAGGGCGTATTCCCCACCGCAGGTGACTCCGAAGTCCACCGGGTCGTCGGCGTTGAGGGTGATCGGCACCCCCACCTCAAGCATTCGCCGTAGCGGATGCTCCGCGATCCGCGGCGCCACCCCCAGGCGGAGGTTCGAGGTTGGGCACACGTCGCAGGTCACGCCCTCCGCGGCCAGCCTGGCCAGAACGCGCTCGTCCTCGACAGCGCGAACCCCATGGGCGATCCGATCGGGGCGCAGGCTGTCCAGGGCGGCGGTCACGCTGGCTGCTCCCAGCGACTCGCCGGCGTGCGGCACCACCAGCAATCCGGCGGCGCGGGCGATGGCGCAAGCGCGCGCGAAGGGCTCCGGCCCGACCCGCTCCTCGTCACCTCCGAAACCGAAGGCTACCACCCCGTCCCCGGCATGGCGAGCAGCGAAGCGCGCCAGTTCCTCCACCTCCTCCGGCGTATCCCCGTGGCGGCTAAAGCCCACCATGATCCCTACCTCGACCCCATGCACCGCGCCCGCCTCGTCGAACGCCTCGCGCATCAGCCGGAATACCGCGTCGAGACCGCCAAAGCGGGGCGCGAAGCGATGGATCACGATCATCGGTTCAGCGTAGAGCACGCCATCGCGCGCCTCATCCTCGACCAGTTCCGTGCAAAGCCGCCGCAGATCGGCGGCACTGCCGATACATCGGGAGATCGGCGGGCGGGCCAGGAACTCGGGCAGATTGGTGAATTCGTGGAAGCCCTCAAGGGAGAGCCCTGCCCGCCCGGCCAGCTCGGCCAGCGTACTGGGACGGATAGTGCGGGGAAAATGCAGGTGCAGATGCGCCTTGGGCAGCGCGCGCATTCGCTCGTCCATGACCGCGCCGCCTATCCGATCATTCATTACCATTATCAGAGTACGTATCGGTCATTTGCATCTGATTGGAGAGTATCATGCGTACCCGCTTCCCGATAGAGTGCCTGAACCCGCGTGGTAGGGTGAATGCGTGGTACCATGGAGTCCCACGGATGTGTCGCGGATATTCGCAACGAGCTTTGCACGGCGCTGGGTTTCCCCTTGCCGCCACCCCCGCCTCGGAATCGTGGAAGAGGAAATCGCCCGATGAATGACAAGCCCGTGCCGTTGACCGCCGAGGGACGCGCCCAGATGGAAGCCGAGTACGAGCATCTGGTGAAGGTGCGCCGCATTGAGATCGCGGCCCAGATCGGAGCCGCCGCCGACGATGGGGATCTCTCGGAAAACGCGGCGTACGACCACGCCAAGGAGGAACAGGCGCTGCTGGAGGGACGGATCGCGGCCCTGGAGCACTTCCGCCGGCACGCGGTCCTGATTCAGAGTCCCTCTGGTGGTTTGGTGCAACTGGGGGCCAAAGTTACTATCGATCAAGATGGGGATCGGGACATTTATACGATTGTCGGGCCGCTCGAAGCGGCGCCCACTCAGGGCCGAATCTCCCATGAGTCGCCGATGGGCAGGGCCCTGCTGAACCATAAGGCGGGCGATCAGGTCGATGTTCATGCCCCGGCGGGCATGCGTACGGTTCAGATCGTGGCGGTTGATTAGCCGGTAGCAGAGGGAATCGGACCGATCAGTCGGATCGGACCGATCTGACTGATCGGTCGGAGTCCGGCGCGACCTCAGGCGGCCGCCACGGTCGCCTGGGCCATCCGGCTAGCGGCCCAACTTGCCAGGTCCGCCGCCGCCATGGGCCGGCCCAGGTGGTAGCCCTGGATGATGTCGCAGCCAAGCGCGGCCAGCGCATCCCAGTTGGCCTGGGTCTCTACTCCCTCCGCCACCACCTGGATGCCCAGCGCGTGCGCCAGGGTGATCACCGAACGCACGATGGCCGTATTCTTGGCTGACTCGGCATCCATGCCCATCCCGAGGATAAAGGTGCGGTCTATCTTGATCTCATGTACCGGGAGATCCTTGAGATACCCCAGACTGGAGTAGCCGGTGCCGAAGTCATCAATGGCGATCCGCACCCCCAGGGCCGCCAGATCCTCGAGCACTCGACGCGCCAGGACCGGGTCCAGCATCAAGGCGCTCTCCGTGACCTCCACGGTCAGATGCTCGGGCGCCAGGCCCGCGTCCGCCAGGAGAGCGGCGATCGTGATCGGCAGATCGCCATCCCGAAGTGACTGCGCGGACAGGTTCACGGCCACGGCGAGGGGCCGCCCATTGTCCTGCCAGATCTGGGCCTGCCGGACGGCACTACCCAGCACCCACCGCGTAAGGGGGGCGATCACGCCCATTTGTTCCGCCAGGGGAATAAACGCATCGGGCGACACCATGCCGCGAGTAGGATGGTGCCAACGGATCAGCGCCTCGACTCCGCACGGTTCCCCCGAGGCAACCTGGGCCTTGGGTTGGTAATACAGCTCGAGCTGCCCTTCGGACCCGAGCGCCTGGCGCAAATCGGTCATCAGGGCCAACCTACCCGCGCTATGCGCGTCCTCGGCGGCCGCGTAGATCGCGGCCCCGCGCTGGGTGCGCTTGGCCGCATACATCGCCACGTCCGCGTGGCGCAAGAGGGTGGTGGCATCGGTGCCATGGTCCGGACGGCAGGCGACGCCGATACTCGCTTCAATGTGCAGAGCCTGGCCGTCCAGCATGTAGGGATGGCCGAGGGCCACCAAAACCCGCTGGGCGCCCGCCATGGCGCCGTTCTGGTCGCACTCGGGAAGGAGGATGGCGAATTCGTCACCGCCGAGCCGGGCCACGGTAGCCGGTTCGGGGAGCGCCTCCACCAGCCGGGCGCTGATCTCCGCCAGTACCCGGTCACCCGCCGCGTGCCCGAGGCTATCGTTGATTTCCTTGAAGTGATCGAGGTCCAGGAGGAGCAGGGTGACTGGGGTGTCATCCCTTGAGGCCGCCTGCAGACAGTGCTCCAGCCGGTCTCGCAGTAGGGTGCGGTTCGGCAGATCGGTGAGCGCATCATGCGCGGCCTGATGGACGAGCGCCTCCTCTGCCTGCAAGCGTTCGATAAAGCCGCCCAATTGCCGGCCCAGGGTGGCCATGGCCTCTAACAGTGTATCGTCGCGAGGCTGAGTCCGCCGGCTGAAGAGCTCCATGACTCCCTGGACTCGCCCGGCGGCCACGATGGGAAACCAGAGAGCCCCATGATACGGGCGCGCCAGGGCCGAGGCGGCTTGGGGAGATCGGCTGTCCTGGGCCAGATCATCCGACCAGTCAAGGGTTCCGGTCATCCAAACCTGACCCAGAATCCCTTCTCCCAGGGAGATCGCGCCGGCGGCGCTAAACGCATCGGACTCGGCTATATCCCCGCTGGAGCCGCACCAAGCCGTGTGGCGCCGAAGCACTCCCTGGACTGCGTCAACCTCCCAAAAAGCGCCCGCGTGCCAATCCAGATGCTCGCAGAGGATCCGCAACAGGGTATTGACGGCACCGTCGAGGGTCGTGGCCTCGGTCAGAACCCGCGTGGAGGCGTATTGCAGAGCGAGACGGGCCTCGCTGGCCCGCAGGGTCTCGACCGCGCGGGCCCGCTCCACGGCCACCCCCACCTGATGCGCCAACGGCAACAAGGGGCCGGCATCCGAGGCCGCGATCGGGCGCCCCGTGACCAGATTGTCCACCGAAATCATCCCCACCACGGCCTGTCCGGCCCGCAGGGCCACCACCAGGTTGTCCTTGGGACTGCCGTCAAAGAGGTAGAGCAAGTCTGGGGGGCAATCGGCGGTGGCATCCGCCGTGTAGTACGATTCCGCGCCCCCCAGCACCGCCGCCACGCCGGGAAACTGCCAGATCGGATTGTCGGGTCCAAGTTGGAGTTCACGGGCCTGGGGGCGGAACTTATTCCCCAGGGCGTCGGTACCAAGGCAATCCTCGAAGGTACCGGCGGCTTGATCGAACAGTTCGATCCCGATGCGATCGTACCCCAGGCCGTCGTGGATACCGTCATAGGCGATATCGAGGGCTTCATCCAGGGTGCGGGCGGCATTGACTCGCCGCGTAACATCTTGCAGCCATTCCAGATCGGCTACCCGCCGAGCGAGATGCGCGCTCTGGGCCGCGTACGCCCGGTCAAGACGGTGGTAGAGGCGGCGGTTCTCCAGGAGGATGAGACCCTGCCGGCACAGGAGCAATCCGCTCAAGATGACGGCGGCGACCATGGTGCCGCCCAACACCAGATTGGAATCTTGGTTCAGGTGCAGGTAGAAGGCGAGAGTGGCGAGGAGCGCCGCCAGGCCGTAGGGCGCCAGCTCCCGCCAATGGGTGGGATTGGCCGGCCCCGGACCATCGGCGGCTTCGGAATCGTGTGCTCGCGGGGACGCCGCGCTGATCCACCGCATCACGGCGCCTCCTTTCCCCTGGCCCGCGCGCCAGGTGACATGGATCGATCATCAGCCGGGGCACCCGGCCGCACAATCCCCTGTTCGGTCTATGCGGGAAGGAGGCGTCGCCAGAGAGAACGCGACTGCTCGGCTTAGATGGCGCTGGATGTAGCCCAGAGATTGATTTTCCCCTCGGCCGCGTAGCGGTCAATCTCCGCCAGTTCCTCCCGGCTAAACTCACGCTTATTCAGGGCGCCCAGACTATCCTCCAGTTGGGCCACGCTGCTCACGCCAATCAAGGTCGAGGTGACTCTGGGGTCGCGGAGACTCCAGGCCAGGGCCATCTGGGCCAGCGATTGTCCGCGGCGGTCGGCGATCGCCTTCAAGGCGCGGATGCGCTCCAGGTTCTCCTCGGTCAATAGCTTGGGAGACAACGACGAGTTCTCGCTGGCCCGCGATCCCTGGGGAACACCGGCGAGGTATTTATCGCTCAGCATCCCTTGCGCCAGAGGCGAGAACACAATACAGCCCGCGCCCACTTCCTCCAGGGCGTCCAGCAAGTCGTCGGTCTCGATCCAGCGGTTCAGCATGGAATACGACGGCTGATGAATCAGGAGCGGTGTCCCCAGCCCCCGCAAAATCGCCGCCGCCTCCCGTGTCTTGGCAGCGGAGTAAGAGGAGATCCCGGCGTAGAGCGCCTTGCCGGCGCGCACCGCCGCGTCAAGGGCGCCCATCGTCTCCTCCAGGGGCGTCTCGGGGTCGAGGCGGTGGGAGTAGAAGATATCGACGTACTCAAGGCCCATCCGCTTGAGCGACTGGTCCAGGCTGGCGGTCAGGTACTTTCGCGAGCCCCACTCTCCGTATGGCCCCGGCCACATGTCGTACCCCGCCTTGGTGGAGATCACCAGTTCGTCGCGATAGGGGCGGAGATCCGAGGCGAGAATACGACCGAAGTTCTCCTCGGCCGAGCCGTAGGGCGGACCATAGTTGTTGGCCAGATCGAAGTGAGTCACCCCCAGATCGAAGGCCCGGCGGAGGATGGCGCGCTGACTGTCCAGCGAGCGGCCATGGCCAAAGTTGTGCCAGAGGCCGAGGGAGATCGCGGGCAACCGCAATCCACTCCGGCCACAGCGTTGGTAGGTCATGTTGGCATAGCGATCCGGCGCGGGCTGATAGGTCACGTGCATCCTCCTCGATGTCTCCTGATCCCGGCCATGCTCCAGGTCAAGCATGCGCCCCTCTCAGGGTACCTGGTTGCCGCGCCGCCCGTATGGCAGCCGGATACCGTCAAGGGGCGGGGGCCTCCAGACCCGCGCGGCGGTGGATCGTCCGTCGGATCGGTCGGATCCGACTGATCGGTCCGATCTGTCCGATGCTCGCCGGTCAGTCGGCCACGGCAAGACGACCCAGCATTACCGCCGAAGGGACTCACCAAGGCGCCCCTACATGCGATACTAGTAGAACTGTTCTGCTTATTGTCTCCCACGGAGAGGTGATACCGCCGTGTTTACCCCCTTTCAGGATGATGGACGGCTCGCCGCCACCCCGCTCCCGCCCATGATTCGCGTCCGCCGCCGCTTTGATGCCCCGCGGGTGGCGGATATTCCGTCGGCGGTCCGGGCCGCTTGCCGGCAGGCCGGGCTGCCCGAGCGGATCCAGCCCGGCATGACCATTGCCCTCGGGATCGGCAGCCGGGGTATCCGGCGGATCGATGAACTGGCAATCGCCACCGTCCGCGCGCTCCAGGAGTTAGGGGCCGAGGTCTTCGTGGTTCCGGCCATGGGCAGCCATGGAGCGGCCACCGCCGAGGGCCAGAAGGACGTGCTGGCCCGGCTGGGCGCCTCCGAGGCGACGCTCGGGGTGCCGGTGCGCGCCACCATGGCGGTGGACCTGCTGGGCACCGTGGATCCCGGCATCCCGGTCTACATGGACCGGAATGCGCACGGCGCCGATGGGGTGGTCGTGCTGGGGCGGACCAAACCGCACACCGACTTCCACGGCCCAATCGAAAGTGGGGCGGCCAAGATGGTCGCGGTCGGGCTCGGCAAGCGCGAGGGTGCCGAAGCGATGCACAGCCTGGGATCGGAGGCCATGCGGGAACTGATCCCGCGGGCCGCCCGCTTGGTGATCCAGGCCGGCAAGGTGCTGGGGGCGATCGAGGTGGTGGAGAACGCCGAGGATGAACCGGCGATCATCGCCGGGCTTGGGGCGGCGGAGATCGGCGGCCCGGTCGAGGAACGCCTGCTGGTCCAGGCCAAGGAGCTTCTGGGCCGCCTACCGTTCAAGGAGCTGGACGTCCTGGTGGTGGATTATCTGGGGAAGAATATCAGCGGTTCAGGAATGGATACCAACGTGCTGGGCCGGATGATGATTCAGCATGTCCCCGAACCCGCCGAGCCGCGGATCACGGTCGTCACCGTGCTTGACCTGACCGAGGAGGCGCATGGAAACGCCTTTGGCATCGGCCTGGCCGATCTCACGACCTGGAAAGCCTGGCAAAAGATCGACTTGCAGACCTTCTATGTGAACACCATGACCGCCGGGCTCACCGGCGTGCAGCGGGCCAAGCTGCCCATGGCCATGCCCGACGACCGGACGGCGGTGGCCGCCGC
>DATLQX010000103.1:0-18264 GCA_035534995.1 Chloroflexota bacterium | reverse complement strand
GTGCAGCTGCTAGCTATCTGTCTGACCATTCCCAAATTAACCTTCCACCTCTTGCCGAGTCTGAGCAGACTCTTGGACTTCAAGTCGGCTGATCTAGGTAGATGGATGGCTTTGTCGGGTCTGGGGGGTAGTGTGCGTGTTCCCTGCCGCGCGCTGGCTCGCGTCAGCATGCCCGCTTCGGTGGTTGATCGGGACGTAGCCGCCCTTTTGCCCAAGGTTGATGAGCACATCCTGCCGATCTCTATCGCGCATGCTACACCCGCTCGTGACAGGGCGCGGATCTCTTCCGTGCCGTTGACCTGTGATTGGCAAGTGGATTCCCGGCCATTCGATGCAGCAAAAGTCGGCCACATCTCAGTGGAGGGACAATGGGTGGAGGCGTCGCCTGGGTTGTAGCACTGAACATTGAGAATCACGGAAACACGGAATAAGAGAGAGAACACGGAAGTGCCCTGGGGCGCGCCGGTAACAGGATCTCTTCCTACCAATCCATGGCTCCGTGATTCTAAACCCGTCCCTGGCGCCGATCGTCCGTCTCGCCCAGGAGCGCCTGGATCGCCGCCATATCCCCGGTCGCCGCCAGGGCGCGAAGCTGCTCCAGCATCGCCTCACGCTCTTGGATCTGGACCTCGCGCTCCCGCAGTTGGGCCTCCCGGTTCTGGAGTTGCCCTTCCGCCTCATGGGGCAACGGCTTGAGCCGGCCCTCCGCGTCGTACACCCGGAGATAGGGATCATCGAAGGCAAACGAGACCCCAAGCGCCTCACTCTCCCAGCGCCCTTCATTGCTCTGAGGCCAGGGTGTCCAGCGCCCATCCTTCAGGCGCAGCGCCCGCACGGGCTCCGGCATGTACCGGCGGTTGAAGTCGACCAGCAACAGCTCCGCTACCCCGGCCTGGGCATAGCTCCAGGGCTTGCCGCGCTGCTCGTCTAGATCCTGGCGCCAGGTGGTCTCGCTCAGCACCTCGATCACCAACAAGGGCACACCGATCTCGGCGAAGGTGAGAACCTCTCCGCTCCTGGGATGGGGATTGGGCAGCGGATGAACGAACACATCGGGCAGCATGGTATAGGGAGTGCCGTCCGGGCGACGGAAGCCGCCGATCGCGATTTGCGACTGTACCCACCAGGCAATAGCACTGGCAATGGAGGCCATATCCAACCCATCGCGGGCGCCATCAATGACCCGCTGATGAAACTCCGACCCCACCACGCTCTCCTCGCTGTCATCCGGGGGCCAGGGCGCTTGATCCCTCCCCGCTCTCTCAATCACCGACTGTCGCATGGTTCCCCCCAACTACCCGCGCCGCTCGTGCGCGCCTTGCTTTCCTCATGATACCAGTGAGAAGTACGAGATCACCTCAACCGCTCTACTTCTCCCAACTGGTACAGAAGCGCGGCGCAACTCCGCCGATCTCCGACCTGGCGCCACAGTAGGAGACTGGCTTCCAGTCGTGAGCGGGCGGCCGGGTACTCGCGTTCGTGTTTCGCGATGAGACCCAATCCTGCCAGCGAGAGGGCCTGCCCGTGTGGCTCGGCTCCGTAGTTCTGATAAAGGACGGCCAGATCTTGATAGAGCGCGCGAGCGGTGTGAAGATCGCCCGCGCGGAGGGTGAGCGCCGCATGGCTCGCTGTCGTCCACGCTATCGCGGGCCGGTCCTGGATCTCCCGAATGGCCGTCAAGCCGGCCGCCACGAGAGAGCCGGCCCGCGGATTGTCGCCTTCCGCCAGCGCGAGGGTGCCAAGGCTGATCAGGGCGTTGGCGATCCCTCGGCTCTCACCGATCTCTTGACGGAGTGCTAGGCACGTATCAAGGTGCGACCGCGCCTGGGCATGGTCGCCGCGCACTCGAGCTAGGTTCCCCAATTGGCCCAGCACCTGGGCGATCCCCATCCGGTCGCCTATCCGCTGGAATATGGCGAGACTTTCCCCGAGCAGTCGCCCGGCACGCTCGTGATCGCGCTCGCACCGCGCCAGGTTGCTCAGGTTGGCCAGGATGTGCGCGGTAACGGCTTGGGCGCCGATCTCCCGGAGCAGCAGCAGTGAATTCTCGATCGTCATCTCCGTGGGGCCCGAGGACTGATCGTCGATCGGCATCCAGCCCAGATGGAGAAACGAGGAGGCAATGCGTACTCCGTCCCGAAACCTGTCTATCCGCCGCAGACTCGCCTCCATGAGCGCTCGGGCGCGCTCGATGTCCCCCTGCCACCAGCAAATGAAGCCCACGGAATGGGTGAGGAGCGCGGCTTCCTCGGCGAAGTCCTTTGCTTCCGCCAGGGCGAGCGCCTCCTCGAAGAGGGCGCGGGCCAGAGGATAGTCGAACTGGAGCCAGGCGATCATGCCCCGAAGATGCATGGCTCTCACCCGGCCCCGCTGATCGTTTCGCGCGATATAGACCGCAATACCTTGGTCAGCCAGGTCGGCGGCGGCGGCGGCGTCTCGGCGGGCCGCTAGGGCGCACGCATGCAGGAACACCTCCGCCCGTCGCGGCGCGTCTGGTCGGGTCACGCGGAGCAGACTCTCAAGCCAGTGACGCCCGTCCGCGAAGTGGCCCCGCAGCAGCCAGAACTGCCAAAGGGCGCGGGCCAGCAGGAGTCCGGTCTCGGATTCGCCCGTGGTCGTGACGCAGAAATCGAGCGCCGCGCGTAGGTTGTCGTGCTCTGTCTCCAGGCGCGTGAGCCACTCCCGCTGCTCCGCTGTCCACAATTGGGTCTCCGCGCATTCCGCAAGGTGCAGGAACCAGTCTCGGTGACGCCGCCGCGGAGTGGCCAGATCTCCCGATTGCTCAAGGATCCGCGCGGCATATTGCCGCATCGGTTCGAGCAACCGATACCGTGCCGCTCCTCGGTGCCTCTCGGTTAGGATCAGTGACTTATCGAGCAGGCTGCTCAGCAGGTTCAGAATTGCCTCCTTGGGCAAATCCGGGCCGCCGCAGACGGCCTCTACCGCATCGAGACCAAACCCGCCGGCGAAGACCGATAGACGTCCGAACAGCAGTTGCTCCCGTGGGGAAAGCAGGGCAAAACTCCAGTCCATCGCCGCTTTCAGGGTTCGCTGCCTATTCACCACCGTCCGGGCGCCGCCGGTAAGCAGTTCAAAGCAGTTATCCAGCCGGGCCGCGATTTGTTCGACCGATAACACGCTCGTCCGCGCGGCGGCCAATTCCAGGGCCAGCGGTATGCCGTCGAGCCGACGGCAGATCTGAGCGATGGCCGGCATATCCTCCTCGACTACGGCGAAGGTGGGAAGCAGGGCGCGCGCCCGCTCGACAAAAAGTTGCACCGATTCGCAGCGCGTGAACTCCTCAAGCAGCAGCGGTTTGGCCGGATCCGGCACCGCCAGGGTTGGTACCTGCCAGATGGCCTCACCCGGGATGCGGAGCGGTTCGCGGCTCGTGGCAAGGACCGACAGATGGGGACATGCCCGGAGGAGCGCGCTGATCAACTCGCCGCAGGCGGCCACCAGGTGCTCGCAGTTGTCCAGTACCAAAAGCAGGTGCTTTGGGCGCAGGGCATCGAGGAGCGAGCCAAACAGCGGCCGGCCCGCCTGTTCAGACATACCCACCACGGTGGCTACCGCCTTCGGCACCAGCGCGTGGTCCAACAGGGATGCCAATTCCACCATCCAGACCCCATCTGGATAGTCCGCGATCAGATCGGTGGCCACCCGTAGGGCGAGCCGAGTCTTGCCGGTACCGCCGGCGCCGGTGAGGGTCACCAACCGGTAGCCTCCCTCGGACAGCGGCCGCTGAAGTAACCGGCGCACCCCGGATTGCTGCAACTCGCGGCCCACGAAACTGGTCAAGGTCAGCGGCAGATTGTGGGGGTGCGCCGGTTCGGGCGCGGCGTCCATGGCGAGGGGTGCTTCACGGGGGCGAATGGCGCGAGCGGCCTCCCGAAACTGGGCCTGCCGGCTGGGGGTGAGGGCGAGCGCTTCGGCGAGCAAGGCAACCGTGTCTCGGCGCGGGCCGTGATTTTGCCCTTGCTCCAGCGCACTGATCGCTCTGGTGCTCAGATGGGCGCGCTCGGCCAACTCCTCCTGGGTGAGATCGGCCATGCGACGAAACTGCCTGAGCAGGTCGGCAAAGGAGATCGGTTCCTCGCTGGTCATGTCCGCACCCTACCATGGCGGTCGAAGGCCCTGGCCGGCTTCATGCCATGTGCCCTTACTGCCCCTATAGTACTACCCCGCGCAAGTGGGTACGACCTGGTCCCGCGGGATTATGTCCGCGGAAAATGGTAGGCGCGTGGTAGTTTTTCCTGTTCCCGGTGGCGGAAGCGGCGGATCATGGAGCAGCGGCCAGGCGCGAAGGAGGAAAAATATGACCACGGCAAGCCGGACCGTCTTACACAAAAATCTTGGTTCTCCCGATGAGACACGGGCGTTCGCCAAAGGCAAAATCGAGGTGGCCAGCCTCGGCGAGGTGACCGCCGGGAGAAGCACCTTCGAGCCTGGGTGGAAGTGGTCCGAATGTGTCAAGCCGCTGGTCGGGACCAAAAGCTGCCTGGTGCGTCACGTAGGCTACGTGCTGTCCGGGCGCATGCATGTCCTGATGGACGATGGGATGGAGGAAGAGCTCGGCCCAGGCGATGCGGCGGTGATCCCCCCAGGGCATGATGCCTGGATCGTGGGGGATGATGCGTGCGTGTTCCTCGATTTCGCCGGGGCCGGTCAGTATGCGAAGTAGCGGAAAAGGAGCGAGAAATGATCATGCAGTCGGCAACGAGGCACATGATCGCTGACGAGGCCGCGATCGCCAATCTGAAGGCGAGCCTGCGCGGTAGCCTGATTCTGCCGGACGACGAGGGCTACGATGCCGCGCGCCGCGTCTACAATGGCATGATCGACAAGCACCCCGGCGCCATCGCCCGGTGCGTCGACGTGGCCGATGTGATCGCCGCCGTCAATTTCGCCCGCGAACACCAGGTCACGCTCGCGATCCGCGGCGGTGGCCACAACGGCGGTGGGCTGGGCACCTGTGACGGTGGCCTGGTGATCGACCTCTCGCCCATGAAAGGCACCCGCGTTGACCCCGTGGCGCGGACGGTGCGGGCGCAGGGCGGCTGCACCTGGGGCGATGTCGATCACGCCACCCATGCCTTCGGCCTGGCCACCCCAAGCGGCATCATCTCCACTACCGGGGTCGGTGGGCTTACCCTGGGCGGCGGATTGGGCCATCTGACCCGCGCCCGCGGCCTGGCAATCGATAATCTGCTCTCCGTGGACATGGTCCTGGCGGACGGGCGCTTCGTGACCGCCGACGCGGACCAGCACCCGGACCTCTTCTGGGCCATCCGCGGGGGCGGCGGCAACTTCGGCGTCGTCACTTCGTTCCTCTTCAACCTATACCCGATCAGCACGGTGTACGCGGGGCCGATGCTCTGGCCCATCGACCAGGCCGAGGAGGTGCTGCGTTGGTATCGCGACTTCATCACCCAGGCGCCGGACGAACTCAACGGCTTCTTCGCCTTCCTCACGGTGCCGCCTGGGCCGCCCTTCCCCGAGCACCTACACGCGAAGAAGATGTGCGGCGTGGTCTGGTGCTACACCGGCCCGCTGGGCCAGGCCGAGGCAGTCTTCGCCCCTATTCGGCGCCTCTTCGGCGGTCCCGCCCTCGACTTCGTCGGCTCGTTGCCACACCCGGCGCTGCAGGGTATGTTCGACGCGCTCTATCCTCCCGGCGACCAGTGGTACTGGCGGGCGGACTTCATCAACGAACTGAGTGACGAGGCGATCGCCCGACACGTGGAGCATGGGGCCAGGCTGCCGAGTATGCAGTCCACCATGCACCTGTACCCTATTGACGGGGCCGCCGGCCGCGTCGGCCGGAATGACACCGCGTGGAGCTACCGCGCCGCCAAATGGGGCGAGGTGATCGTGGGCGTCGATCCCGACCCGGCCAACGCCGAGCGGATCAAGGACTGGACGATCGCCTACTGGGAAGCCCTGCATCCCTACTCCGCCGGTGGCGCCTACGTGAACATGATGATGGATGAGGGGCAAGAACGGGTCCAGGCCGCCTACCGCGACAACTATGACCGCCTGGTCCAGATCAAGAACAAGTACGACCCTGGCAACCTGTTCCATGTCAACCAGAATATTCGGCCCACGGTTTCCTGAAAGGGAGAGACAATAGTTGGCGTTCAGACCTGGGATGAGTGAGAGAGCGATGTATCACGAAGGTTCACGCCAGTTGCAAGATCGCTTCGACAGTCGCCGAATAGCCGACCGCCTCGAACAGGTCACGCTCCACGATGCCTTCACGGAAGATGACCGCGCCTTCATCGAGAGTTGCGGCATGTTCTTCCTGGCCACCGTGGATGCCGAGGGTAATCCTGATTGTTCCTATAAGGGCGGCATGCCGGGATTCACGCGGGTGCTGAACGAGAAGACACTGGCCTTTCCAGACTACGACGGGAATGGGATGTTCCGCAGCCTGGGCAACATTTTGCTCCGCCCGCAGGTGGCCTTGCTGTTCATCGACTTCGAGCATCCCAACCGTCTCCGGGTTCACGGAGCGGCTATGATCTCCTACGATGACCCGCTCCTTGAGTTCTATCCCGGGGCCCAGCTCATCACGCGCGTGGCGGTCGAGCGCATCTTTCCCAACTGTCCGCGCTATATCCATCCCATGCAACTCGTGAACCACTCCATGTACGCGCCGCGGCAAGGCTATGTGCCGCCGGAACCAGACTGGAAGCGCATGCCGGTCTTCCAGGATGCCCTGCCGCGGAGTAATGCCAGGGAAGGGAGGTGATCGGTTAGCCCGTGCTCCCCCGCTCCCGCGCGATCCGCTCCAGTTCCTCGGCCACATTGACCTCCTGCCCGGTCATGGCGTAGAACAGGCGCATCGCCGTCTCCTTGCTCACCCAACCGGCCTGATGGGCACTGAGCAGAGCGGGGGTCACGGTGCTGGTCGCGGTGGCGAGATCGCTATTGTCGCCCGGCGCCAGTTCGGGGAAGATCACCTTGTAGCTCCGGTCCACCCCGACCGGCAAGGTTCCGGCGCGGGTCGCCTCCTCCAGCACCCGATCGAGGATGGCCCGGATCACCAGGCCGAACGTATCCTGGCGCCGCTGGAACTTGCGGAAGGTGGGGAGCCCCATCTCCACCGCCGTGGCCCGGTTCACGTCGCCCCCATCGGCCAGATAATGTTCGGGTAGCCCCGCCCCCATGGCGATCATCATCTTGATCGCCCTGCCGTCCGCCTCGGCGTCGCCCGCCTCGATTTTCGGTTGCACCGCGCTCCACTGCTCGGACTCGTTATGCACGATGATGCTTCCCGGATCGGGCGGATAGGCATACTGCATCCGTTTCCGGTCGATCGTCTTGGCATCGGCCCCGCTCAGCTGAATATCCCAGAGGAAGGCCGCCTTGTATTTGTTGATCCGCACCCGATCGGTCAGCCAATCCTTGTAGCGACGGAGCCAGGGTAGCAAGGTGGCCAGATCGCTTTTTCCCCGTTTGGCGTTGCTTACGCTATTGATCTTGAATTGCGCCACCTCGCTGCCCGCCTCGTACCAGGTGCCGGCCATCACCGCGTCGCCGGGATAGCTCGCTCCAGTGGGCTCCAGGGTGGGCGCGGGCGGTTGGATCCCGCCCACCGGGGCCGTGGCGCTCCACAGGGCGCCGCCCGGCCCCACCGGACGCTGGTGGAAGCGGAGCGCTTTCTCAATGTTGTCGGGATCGGTCTCGATCTGGTCGATCAGGCTGGGGTCGATCTGGGCGATCTTCACCGCGCCCGAGAAGGGATTGACGAAGAAGCGGATGAATAACTCGCCATAGAGGCTCAGCTCGGTGCACAGACTGTACACGCGGGTGCCCATGTGGTTCTCGGGCTCGTTCCAGAAGGCATCCAGTACGCGCTGGGTCTTCCGGTTGGCCGCCGCCACCGAGATCCCGGTTCCAAGGACGAAGTTGGTGGTGATCTCGATGATGTAGTTGGCCAGGGGATTGGCGTTATAGGCTTCGTAGCACTGGTTGTGGATCTCCAGGTACGTACTGGGGATCACGTCCTTCTGATACCAGTTGTCGGAGAGGCGCCGCCAGTAGTAGTCCTCCTCCATCCCCGCCGAGAGCCGCCCCCAATACCAGTCCTCCTGCAAGGGGCCGCCGCTAAAGGTGGTTGGGTTAAATGCCTCGGCCAGCCGTTCGGTCCCACCCGCTCTCCGGGCTCTGCTCCGTCTTACTGTCATTGCCCCTCCTGAAATAGTACATACGTTCAAGTATCCTTGAGGCAGCGTAGCATGGGAATGAGGTCTGTCAAGGAAAACGTGGTGCGCTCCGGGGAGTGACGGGCCCAGGGATAGGGCAGGTGCTCCGCGCGATCCCCACGGGTGGTAGACGGGCCCACCGAAAATCCGCCGGGAAAATCCGCGTAAGCCTGGTGAATCCAGCCGGTAATCGGCTCCGTATACAGGGTTTAGCCGGACGTGAGATCCGGCACCTGGGGCGCCGTCGGGCGCTCGTAGCATCGGGAGGTGCGGAATGTGGCCCTTATCGCGATTCATCTCACTCCTCGCGGCCCCTCTGTTGTTGGCATCCGTGGTTGCCGGCGCCCACGCCAGTAGCCGCGGCCAGATGGCGATGACCCTGGTGAAGACCAGCCCCGCCCATATCCTGGTCAACGCGAAGGGTATGACCCTCTATGTCTTTGCCAAGGACAGCAAGAACAAGAGCACCTGCACGGGCCAGTGCGCTATGTATTGGCCGCCCGCGATGGTCCCCATGGGGGCCAAGGTTGCCAGTAAGATGATGATGGCCGGAGGCACGATCGGTGAGATGATGCTCAAGGGCGGGGGCGACCAACTGACCTACGATGGCGCTCCCCTCTACACCTTCGCCAGTGACAAGAAGCCTGGCGACATCAATGGCGAGGGCGTGGGCGGTATTTGGTGGGCCGTGGTGGCCGGCACCGCGGTAGGCTAGAGACAGATCCGCCGCGAACAAGGGCCTGAACGGTACGTCGTTCAGGCCCTTTGTCTGTCTCCAGGACGGTTACGGGCGGCGTGCCGCCCGTAACGACGCCCGTATAGTCTTTCAGTCGGACGGAATGATCCGGCAAGGACGCGCCGTCGGGCGCCCGTTCTCCTGGAGGTACACCATGAGGCTCTCATCTCGGTTCATCTCGTTGCTCGCGGCCCCTTTCCTGCTGGCCGGCGCCGCCGGCGCCTACGCGAGCAATCATGGTCAAGCGGCGCCTGCCCTGGTGTCGATGGCGCCCGGTCATCTTCTGGTCAACGCCAAGGGTATGACCCTCTACGTCTTCGCCGCCGACAGCAAGAACAAGAGTGTCTGCACCGGTGGGTGCGCGAAGTTCTGGCCGCCGGTGCTGGTAGCCAAGGGCGCGACCGTGCGCAAGAGCATGACCGGCGTTACCGGCACCTTCGGGGAGATTATGCGGGCCGACGGCAGCAACCAGTTGACGTTTGACGGCGCTCCCCTCTACACCTTCCTCAATGACAAGAAGCCCGGCGACCTGAACGGCCAGGGCTTGGTCGCCGCCGGCGGCTATTGGTGGGCCGTGGTAGTATCCACCGCCGCCCCGGCCGCGAGCAGCCCGACTCCCGCCGCGAAATCCGGTTATTAGAACCGGCCTGGCCGGTATCGTACGCTCTCCCTCACGAAGGGTCCAGACGCCGAGGCGTCTGGACCCTTGCTCGAATGCTTTTCCCGTCGGCGTAGTTTGCCGTGACGCACCTCCGACCGCCGTCGGCCCGGCGCTTCCACCCGACCTCAGTCGGGGGATCGCCGCGGATGATGTACCCATTCGCGATCAGCAGGCCGGGGTGTACGTCCCGTAGCTCAAGGGCGCTCCATTGGCATCCGTTATCTCGACCGAGACCGACTGGCTCGCTCCACACGCGAATCCAGGGATCACTACCGGGGCGGTAAAATTGCCCGCCGCGTCCATGGTCGCCGAACCTTGCTGCGTGCTCGTGCCCTGGGTTACTTGAATGGAGTCCGTGCCGTTCGGTGGGAAACCGGTCCCCTGCACATGGACGGTGAAGGCAATCCCCGAGATGGTTTGGCTCACCGCCGCCGCCGGCGCGATCAACCCCTCGGCCAGAAGGTTCCACTGGGCGCCGCCCGCGCGCGGGACGTTGCCGGTAGTGGCGGCGGTCGCGATCCAGGAGGAGCCCCCGAAGAGCACCGCGTCGTTCGCGGCGTAGGCAGTGGCGGGGGACCAGTTGCCACGCCAGTTCAGTCCGGGAGCGCCCGGCGTGCCCGGCGCCCCGCTTGCTCCGGTCGCTCCGGTTGCTCCGGCCGGTCCCATGGGCCCTACCGGTCCCGCTGGTCCCTGTGGCCCATCGGCCCCCACGAACCCTTGCGGCCCCTGGCGTCCTTGCGGCCCCGG
Organism: Chloroflexota bacterium; assembly: GCA_035534995.1. GTDB lineage: Bacteria > Chloroflexota > UBA5177 > JANWHV01 > JANWHV01 > JANWHV01. The sequence continues at coordinate 7,910 of DATLQX010000103.1, read as the reverse complement.
CACTCCCTTGGGGCCGACCCAGCCCCTGGGGCCACCTGGGCCCGGTACGCCGCGGGCGCCCGTCAATCCTGGCGGCCCGGCCGGGCCCACGGGACCGGTGGCGCCCACCGGGCCTCGGGTTCCCAGTGCCCCTTCCGGTCCCTGCAAGCCCATGGGACCAATCTGGTTCCAGCTAATCCCGGTCTCCCCGTGGGCGCATCGCTGATGTTTGCCGGGGTCGATCAGCCGTAAGGAGCCCAGTGCCGGGAGAGGACTCGCCCCCTTGCCATGGGCCGGCTTCGGCACGGACGAGATATAGCAGGCATGAATGGTGTCTTGCGAGGTGGGTCCGCCGGCGAAGGCGTCGGTACCGAGGGCCAGCACGCCCATGCATCCGACCGCCGCCACGCCGAGGAGGCGGGAGGGCGACCAACGCCCAGCAGTACTCGTGTCCATTTCATTTCGCATGGTGAACAGCGCCTCTCCAACACATAGACAAAGTCTCCTACGGATACCGGTTTGGATTGTCCACCGGCCGCCCGGCTTCTCTATTTCCCACGCGCCTCTCCAAACCGCCGCGCCGCCGTGGCCGCCAGACGCGCCGCCCCCTTGTGGGTGTAGATTTGGGTCGTGGCCAGGCTGGCATGGCCGAGAATCTCTTGCACGTCGCGAATGTCCGCGCCTGCCTCGTTCAGGAGCTCGGTGGCCACAAAGTGACGGAAGGTGTGCGGGGTGGCCCGAAGCCCTTCGGCCCGTGCCAACCGTCGCACCACGCTCTGAATCTGGCGCGGCGAGAGCCGGAGCGCCTCACCTTCCTCCTTCCGGGCTCGTAACTGCCGGTACTCCGCGGCGTGAGCGTTGTCGTGGTGCAGAAACAGGGGCGCGAATCCATCGTCGCCCCGCAGGTCAAGATAGCGATTGATCGCGACCAGAGCCTCTGGGGAAAAGAAGACGAGCCGTTGTCGCCCGCCCTTCCCCGTGATCAAAGCCTGTCCATGTCCCCAGTCCATATCCTGGCGCGACAGCCCGGCCACCTCCGAGACCCGCATCCCGCTGGCGAACAGGGTATGGATGATCGCCTGGTTGCGGGCCGCCACCAGGGTGGCCCGCGTGCCCTCGGCGGTAGCGGGCACCCGATCCGCCGCTCGCACCAGGGCGGGAAGCCTGCCATCGGGAGCCGGCCGATGCCGGACCCCTTTTACGGTCAACTCGGCGAATTGGGCCCGCATCGCCTCCACCGTCCCCGGATAGTCGCCCTGCAGGATCAGGTAGCGGAAGAAGGCGGTGATCGCGGTCAGATAAGCGGCGCGGGTCGCCGGCTTCCGCCCGGCCCGCGTAGCCCAGAGGAGGAAGCCCGTTACGTCGCCCGTCCCCACCTGAGCCACCGGGCACTCGGCCGGATTGCGCCCGCGCGCTCCCAACCAGGAGAACAGGCAGCCGATCGAGGCGGTATAGGTACGTACGGTAGCGGGCGCCCGGCCCCGCAAGGTCAGGTGATCTAGATACCGGCTCAGCGCCTCATCGCAGGTGATGGAGGTGGCAACGGGAGGAATGGCGTGCATGGGAACCACGATAGCACGGGTGGGCATTCCCTGTAGCGGGGCTATCCACGCACCTCAGTGCTTGGTTATGTTGTATGCGTTGACCGCGCGCAGCCGCGCCTCCGCCCGCGCCTTCCGCGCCCGGCCCATGCGCATGAACCGCATGGTGAGGAGTCCGCCAAAGAAGCGGAGGAGCAACAAGCTGATTATCACGGCACAGACAATCAAGCCGCGAGTGGTGGGGTCGCTAGGCAAGAAGGAGAGCCAATCATTGACCTGCTGGATTGCGCTCCCATCTCGATGGGGCATGGGTTTCCCATAGGCCGCCAGGTAGATCCCCTGAGGAACTGGCGAAAGGAACGAAAGTACGCCGGTCATGGCCAGCACGACCACGGCTACTACCGCGCCGAGGATGATTCGAATTGCCATCCCTGACCCTCCCTGGCCCCATCTTAGCGCACTTTCCCCGTTTGGCGTTATCCCCGTTCTGGCCCCCCCCATTTGGGGGCCGGACGTTGGTTTACCCAGCGGTAGGGCTCGGCGCGCTCAGGGTGACGTCGCCCGCCCGTACCGTGGTGATGGACCCGTCGGCCAGACGGAGCATCAGGCCGCCATCCTCGGCCACTCCCTCGGCCAGTCCCCGGATCGCTCCCTGCGCCGACTGCACGGTCACTAACCGGCCCAGAGTCTCCAGTCTGGCCGCCCATGCCTGGCGCGTCAGGGCCGGATCGGCGAGCGCCCGGTCCCGCCGGTGCTCCAGCGCGGCCAGGAGGTCTACCAACAGATCCTCGCGGCGGAGCGGTCGAGAGCTATGCGCGGAAAGGTGAGTAGCCTGAGGGAACGCGGGGTCCGATGCGTGGACGTTGATCCCAATTCCGGCCAGTAACCAGGTCGCCCCAGCCACCTGCCGCGTCTCGATCAGGATGCCGGCGCACTTGCGTCCCTCGATTAGCGCGTCATTGGGCCATTTAAGGCTTGCGGGCAGACCGTGCCGTTCCAGCGTTTCCAGGAGGGCCAGTCCCACCGCCATGGGGGCCGTCCACGCGGGAGCCATGGGGCCGAGCACCACTGTACAGGCCAATCCCGTATGGGGAGCGGCCACCCAGCGCCGTCCCAATCGCCCACGGCCGGCGGTCTGATAATCCGCCACCAGAGCGGTGCCCACCGGCGCTTCCTCCGGGGTCAGCCTGGCCGCCAGGGCGTTGGTCGAATCGACCTCCGCCCGATGAAGGAGCGGGTCACCGATCCCCCCACGCCGCCGCCGCGCCACTTCCTGCCAGTCAAGGGGAGGATAGGAATTCACGGTGGGCCGGCGCTCCTAACCATAAAGAAGAGAGCGGGAGGCTTATGCCTCCCGCTCTCCAGTTGCTCTCGGGATCTGCCGTAACCCAGCAGGTCGCCTGATCAGGAGGTAATCACCTCACATACAATGCTACGAACTGGGAGCACCGAAGATCCGATGCAACTATGACTGCCCATTCGCATCACCTCCTTCCAGGTAATAATCAACTCTATCGTTAGCATACGCACTCTTCCTTCCTCTGTCAAGGAAATTGAGAGTACTAATTTTTACCTGATCTCGATCGCGCTCAACCGGCGCGGCCCCCAGATGAAGAGCAGCCCACCGATCGTGCCCGCGATCAACAGCACCAGCCCGCATCCCCCGATGGTGAGCATTGGGGCCAGGGAAGCCAATCCGGCGTAGGCGGTGGCGGCCAGCGGCCCGGCGGCCAGGAAGCCGGCCTCCAGGATCCCCAGCATGGTGCCGCCGACAAAGGAGAGCAGCCACGCCTGCCAGGTGGACATCTGGGTGATGTTCGTCCAGTCCAGCCGGGGGAACAGGAGGCTGAGAAGCATGCTCCAGCCGATCAGCGATCCGGAAAACAACGCCGCGCCGATCACCGCCAGCAACCCCAGATCCCAGGGCAGGCGGTCACCGATGATGATCACCGTCACCAGCCCCTCAAGGGCGATCAGCAGGGGGATATAGATGGCCAGGAATTTATCGCGCAACACGGTAGCCGCCGCCACCGGCCAGGTGCGGAGCAGGATGAAGGTGCGCGATTCACGGTTGATAATGGTCAGGCTCAAGGGGGCCACCAGGGACGAGGTGAGAAAGTTCATCCCTCCCATCGCTAAGAGGAAGCGCATCCCGGGCGCCAGGTGGGCCGATCCGAAGCGGAAGATCAGCGTATAGGAGAAATAGACCGAGACCCCGAGCGGCATGATCAGGGCCGCCCACTGTTGGGGATCGCGCGCGAACACCAGCCACTCCTTGGGCAGGAGCGGCGAAAGGCCAAGAAGCGGCCGGCGCAGCACCTGCACCCCCGGCGTGGCGTCACCCAGGCGCGGTGGCTCCTTCAGCCGGCTCGCCTCCTGGAAGTTGGCCCAGCCGCCGCTAAAGGTGCGGAGCGCCGTTCCGATCGCTACCGCGAAGGCGGCGCCGCCCATCACGGCGAAGCACAGACCGTAGCCCAGGGAGAGCGCGAACTGCTGGTGCGCGGCCAATGTCAGTCCTGCCGCCGGCCACGAGGGCGGCAACTGTGATAACCACTCATGGTTCAGATTCCGGACCAACCCGGTTGCCTGGCTGAGACCCGGCGCCGAACGGCTGGACCAGATGATCTCTTGCGAGAGATAGAAGGCCGCCCCCACGATTGCCCCGCCCACCGTGACCAGGGTGCGGGCGCGGGCGGGCGGGAACACGGTGAGAAAGACAAAGGTCAGGATGGCCCCCAGGCAGGTAGGCATGATCGGCATCAGGACGAGCATCAGGACGCTACAGACAAAAAACCCCGCCGGCAGATGCAGTCCCACTCCCAGTCCGATCAGGAACGGGCCCATCAGGGGAACCACCAGGATATATTGGCGCAACATACCCGTCAGCAACTTCTCGGTGAAGATGACTCGTGCCCGCACCGGGGTGGGCAACAGGATTGAGAGATCGGACTTATAGGTATAGGTGCCGATGGTGAGGGGGAACGAGGCCAGGAACAGCATGGCAAAGCTGAGATTGAAGAAGGAAATCAGGGTGCTGAACAGCCGGGGCATATCCACTCCCTGGGCGCCGGCCCGCGCCGGCCCGACCAGATCCAGGGTGCGGGGCGCCACCTGGAACACCGTCGCATCCACCAGCACCACCGCGAGCAGCACGACCAGCCACCCCAGCCCATGCCGCCAGCCCTTCCTAAAGAGAGCGTTGCGGGTGGCGCGGAGACGCATGGCGTAGATGAGTAGCAGCATGCGCATCCGACGGCCTCCCGTACGCGAGCGGGCGGCTCGCCTGTCCCAGGTGCTCAGCCACCAACGTAGCAGAGCCGTCCCCGGCTCGCAATGGGCCGAAAACCACCATCCCGTTAGGTCCAGAGGCACCGCTCGCCGGATAGCTTAGTGGCTTGGTGGCTTGACCCCTATTGCAGCACGGGCTCTCATCTACTATACTAGCCGCACGGTTTATCCCTATTCCTCGTTGGAGGGATGCCTCTCTTTCCCAGCCCGCCGAGCGCGCATAGTGGAGGACATCATGGCTACCGGGCCGACACCTGATCAATTCGAGGACGCTGGTGTAGAGCAAGAGCAGCAGGAAGTGACTGGGGCGCCGGGTGAGATCGGCCGCCGCGGAGTGCTCATCAAGGGCGCGCTGGCGAGCGCCGGACTGGTCGCCGGTACGTTCGTCGCGCCGCGCATCACCGAGGTGCATGCCAAGAAGAGGGACGGCGGCACGTCGAACAACTTCTCTGGTGGTCAGGGCAACCAGGGCAACCAGGGCAACCAGGGCAACCAACAGGGGGGGTAATAATCAAGTAAAGCTACAGACACCTCGGCGCTCCCTGAATCACGGGAGAGTTTCGGCGGAAGTCTGTATGATACTGGCGCGCACGCACGGTGCGAAGAGGCTCTTGTAGGCCGGGTGGCTCGTGATATTTCGCCGGCCGTTGTCCCGGTGAATCCTGTCCGAGCTGTCGTGGAAAGACCATTGTCCACGGCATGGCCTGTATCGCCATGAATTGGCGGCGCGGGGTCCACCTTTCCGTAACCGCCCTGCGTAATCGGTAAGTTTCGTCAGGCCGCGTGCCGTGATACAGTGTCGATACTGTTGGCGAAATGGCTTCCTGTCTTGGCCAGAAACCTTCTGGGAGCGCGAGGCATCCGCACGTGGGTATCAGGCTCGGCTCCGTCGCCATCGCCAACGAGGCGAGTAAGATGCGCGCGCTCCCAGGCGGTGTCATCACGCGGCGGTTTCGCCGACAGTGGCAGTGTCGCGACGCTGGAGGGGTGCTTGGCGCCGCCAAGCACTGGAGCCCCCTGGAGGTCAAGCCAATGCCGCCAAATGTTGTCCATGATCCTCGCGTCGAAGCAGCTATCGCGCGGGCACTCGCCGTCTGGAGACTGCTTCACGACGCTGGGACGGCGCAGTGATGACATCCGCCTCGCCGCACACGCTCACCCGCCGCTTTCCCGGCCTTGAGATACGGGTGGAGGGAACGCCGGAAATACTAGATGAGCTGCGTGGTCTCCTTCCCGAGTCACTTGCCTGGGTTGGCGCCATGAAGGTGCACGGTTCGAGCATCATCCGTCTCGCCGCGGGCGATGCGCGGCACCAGGTGCTGTCCGATGGTAAACTCCTCTGGAGCGGCCGGCTCGACTATCCTGCCGCGCCCGTACTGGAATGGGCCATCGCCCACACGGTTGCCGAGCGGATGGCGGCCCGCTATCTGTTGTTCCATGCCGGGGCCGTGGGGATGCGCGGACAGGGGCTGATCCTTCCGGGCGCCTCTGGGAGCGGGAAGAGTACGCTCGTAGCCGGACTGCTCGCCGCCGGTTGGACGTATTTCAGCGACGATCTCGCGGCGGTGGATCTGGCTACTCTTTCGCTGCTCCCTATCCAGAAGGCGCTCTGCATTAAAGGGACGGCACTGCCGCTGCTGGAGGACCGCCTTCCCGCCTTGCGCGCCGCCCGACCCTACCGGCGCTTTGCCACGCCGGAGGTACGCTACGCGCTGCCGGCCGCCGACCGGCTGCCTGAATCGTCTCTACCGGTACGCTTCTTGGTCTTTCCTCGCTACTCGGCGGGGGCGGCTCTCGAGTTGGCGCCCATCCCTCGAACCAATGCCCTGGAACGACTGCTTGAAACCTGCTCCAATCCACAGGAGTCGCTGCCCGCCATCTTTGACCCGCTCCTGGCGATGCTGCGCCGGGTGGCGCCTTATCGCCTCGTGCATGGGAATCTGGACGACGCCATCGTGGCCCTGAGTAGTCTGGCCGCCGCGCCGTGACCCGGCCCGGCCCTTCGATTATCCTACGTATCTGGAGGTGATCATCATGGCGCGTGTCCCGCTTGCCGACCTCGGAAACCACGCTCCGATCCGCCCACAATGCGTGTCCGGCGTGGAGACCCAGTGGTTGGACGATGAGCTGGTGCTCTTCAATCCGCAGGGCAACCGAGTGCATCTGCTCAATGCCAGCGGCGGTGCGATCCTGATCCTGTGCGACGGCACCCTCACGGAGGTCGAGATCGCCGGGGAGCTGGCCGCCTTCTATGGCCTGGAATCTCAGCACGCCCTGGCTGAGGTGCGGGTGTTCCTGGCCGACCTGGACACGGCGGGCGTGCTGGTCCAGTCCCAGGGTGATGAGGACCATGATAGCCATCTTCAGGATGCGGCACGTCTGGGTCGCCGGGCGTTCTCCTTCCCGCCCGACAGCACCCAGGGGCAAGGTCACTCCGCATAAGCCCTCGCCTTCTCGTACCCTGGGACGGTCAACATCCCCATAGCGAACGTGCGGCAACAAAACTTCCGCTCCGCCGCACTTTTCCGGTAGCTACAATCCGGAAATCCGGCCAGTGCCTTGCCGAGCCCCCGCGCCGGCTTGCATACTGAGGAAACAGTGGGGGATGCGTGTCGTCAGTTGCCGATCAGTATTTGGAAGCAATTTTCATCTTATGCCGTGAAGGGGAGGATGCCTTCGCGACCACGCTGGCCGATCTCTTCGCGGTCTCCCGCGCCAACGCCGGCGCCACGCTGGGCCGCCTGGCCCGCGACGGCATGGTCCAGGCCGATGGGCGCCGGGTGCTGCTCACCTCCGAGGGCCGGCAACGGGCCGAGGCCGGCCTCCGTCGTCATTTGCTCACCGAGTGTTTCTTGCTGAAGGTTCTCGGGATCGGCTGGGCCGAGGTGCATGAGCAGGCCCGCAGCTTTGAACGCGGCCTCAGTCCCTTGCTTGAGGAGCGGATCGACGAACGACTTGGATACCCGCGTGCCTGCCCGCACGGCACCCCGATCCCCCGCCCCAACCAACCAGCTCCCGATCCAGCCGGCATGCCGTTGACCGCCGCGCCGCCCTCTGTCCCCCTGATCATCGCGCGGATCAGTGAACTGCTGGAGTATCGGG
>DATLQX010000102.1:0-7087 GCA_035534995.1 Chloroflexota bacterium | reverse complement strand
CAGCCAAACCGAACATCGGGAAGCGGGACACGGATCTGCATCTCCGACAACTACTTGGTGCCGACAGCGGACGAGGACGGGTCCGGATCTTCACTCTCTACACTTCTCGGGCCGAGGATCGTCTCTCCTGGGCCTACAAGCCCGTGTATGTCCATGCCAAGGTGGCCATCGTCGATGACCGGTGGTGTATGGTTGGCTCGGCGAATCTCAACGATCGGGGCCTGGAGGGTGACAGCGAGATCAACGTCCAGGTGCTTGATGGAGGCTTGGCTTGCGGCTTACGGCTGCGGCTCTGGGCGGAGCATCTGGGGGTTGCCGAGGAAGCAGTAGCCGCCTTGACCCCGCGCGAGGCCATCGACACCCTGTGGGTGCCCCAAGCGGATGCCGCCAGCGCCGCGATCCGGGAGCGGGGAGGCGCCCTTCCGGGTATGGCGGTCCGCTACGAATTGGGCTCCATGCCAGGGGATCTGGCGGTCGGCGCCCTCCAGGCGAGCTTGCTCGACGGTTGATAGCCCGCGGGGTATCTGGGATCATACCCGCACGAAGGCCAGATGGTGAAACTGGCGGCACGATACGCGCGACTTTACGTGATCTCCTCATCCTCGGCGGGCATCGGCGCCGTGGCGCCCCGCGGAGCTGGATGGTCGCCCCGGAGATCCTCGTCCGTGTAGCCCGTGTTGGCCAGATACGCTTCGATATAGGGATCGGTGAGCAGGCGGAAGCGAATATAGGCGCGCCGCTCCGCCCGCGTCGGCGGTTCGTCCGGATACAGCCGTGCCTGGCGCAGCGCCCCCAACATGGCCGTGTGCGCCTCGGCCGCCGCTCTTTCCTCGGACGGGTCGGGATCCGTCCGTACCCGCAGGTGCAGGGAGCCACCCAATTGGCGCAGCACGGCGATGAACGTCTCCTCCAGCCCGACCACTCGCGGGTCGCGGACCAGATCCGGCAAGTCCGCCTGCCGCACCCCATAGCGCAGCAGCGCGATCAACTCCTGAAGGACGATCAGTACCCGTGGAAACGACTGCTCGACTCGCTTGGGATGGGCGTAGAAGAGGACGGGATGGCTGGTGTGCGCCTCGGTCAGCACCATCAGCTGGGTGGCCAGCTCGCGGCATCGTTGAGTGAGCGCCTCGGCCGAGTCAACCGCCAGGTAGCGGCGAACCATAGGCACTGCTCCGGCCTGCCCGTCGGTCTCCTCGTTCAGGGTACTCGCCAACACTCGCAGAACCGGCAGGACGGGGAAGACCGTCAGCACATAGGTTATGGTGACGCCGACCACCAGCAGCCCGCAGAGACCCTCGCCGATGGTGATGGCGCGCAGCAGCCCGTCGCGGGGAACGATGTCGCCGAAGCCAATCGAGGTCAGGCAGAGACCGCTGAGATAGAAAGCATCGGGCCAGTGCAGAGGTCCGACCGTGCTGCCGAAGGCGCCCGCTCGGTCCATGCTGGGCGCGTAGAGCAACGCGAAGCTGACCAGCAAGGCTAGCAGCCAGAGGAGCCCGAGCCCAGCCACCGCGGCCGGGAGGGTCCAGCTCAGCAACCAGCGGCGCCCACGGGGCGGCAGCACCCGCGACAGGCGCTCGACCAGTCGCCAGACCGCGCGGTTGAAGCGAGCGCTCAGGGGCCCATGGGCCTCGGGGTGGAAGACCGTGGTGAGGATATCGAGCAGGACCAGTAACAGCAGCAAGCCGCCAAGGAATTCACAGCCGGCGGCGGCCCAGGTCGCCATCCGTACACCTCATCCCTTCGCCCGCATGGGGAGACCGCGCCCCGGTCATGATAGCGAACCGGCATTTGGGCGCCTAGATGCTTGTCCACGCCCGCCAAGAGCATCAACCGCCACGTGGTCAGGCTGCTGTATCGATTAGGCGATCTTCCGTTGCTCGACCGCGTCCCGATCTTGAGGCTCACTGGAAGTAATTCGGCGGAGCAGCGACAGCACTCGTGCTTCTTCTCGTCGCAACGCGGCCAGTGAGGATGCGGGCTCGGGCTCCTCGGCGCCGCCCTGAAAGAGGGTACCGTCAAGATAGGCGGTGAGAACCGCCGGATGCACATAGCTCCTCTTGCATACAGCCGGAGTGTTTCCCAGATGTGAGGCCGCCGCTCGAATAGCGGCCACCACTTGCGCCCGCGCCCGCGGCTCGCTCTCCGCCGTGCCCGCCTCCCAAAGGGAACAGGCAGCCACCACCGTGCCGGCCCAGGTACGAAAATCCTTGGCCGTGAAGTCACGCGAGGTTATCTCGCGCAAGTAGTCATTGACATCGTCGGATCGGATGCACCGCGGTTCACCCCCGGCTATGTAGCGGAACAGCTCTTGACCCGGGAGTTCCTGGCAGCGCTTGATGATCCGCGCCAACCGGCGATCTCGAACATCGACCAGGTGTTGCTTTCCCGCCTTGCCGATGAACTCGATGCGAACCGCCGATCCCCGTACCTCCACATGCTCGTTCCTGAGCGTGGTCAGGCCATAGGTCTGATTCTCCTGTGCGTATTCCTCGTTCCCGATCCGGATATGCGTCAGGTCAAGGAGCGTCACCACCGCCGCCAGCACTTTGGTCCGCGCCAGACCCGGTTGAGCGACATCGTGCTGAATCCGCTGCCGAATTAGAGGCAGCGACTGGCCAAAGTCGAGCATCCTTCTATACTTGCTCTCATCACGAACCGCGCGCCACCGTGCATGATAGCGGTATTGTTTCCTTCCCTTGGCGTCGCGCCCGGTGGCCTGCAGATGTCCATTGGCTCGCGGCGAGATCCACACGTTGGTCCAGGCGGGTGGAATGTGAAGCGCCTCGATGCGTGCGAGATGCGCGGGATCGGTGAGCGGCCTGCCGTCCGGGAGGAGGTAGTGAGGGCTGGCTGGGCCGGAAATCCGGCGTATCCCGGGCGCGGTATCGCTCACATAGCGAAGCGCGGCGAGACGAGCCTCTTCCGCCATTTCTTCTTCTTGCCCTACCCCGCCGGGTATCATACTCTCCTCCAGAAAATGGTTTCGACTCATCCGGCTCACCGCGACAGCACCTACCTTCGTTGGCTATCCAGAGTGGCGGGATGTCCCATAGTATGGGCTGCTCGTCCTAGGGCATCGTCAGTCGAATGGCTGAAGGGCGGGAGAAAAGCGGCCTACGCCATCCGGGTTGACGCATGTTTCCGGCGCGCATGGTGCCGTACCCAGCGGAACTCCCAGGCAAAGAATACTCCACGAGATCATGGCCGCCGCCAGGGTGAGCCATCCCGGCCAATGGGAGGCGGTGGCCCAGACAACGGCGGCAAACCCCAGAAGACCGATACACCCCAGGACCGAGCCGTAGGCATCGGCACCCACGGCCCTTCGGCCGGCATGCTTTTGCAGCAGGGTCAGGCTAGCGCGATCATTAACTGTCAATTGATCGTGGTTCACTGACGCCGGATCGGTTGGATCGGACGGATCGAACCATCCTGGAACACGCTGGCCGGAGCACCTCCAACCATCACGGGGCCCGCCGCTCGGACTCGTTTCGCGCGGTCTAGGTCCGTTCCCGTCCTCGGTCGGCCAAACGGCGGATGCTCCAAACGCGGTCCGCGGCTACGCTGGGAGTCATGGCGCGGGCGAGAGTTCGGTATGTTTTGCACGCTCGGGACGCCAGGCAGCACGTTCGGAAGGAGAAGCGATGAACACAATCAAGGAACTTTTCGAGCACGAGCTCGAGGACATATACTATGCCGAGCATAAGCTGGTAAACGCGCTGGACGAGATGGCGGGCGAATCCAGCAATCTCTCGATCAAGAATGCCTTTTCCACGCATAAGATGGAGACCGAAGGCCACATCAAGCGCCTGGACGGCGTGTTCGCCGAATTGGGCATGAAGCCGAAAGCGGTGACCTGCCAGGGGATCGAGGGCTTGATTAAAGAGAAGGCCGAGTTTGGCAAGGAGAAGCCTACTCCGGAGTTACTGGACGTTTTCAACCTTGGCGCGGGCGCCAAGAGCGAGCGCTATGAGATTAGCTCGTACGAAGGGCTGATCGGCATGGCGGCCGAACTCGGCCTCAAGGAGTCGCGGACGCTCTTAAGCGCCAACCTCAAGGAAGAGGAGCACGCTCTGAGCACGGTACGGCAGTTAGCCAAGACCGCCCTGCGCTAAATTGTCAGGGCCTCTCCGCCGGAGAGGCAGCGCTGGTTGGCGCCCCGGCAAGTCCCATCTATCGCTCCTCGGGACCTGCCGGAGCGCCCTTTTTTCGATCCCGTGCTCTTCCCCCGCCAGGGTCGCGCGAGCTGGGGAACAGGAAACGCCCCGCCCCCGCGGCACGGATCGCCGCCTGACGAGCGCCTGGGGAAAGCAACCAGCGCATCGCGCCGACCGGGTGGATTAGGCCACATTCATCCCTTCAACCGTCCATCCAGCCGGTACGAGGGCAAGGCATCTCCGCTAGTGTACGAAGTGGATCAGGCATTGTAAGGGAGAATGAGGATTATGGCTGGATCAGTAGCTTCCGGTGGACGGGTCGCCCATGTAGCGAAACAGGCCGCTCGGGGGCCGGGCCTGGAAGGACTGGCCCGCGCCGGCTATGTCGCCAAGGGTTTGGTCTATCTGATCGTTGGGGTTCTGGCTGCCAGGGTGGCGGTTGGGAACGGGGGCAAAATCACCGACAACAGTGGCGCCCTTCGGGCAATCTATCAGGAACCGTTTGGCCGGTTTCTTCTTGCCGTGGTGGTGGGTGGTCTGCTTGGATATGCGCTCTGGTGTTTCTGCCGAGCCGTTCTTGACCTCGATCACGTGGGAGCGGAGGCCAAGGGAGTGGCCGCGCGGGTAGGCTTCGCGGTGATCGGTCTTCTCTATCTGGGACTTGCCTATGGTGGGCTTCGTCTGGTCATGGGGACGGGGAGCGGGAAGAGCAGCGATACCTCGACCAAGGATTGGACGGCAACTCTCCTGAACCAATCGAACGGAAAAGTCATCGTATCGGTGGTAGGGCTTGGGGTGCTGGTTATTGCTCTCTATCTGTTCTACTACGCCTACTCCGGCCAGTTCATGCGGATGTTCGGCGCCGTGGACTCAAGGGTTCGCCCATGGATTCAGCGGCTGGGACAGGTGGGTTACGTGGCACAGGGGGTCGTGTTCGCCGAGATCGGGATTTTTCTGATCGTGGCGGCGCGGCGCCATAATGCCGGGCAGGCGAAGGGGGTTGGGGGGGCGCTCCAACAGCTGACCCGTGAGCCCTACGGCCACTTTTTGCTGGCGATCGTGGCCTTGGGTTTCATTGCCTATGGCATATACGGTTTCGCGCAGGCACGCTATCGGCGAGTTCCCACGGCATAGAACCTCTGATCGGAGCTACGCGATTGGGTTAACCTACACATAACAAGTTCGATCCGCTACTCATTTCGGGGGTAGCTCTTAGGCGCTCTTGGTAGTATCCTCGCATTACTATCCGGCATGTGCGGCCTGTAGTAGCAAGAGAGGAAAAGTGGCCCGGTTACGAATGGCATATCGTCGTGCCCGCGCGGCAGTCTACCGCGTTCAGACGAACCTCTATGCCAAGTCCTTTTCGCCCGACCGGAACCTCTTGCCGGTCCAGACGCGGAGTCAACCGTTGACCGGCTACATGATTGCCGTCTATCGGGCCCGCAACGCCGCGTGTGTCGAGCGTCTGGTGCGCGAGGCCGAAGCGACCGGCTTGAGGGTGGGTCTGTGGGCTCTGGACACCATTGTCCCTTCCCTTCAATCGGTCACGCTGGGAAGCGGGCAAGGCGCGCGATCCGACCTGCTGACCACGCTCGACCAGCGAATGAGGGAATCGGCGGAGTCATTCGTGTTAGTGGCCGACGATGACTTTGAATTCGTGCGCGGCACGCTTGCATCGTTCCTCCAACTGTCGGTGAAGTGCGGCTTCATGTTGTCGCAGCCGGCGCATATCCCGTCAAGCAACAGCTCATATGGCTTTAATCGTTGCCGGCCATGGTTTACCGCGCGGGCAACCACCTTTGTCGAGTGTGGACCCATTTTCCTCGTCCACCCGCGTTTTCACTCCAGGATATTTCCCATGCCGGAGGGTTTTGGCATGGGCTGGGGCCTGGAATTGCGATGGTTTAGCAGCCTCCTGCCCACCGAGCGATTTGGCATCGTTGATTCGGTCTGGATTACTCATCATGGCATTATCGGCGCCGATTATCATGGCTTTCAATCGGAAGTTAATCGACTCGATCACGAATTGCACGGCCTGGAAATCTCCGATATACGGAAGATCTGTAAAACGACCTCCGTATGGCGCCGACACCGACCAATACCCGCCAATTGGGCGCTAACGAAAGGAACGGTTGGGTGACACGGCCATCTCCACCCGGAGTCACCGAGGCCCGTAGGATTTGCGAAATGGTTGAAACTAGAGGATCATGAGAAAGATGCATGAATAATCTCTCGCTCTCCGTCGTTATCTGCGCGTACACCGAGGAGCGATGGGATGATCTGAGCGCGGCGGTAGAGTCAGTCGGAGCACAGGCCACGCCGCCTATGGAGACGATCGTGGTTATCGATCACAATCCGCCATTGGCCGACCGCGCGCGCCTGGCCCTGCCGGACGTCCTGGTGATCGAGAACCGAGAAGCACGCGGCCTGTCGGGAGCGCGGAATACCGGCGTAGCTACGGCGCGAGGAGATGTGGTTGCCTTTCTCGATGATGACGCGACAGCGGCCCCAGACTGGCTGCGTTACCTTGCGGTACCCTATGCCGATCCCCTGGTCCTTGGGGTCGGAGGAGCGATCGAGCCCGCATGGTCAGCCGGCCGCCCACGTTGGCTCCCGGAGGAGTTCGATTGGGTGGTAGGCTGTACCTACCGCGGCATGCCCCGGTACACCAGCCCGGTGCGGAACCTGATCGGCGCCAATATGTCGTTCCGCCGAGAAGTTTTCACGGCGGTCGGCGGTTTCCGAAGCGGGATGGGACGCTTGGGCACCCGTCCGTTGGGATGCGAGGAGACAGAGCTCTGCATTCGCGTCCGCAAGCACTGGCCGCCAGCAACTCTGCTGTATGAACCGAAAGCCCTGGTACGGCACCGAGTGCCCGCGGCCCGAGCCCGATGGAGCTACTTTCGCGCGCGTTGCTACGCCGAAGG
>DATLQX010000101.1:0-5611 GCA_035534995.1 Chloroflexota bacterium | reverse complement strand
GGGTCGTCGAGGTTGTTCAGGGGGAGGAAGGAGAGCAGGCGCCGTACATCGTCGAAGGCATCCGCCTCGGTGGACGCGGCGAAGTGGGCGACCCCCGACCGCCGCTCGTGCGTGTCGGCGCCCCCCAGCTCCTCGTGGGTCACTTCCTCCCCGGTCACCGTCTTGATCACGTCCGGGCCGGTGATGTACATCTTGCCGATGTCACGGACCATGACGATGAAGTCAGTGATCGCCGGGGAATAGACGGCGCCCCCCGCGCAGGGCCCCGCCACCAGGGAGATCTGCGGCACCACCCCGGAGGCTTGCACGTTGCGGTAGAAGATGTCGGCGTAGCCGGCCAGCGAGACCACCCCTTCCTGAATCCGCGCCCCTCCCGAGTCGTTGATCCCGATGATCGGGCAGCCCATCTTGAGCGCCAGATCCATGACCTTGCAGATCTTCTCCGCGTAGACCTCGCCCAGCGAACCGCCGAAGACGGTAAAATCCTGCGAGAAGATCACCACCTTGCGGCCATCTATCGTCCCATGGCCCGTGATTACTCCATCGCCGGGAATCCGTTGCTGGTCCAGGCCAAAGTTGTCGCTCCGATGGACCGCGAAGCGATCCAGCTCCACGAAAGAACCGTCATCCAGCAAGGCGGAGATCCGCTCGCGCGCGGTCAGCTTCCCCTTGGCGTGCTGCTTCTCCTGCGCTATCGTCTCCGCCGCCTCCAGCACCTCGCGATCGCGGCGGCGCAGATCGTCCAACGGGGTCGGCACCAGGTCGCTCATTCGACCACCGCCAACAAGGTTCCCACGTCGACCGTGGCCCCCGGCACGGCACCGATCGATTTCACCGTACCGGCACGAGGAGCCAGCACCTCGTTCTCCATTTTCATCGCCTCGATGGTGAGCAGCAGATCCCCGCTCTCTACCCGCTGTCCCGCCTCGACCGCTACCCGCAAGACCACCCCGTGCATGGGACTGACCACCGCCCCATCCGCCTCGCCGCTGGTCTGCCGGCGGGCGCCCCGCTTACTCCCACGGACGCGGTCCCCACCCGCCGCCACCTTGACCCTGAACTGCTTCCCGTTCACCTCCACCAGATAGCTGTCGCCGCCGTCCAGGGCGGCCGGCGTCACCGGATTGGGCGACGGTGGGGACGCCTCGGGTACATATGGCGGGAGCGCGGCCAGGTCAAGCCCACCGACAAACGTAGTGCTGACGCCGCCGGCCACGAAGTCCGGATCAGCAAGCACCAGCCGGTGAAAGCCGATGGTGGAGGGGATGCCACCGATCCGGAACTGGGCCAGCGCCCGGTCCATCCGGGCAAGCGCTTCCTCGCGATCGCGGCCCCAGGCAATCAGCTTGCCGATCATCGAGTCGTAGTGGGCGGGGATCGTATAGCCCTGGTAGGCGGCGCTGTCCACCCGGATGCCGGGACCGGTGGGGGGTCGATAGCGGGTTATCAGCCCTGGGCCGGGACGGAAACGGGCCGCCGGATCCTCGGCGTTGATCCGGCATTCGATGGCGTGGCCACGCGGCTGGCAGTCGCGTTCACCGAAGGGCAGCGGCGCCCCGGCCGCCACCAGGAGTTGCATCTTGACCAGATCCAGCCCGGTCACGGCCTCGGTAACCGTGTGCTCCACCTGGATCCGCGTGTTCATCTCCAGGAAGAAGAACTGATCACCCTCGACCAGGAACTCCGCCGTCCCCGCACCGGTGTATTCGATGGCGGCGGCCAGGCGGCGCGCGGCCTCCATGATCCGGGCCGCCAGCACCGGATCCAGGGGAGCGGGCGCCTCCTCAATCAGCTTCTGGTGATTCCGCTGCACCGAGCAATCGCGGGTGCCGACCGCCAACACGGTCCCATGCTGGTCACCGGCGATCTGCACCTCGATATGGCGGGGAGCGCGGAGATACCGCTCCATGAATACCGTGGGATCGCCAAAGTAGGCCGCGCCCTCGCGCTGGGCGCTCTCCAGCGCCGCCGGGAGGTCCGCCGGGCTGTGTACCACTTTCAGGCCGCGCCCCCCGCCGCCGGCCGAGGCCTTGATCGCCACTGGATAACCCACCCGCTCGGCCACCGCCGCCGCCACTTCCACGCTCTCGACGGCCGCTGTCTGGCCGGGGATCACGGGAATACCCAGCCACTCGGCCAGGGCCCGGGCGGCGATCTTCCCCCCCACCGCCTCCATGCTCTCGGGACTGGGGCCGACGAAGGTGATCCCGGCCTCGCGGCAGGCTCGGGCAAAGGCGGCATTCTCGGCCAGAAAGCCATAGCCGGGGTGGATGGCCCCGGCCCCCGATTCCCTGGCCACCGCCAGGATGCGCTCGAAGTTGAGATAGCTCTGGGCCGAGGGAGGCGGGCCGATTTCATAGGCTTCATCGGCCATTGCCACCGGCAGCGAGTCTCGATCCGCGTCCGAATAGACGGCGACCGTACCGAGCCCCAGTTCCCGGCACGCCTGGATGACCCGCAGGGCAATTTCGCCCCGATTGGCGATCAGCACCTTCTGGAAGGGCCAGACGAGAGGCGAATTCATCGGCCCCACCCGCCGGATCGCCAACCCGCGGACGCTTCGCCGATCGCCTCGGCGCGGGCAGCGCGGCGCCAGGCGGACCCAGCCTCTTCGGATGTCGCGGTCTTCCGTTGGCGCACGAGATGAATAGCCAGGAGCGCGGCGGCGATCTCATCCTCGGAAATAGAACCTGACTGCGTACGATCCGCGACCACGGTCGCCCCGTCCCTACCAGGGGACCACAGTCCCCGGCTGGAGCTCATGCCCGATTCCGTCGCTTCCATATCCCGCCTAACCCCGAGGTCCGGCGGCGGCCAGGCTCGCCGGGGCGAGCGGGAAAAGGGAGAAGTTGGCGCGGAAACGTTCGGCCAGGGAGGTAGCCGCCTGGTCGTATGCCGCTGGATCGCCCCAGGTGTCACGAGGCCGGAGCACGCCGGCCGGGACGCCTGGGATCGCTTCCGGCACCTGGAGCCCGAAGACCGGATCAGTCCAGACCGGGGCCGTATCCAGGGCTCCGGAGATCGCGGCACGGACGATTGCCCGCGTGTAGGGAAGGGAGATGCGGCTCCCCACCCCAAACGGGCCGCCGCTCCAGCCGGTATTGATCAGGTAGCACCGGGCCCCGTGGAGGCTCAGGCGAGCATGCAGCATATCGGCGAAGAGCATGGGCGGGAGGGCCAGGAACGGTGAGGCAAAACAGGTGGAAAAGGTCGCTTCCGGTTCGGCCGCCATCCCCGCCTCGGTACCGGCCAGCTTGGCCGTATAGCCGGAGAGGAAATAATACATGGCCTGCTCGTTGGTCAGGCGGGCCAGCGGCGGGAGGACGCCAAAGGCATCGGCGGTGAGGAGCAGGACGGTTTTCGCGTGCCCACCGAGCCCATCGCGCGTCACCCCAGGGATAAAGTCCACCGGGTAGGCGGCCCGAGTGTTCTCGGTCAGGCTATCGTCATCGTAGTCCGGCTCGCGAGTCACCGGGTCGAGGACCACGTTCTCCAGCACGGCTCCGAAGCGAATCGCCGCATGGATTTGCGGCTCGCTTTCCGCGTGTAAGTTGATGCACTTGGCGTAGCAGCCGCCCTCGAAATTGAAGACGCCGTTGTCACCCCAGCCATGCTCGTCGTCGCCAATCAATGAACGCTCGGGATCGGCGGAAAGAGTGGTCTTCCCGGTGCCGGAGAGACCGAAGAAGAGGGCCACGTCGCCGGCGGGCCCCACGTTGGCGCCGCAATGCATGGGGAACACGCCCTCGGCGGGGAGCACGTAGTTGAGGTAACTGAACACGCTCTTCTTGATCTCGCCCGCATAGCGGGTGCCGGCAATGGTCACCAGCCGCCGGGCAAAATCGAGAATGACCGCTACCTCCGAGCGAGTGCCGTCGCGCGCCGGGTCGCAGCGGAAGTCGGGGGCCGCCAGAACGGTGAAACCAGGGGCAAAGTCGCGGCCCTCGTCGGGACCGAGCCGGATAAACAATTGGCGGGCGAACAGGGCGTGCCAGGCATATTCCGCCACCACGCGCACTCCCAGGCGATGGGCGGGGTCGGCGCCGGCCCAGGCATCCACCACGTAGGCGTGCCGCTGGTCGAGGTAGGCGGCGACCCGCTCGGCCAGACGAGCGGCCACCTCGGGGTCGATGGGCTGGGCATCGGGGCCCCAGGCCACCCGATCGGCGGTCTCGTCGTCCCGCACGATGAACTTATCCCGTGGGGAGCGGCCGGTGCGGGGGGTGGTATCGGAGCACAGGGCCCCATTGGTCGCCAATTGAGCATTTCCCTGGGCCAGCGCATGTTCGATCAGGGTGGGAACGCTGAGGTTGTGCTGGGCACGTAGCCACGTTGCCTCGGGCGCCGCTTCGCGCTCCTGGCGTGTCCATTCAAGTTTCACCGGGGCTCCCGCCTTACTACTTACCGCCGGTGAACCACCATTGGTTCCCGGATGCCACTAGTTTACTCCCTATGTTCTCCCCATATTGACCGCAGGATACCGCAGATCTCGCCGATGCTCGCATAGGCCGCCAGCGCTGCCTTCATCGGCGGCAACATATTCTCGCTCCCGCGGGCCGCCGAGGCTACAGCGTCAAGTGCGGCGGCTACACGGGCGCTGTCTCGCGTCTCGCGGACCTGCCGCAGCCGCTCAATCTGCTGGACCTGGATTTTGGGGTCGATCCGGAAGGTCTCGACCACGGCGGCGTCCTCGGTGCGGTAGCGGTTCACCCCCACCACGATCTGGCGCCCGTCCTCGATCTTGCGCTGGGTCTCGTAGGCGCTCTCCTCGATCTCCCGCTGCATGAAGCCCTGCTCGGTGGCGGCCACCGCCCCACCCAGGGCGTCGATGCGCTCGATCAGGGTCCAGGCGCGGCGCTCAACCTCGGCGGTCAGGTACTCGATATATGGAGAGCCGCCCAGCGGATCGGTCACCGCCGTTACCCCGGTCTCGCCGGCGAGAATCTGTTGGGTCCGGAGGGCCAGCAAGGCGGCCTCGCTGGTGGGGAGGCCCAGCGCCTCGTCGTAGCCGTTCGTATGCAGGCTCTGGGTGCCGCCCAGGACGGCGGCCATCGCTTGCACGGCCACCCGCACCACATTATTGAGCGGTTGCTGGGCGGTGAGGGTCCAACCAGAGGTCTGGGTGTGAAAGCGGAGCGTCATGGCACGGGGATTGGTGGCGCCAAAACGGTCGCGGGCAATCCGGGCCCAGAGGGCGCGGGCGGCACGGAACTTGGCGATCTCCTCGAAGAAATCGCTATGGCCATTGAAGAAAAAGCTGAGCCGAGGGCCGAATCGGTCGATATGCAGGCCGGCGGAGCGGGCCGCCTCGACATAGGCTATGGCATTGGCCATGCTGAAGGCCAATTCCTGCACGGCGGTGGCGCCCGCCTCACGAATATGGTAGCCACTGATCGAGATCGTGTTCCACTGCGGCAGATGCTCGCCGCAATAGGCGAAGGTGTCGGTAATCAGGCGCATGGAATGGCGAGGAGGAAAGATGTAGGTGCCGCGGGCAATGTATTCCTTCAGGATGTCGTTCTGGATCGTCCCTCCGAGGTTGGCCGGATCGACACCCTGCCGTTCACCCACCAGTTGATAGAGCAGGAGCAGGAGGGCTGCGGTGGCATTG
>DATLQX010000100.1:0-3477 GCA_035534995.1 Chloroflexota bacterium | reverse complement strand
CGAGGCGCGATCCGCCCTGCTGCGCGCCCTGGAGAGCCTGCCGCCGCGTCTGGTCCAGTTCCTGCCCGACCCGACCGCCGGCGTGCGCGCCCTCGCGTTCAGTCCCGATGGGCGGATCGTGGCGGCGGGCGACGAGGATGGAATGATCCGGCTGTGGGACGCGGTGAGCGGGCAGGCGATCGGGCCGCCGTTGACCGGCCACGCGGGGGCGGTGAACAGCCTCGCCTTCAGTCCCGACGGCACGCTGCTCGCCTCGGGCGGCGCCGACCATACGATCCGGCTCTGGCACCGAGCCGGGGTCGGCACTGGGTGGGCGGCGCTTGGTGCGCCGCTCACCGGCAGGCAGGACCAGATTCGAGTGGTGGCATTCGGCGCCCAGGGGAAGCTGCTGGCCTCAAGCAGTTGGGACAGCAGCATCTGGCTCTGGAATCTCCGCGGGCCGCATCCGAGTGGGGCGCTGCTGACCACGCAGGGCAGTGACGTGGGCGCCATGGCCTTCAACACTTCGGGGAACCTGCTGGCCACGGGCGGCATCAACGATGCCACGATCCAACTCTGGGATGTGGCGGGGAGAAGACCGTCCGGCCCGCCGCTCACCGGCCCGGCAGGGGTGGTCGAGCATATCGCCTTCAGCCCTGACGGCCGGCTCCTGGCGGCGACCGCCGGCGATGGCTCGCTGTGGCTGTGGGACACGCGGGGCCGGAGCCCACTCGGGGCGCCGCTGGCCACCGGGCTCAACCCCACGAGCAATCTGGCCTTCAGCCCGGACGGCAAGACGCTGGCCCTGGCGGACGGCGACCGGACCAGACTATGGGATGTGGCGACCCGCCGACCGATCGGCACGCCTCTGTCCGCCCACGATGGCGATGTGTATGGGGTGGCTTTCAGCCCCACCGGGACGCTGCTGGCCACGGGCGGGGCCGGGCAGGAGGTGCAGGTCTGGAACCTCGCTCCGGGCATCTTCCAGGGCAATCCCCTGGCAACCCCCCTGAACAACCCGGATCCCATCATCAGCGTGGCCTCCTCACCCAAGGGCTCCATGCTCGCGGCGGGCGATGGGACGGGGCATATCCGGCTGTGGGATATGTCCCGCCGCAAGGCCATCGGTGTGCTCGCCGCCGGACACGCGGGCAGTATCGTCGGGGTAGCCTTCAGCCCTGACGGCACGATGCTGGCCGCCGCCGACGCCAACGGGCCTATTCAACTTTGGGACGTGGCCCATCAACGCCCACTCGGCGCGCTGCTGGACGCGCAAGCGGGCGGCCTACTCAGCCTGGCGATCAGCCCTGATGGCTCCATCCTCGCCGCGGGCTACCCGGACAACACGATCCGCCTCTGGAATGTAGCGCGGCGCCGACAGATCGGGCCGCCGATCACCAGCCAGAACGGTGAAGTCTATGCGCTCGCCTTCAGCCCGAACGGCAAGATCCTGGCCTCCGGCAGCTTTGACGGCACCGTGCAGCTCTGGAACGTTGCCGCGCGGTTGGCACGCGGCGTGCCACTCCTGGGCCATACCGATGCCGTGTTCAGCCTGGCCTTCAGTCCCGACGGCACGCTCCTGGCCTCGGCCGGCGGCGATCATACCATCCGGCTGTGGGATGTGGGACTCGATCGGACGTCCGGGGCGCCGTTACTCGGCCATACCGATACGGTGTGGAGCGTGGCCTTCAGCCCGGACGGGAACCTGCTGGCCTCAAGCAGCGCCGATGGGACTGTCCGGCTCTGGAGCACGGCCTATCGCCGGCAAATCGGCCCGCCCCTGGTGAGCGGCGGCACGGCCACCAGCCTGGTCTTCAACCCTACGGGCAGCGTTCTGGCGGCCGGGAGCGCATCGGGGCCGGTGTGGCTCTGGGACATGAATGTGGGGTCGTGGGTGCGCCGGGCCTGCCGGATCGTCAGCGGCAACCTGACCATCCAGGAATGGCAGGAGTATCTGGGCAGCGCGCCGTACCACCAGACCTGCGTCGGCGTGGGGTGACCAGCAAGTGCGGATCCGTATACAAGGGAATCGCCGCGTTCGGGGGGCGAGATGGGGATGAAAGGAAATGCCAACCCCCCCGACTGTGGTCGGGTGGTAGCGCGGGGTCGACTGAGGTCGCGGGTCGGCAGCGGGCAGGCTGGTTTTGGAGTAGCTACTCTGCTCACGCGAACTGGGATGGGAAATGAAAAAGTGGTCGGGTGGCCTGGACGTCCCTCCCGACCGCAGTCGGCGTCCGCTACCACCCGACCACAGTCGGGGGATCGCTCAAGAGGCGCTGGAACCCCCCGCTACCCGAAGATCAGCGGCGCTATGCGCGCCGACTGGAACCAGGCGTAGTTCTGGAGATTGTCGAAGACCATAGCCGTGATATTCGTCGCTGGGTAATAGGCCACGAAGCCCGCGAATACCGAGGGACCGCCGTTGGGGCCCGCCCCGTATGCCCACAGGAGCACGATGCGAACGCCGCGCCAGCTGTATAGTACCTGGCCCGCGCTGCTGGCCTGGTTTGTGAATGAGGCAGGACACTGTGGTGGACAGTAGGTGAAGGCGGGCGTGAGGAGTTTGGCGGTCGAGGCGGTGGACAGTACCCTGCCCGTGAGAAGCGCGTGTTCCCAGTGGTAGAAGTCCGTGGGGGTCGAGTAGATCACGCCGCCCCAGGAGGAGAGATCATTGGCGGACTCGGGCGACTGCCAACTCTGGTAGCCGACGGCAAGCTGGGGCAGGGCCGGCGGATGGTGCAGGAAGTACCCGGTGTGCGTTAAACCCAGCGGGGCGAGAAAATGGCGCTGGAGGTACGTGCCAAAGGGCTCCCCGCTGATCCGTTCGACCATATACGCCTCGATCGGTGCGTTCTGATCCGAGTTCGAGCAGCAGTTCGTTCCTGGCTTGTAGTCCAGGGGAAAGGCGCCGATCTGAGATACCAATCGCGCCAGGGTAAAGGACTGGCCCTGGCCACTACCATCGAAGCTGGAGTCGTTGTTGTAGTCATGGATGCCGCTGGTGGAAACCAAAAGCTCGTGCACCGTGATCGGTGCCCAGGCCGCCGGACACTGGGGAATATAGGCGCAGATGCGATCCCCCTCGCGCACCTTCCCCGCGTCCTCCAGTTGCAGGATCCCCGCCGTGGCGAACTGCAGCAGTCCCATCAGGGGTAGGACGAACTGGGTACTGCTGGAGTTGTGGATATGCCGGCTCCAATCGGCCATCCCGTATCCCTTGCTGAGTAGGACGGTGTTACCGCGCGCCACCAGCACGGTCCCGCTGAAGTTGTGGGCACGCTCCTGGGTGGCAAAGTAGCTATCCACCCGGCTAACCGCGTCGGGAAGCACCGTCAGGGCGATAGGGTGAACAAGGCCGCTAGGATGAGCGGCGTGGGTGATCGGAACAACCTGGCCGACGGGTACGAGCGCCAAACCGAGTACAAGGGCAGTTACCACTTGCACTACACGATGAAGGATGCGTAACATGTCGCTTCTCCTCACACGAATCCTGGATCA
>DATLQX010000099.1:0-9019 GCA_035534995.1 Chloroflexota bacterium | reverse complement strand
GGCGACCCTTGTGGTCGCCCTGGCTCGGCACGAGGGCGACCACAAGGGTCGCCCCTACGCGGAACTGCCTGAGAAATTGCGCCCTGGTGAGCTAGAGATCTCCAGCACGAGTACACCGCTTCGCGCCCCAGGCCGCCGGCCGCCCCAGACTATTTCACCATGCCAATGCGGAGGGCTTTGACGGCGGCCTGGGTGCGATCCGAGACTTGCATCTTGGCGATGATATTTTGCACATGCTTTTTGGCCGTATCCTCGGTGATGTAGAGGACGGACCCTATGTCCTTATTGGTCATGCCTTCCACCACCAGGCGCAACACATCGGTTTCGCGCGGGCTGAGCGGGTCGATGCCGGCGCTATCAGCGACCGAATGTTCGCGGAACGCCGGTTCGGCACCGCCCTGGATCGAGCCGGCCAGCGCCTTCTGCAAGGTGGTGCTCCGAATCAGCATCCCCCCGGAATTGACCTCATGGATTGTATGGCTGATTTCATCTCGGCTACTCGTCTTGAGGAGATACCCCGCCGCACCGGCTTTGACCGCCTCGACCACGTATTGTTCGTTGTTGTAGAGCGTGAGAATGACCACGGCCACGCGGGGGAACCGCTCCTTGATTCTCCGCGTGGCGGCGAGGCCATCCATCCGCGGCATATGGATATCCATCAGCACCACGCGAGGATGGAGCGTGGCCACCTTTTCCAGCGCGTCCAGTCCGTCCTCGGCATCGCCAACCACATCCAGGGAGGGATCGGTCTGCAAAATCGCCTGCAAGCCGTGCCGTACCACTGGGTGATCATCCACGAGCAAGACGGGAATGGCTACCTCATCACCCATGTTGACATTCCTCACAATCGCCATAATGCTACATGCGTTCGGCGCCCCGCGCACTAGCCCAATGGTACTGCTATCGCACGTCCACCTGGTAGCGGGGCGGGAAATGGCAGATATCGGACGCTCGGGTTTTCGCGCCGCGAGGCTTACGGGTAGGCGAACCCATGGTATGATGATTCCACGATGGAAACCCTATGGGCACCCTGGCGACTAGAGTATATCAAGGGACCGAAAGCGGTGGGCTGCATCTTTTGCGCGGCGCTCGCCGCGAATGACGACGCGGAAAACCTGATTGTCTGGCGCGGGGAGACCTGCTTCGTCATGTTGAATCGCTACCCCTATAACAATGGTCACTTGATGGTAGTGCCCTATGCTCATCGACCCGGTATTGACGATCTCACGGGAGAAATCATGGGGGAGCTCATGGCCCTTACTCAAAGGGCGATAAGCGTCCTGCGGGACGCGATGGCGCCAAATGGATTCAATATTGGCATCAATCAAGGCGTCTCGGCTGGGGCGGGGGTGGCCGATCACGTGCATCTTCATGTAGTGCCGCGATGGACAGGTGACACGAATTTCATGCCGGTCCTTGGGGCCACGCGGGTGCTGCCCGAATCACTGGCCTCTAGTTATAGTCTCCTCGCCAGTGGTTTTGCTCGTGAGCATTCGGTGGCGGCCGAGTAAGGCGGTTCGGAGCATGGCTATGTATTGCCCTTCCTGTGGGGCCACGATCAAAAAGAAGGACCAGCGCTATTGCCAGGACTGCGGTACGACTCTCCCGGATGCTCGCGGCGGTGTACCGGCCCTGCGCGGGCAGTCCTCGCCCTCCGTCCCATTTGGCGGCGGGGGCCCCAATATCGTCAACTCACGCCCAGACACCATTCTTGGCCTGGTACCGGCCACCATGAAGAACAGGATGCTGGTGTACGGCGGCGGCGTCGTGGTAGCGGTGGTGGCGATTTACCTGGTGGTGAGCGCGATTGTCCATCTATTGCTCGCCCTGGTGCCCATCTTCATCGTGGCGATAGTGGCGTTTGTCGGGTTTCAGATCTGGCGGTCGCGCGGTCGGTGACGAACCCACGGCGTCTCATAAGTTGCCTATCGATGGCGCTCCACTATAGGGGGAGCGCGCCGAATGCCCATGGATGAGGAACGCGATCTGACGCCGCGAGAGCGATCCGAGGATGCTCAAGCGGAACTCAGCCTCCGTCCCGAGCGCCTCGCCGAGTACATTGGCCAGGACAGGGTGAAGGCCAATCTGCGTTTGCTGCTGGACGCGGCGTTGGCTCGCAAGGAACCGCTGGACCATGTGCTGCTGTATGGTCCCCCCGGCCTTGGTAAGACGACCCTGGCCAGCATCGTGGCCCGCGAGATGGGGGTCAATATCAAAATCTCCTCCGGGCCAGCCTTCGAGCGCCCCGGCGATGTCGTCTCTATCGTGAGCAACCTTGGGCACGGTGACGTTCTGTTCGTGGACGAGATTCATCGGCTCAACCGGGTGATCGAGGAGACCCTCTACCCGGCCATGGAGGATTTCGCGGTGGACTTTATTATCGGCAAGGGGCCAAGCGCGCGAACCATGCGCCTGCCGCTTAAACACTTCACCCTCATCGGCGCCACTACCCGGCTTGGCTTGATTAGCAGCCCCTTGCGCGACCGCTTCGGGGTTCACTATAATCTGGAGCTCTATGATCAGACGGCCCTGGCGGAAATCGTCCGTCGCTCGGCCCATATCTTGCAGGTCACGCTCGAACCCGGCGCCACGGAGGAGATTGCCAAGCGGAGCCGCGGCACGCCAAGAATCGCCAATCGCCTCTTGAAGCGGGTGCGTGATTATGCCCAGGTAAAGGCGAACGGAGTGGCCACGCGCGCGGTAGCCGCCGAAGCCCTGGCCATGCTGGAAGTAGATTCCCTGGGCCTGGACGCCACGGATCGCCGCCTCCTGGATACGGTGATCAGCAAGTTTGATGGCGGCCCCGTGGGGCTGGATACGATCGCCGCGGCCACCAACGAGGAGGCCGACACCATTGAGGACGTCTACGAGCCGTTTCTCCTACAACTGGGCTTCCTCCAGCGGACGCCCCGCGGACGGATGGCCACTCCCCTGGCGTACGCCCATTTAGGGAAGATCATGCCTCGGAGGAACGCCGATCCAAGCACGGCCCAGCCAACCCTCTTCAATCCCACCACTTGATCCCCGCCCGGTCTGGCGCTCGCTCGCTCGCGATCCTCGCCGGCGCATACTACCTTGCGAATCCCGACAAGTCTGTGCCCGTATGTTTGCAACATCTAGAATCGTTTCTGGGGAACACAATGTTGCCGTGAGCCAGTATACTAAAGGTTTGGCAAGGCCCGAACAGGGCTTCACTGCTTTAGGAGACACGAAGGGAGAGTTCAGGCACCGACGTATATACGAGTGTTCCTTCTGGCCCATGGCGTAGTGCATGAAAGAGGTGTGTTATGGCTATGAAGCAAGATGATGCGCGCGCGCAAGCAATCCCTCGGGAGAGTACCGATCACGCAGCCGTTCCTCTGGAACCGAGCGCCGATCAGGAGCTATGCGTTGCCGCCGGCCCGTTGAAGACTCCTGTATCGCGAGGGCGGCTCCTTCAACTCACTGGAACCGGTCTCAAGGCGGGTGTTGTTGCCTACATTGGCCTCCAGGCGCTCGACAAAGCTGACCCCGCGGCAGCCGCGCCGGCTCCCGCCGCCGTTACCCCGCCCACGCCGCAGACCGGCACCGCCGCCCAGATGCACCATCGGCCGCTGCGTTTCTTTAATAGCGCCCAGGCGGCGGTGATCACGGCGATGGCCGAGCGCATCTTCCCCGCCGACAAAACCGGCCCCGGCGCTACCGACGCGCACGTCACCGACTACATCGACGGCCAGCTTGCCGGCGACTGGGGATGGGGGGCCAGGATGTACTTGCAAGGCCCGTTCTTCGCGCCGGAAACCAGCGGTCACGGCTGGCAGATTCCCCTGAATCCTCGGCAGGTCTATCAAGACGCGCTTGGCGCTATCGAGACCTATTGCCAGGCGAAGTACAAGAATTCCTACGACCAGCTCAATACCCAGCAGCAGATCACGGCCCTTGAGGAGATCGGCGCGGGCAAGGTACCGATGACCTATTCGTCGGATCAATTCTTTCTTATGTTCCGGCAGAACGTCCTGGAAGGGCTGTTCGCCGATCCCATGTACGGGGGGAACTACAACTTCATTGGCTGGAAGTGGGTTCGCTTCCCCGGCAACCCCATGGCCTACGGCGATCCGTATGGCTATTACATCGACAAGTTCAATTATCCCTACAACGTCGCGCCCAAGGGCCTAGCGGATCAGGCGTTCTAACGTAACCGCGAAGTGGAGGGACTACATCGTGGCCAAGACAATCAACAAAGAAGTCGACGCGGTGATCATTGGCGTTGGTTGGTCGGGCGGCATCCTTGCCGCGGAGCTGACAAAGGCCGGCATGAAGGTGGTGGGACTCGAACGCGGGCAAGATCGCAATACCGAGGACTGGATGAAGGACCACGACGAGCTTCGGTATGCCATCCGGTACGAAATGTTCCAGAATGTCGCGCGCGAGACCTGGACCCTGCGCCACAATCTGAAGGAGACGGCGCTCCCGTTCCGCCAACTCGGGTCGTTTCTGCCCGGTACGGACGTTGGTGGAGCGGGCGTCCACTGGAACGGGCAAACCTGGCGCTTTCACCCGTGGGATTTCACCACCCGTTCCAGCACCATCGCGCGCTATGGGGCGAATGCCATCCCCGCCAATAGCACGATTCAGGACTGGGGCATAACCTACGAACAGATGGAGCCATACTACGACAAGTTCGAGTATATGGCGGGGATCGCTGGTAAAGCCGGCAATATCAAGGGGCAGACGATACCAGGGGGAAATACCTTTGAAGGCCCTCGTTCGCGCGAGTATCCCGTGCCGCCGATGAAAATGTCCCGTAGCCTCACCGTCTTCCAGCAAGCGGCAAAGTCACTGGGCTATCATGTGTTCCCTGGCCCGTCCGCCAATCTGCCCCAGCCTTACACCAATCCCGACGGGATTACCCGCGGCCAATGCACGTACTGCGGGTTCTGTGAACGCTTCGGCTGCGAGGTCGGCGCCAAGGCGAGCGCCAACGTGACGGTTCTCCCGGTCGCGCAAAAAACCGGCAACTTCGAGCTCCGCACCGGCGCCAATGTCTTCCAGATCAAGCATGACGGTAAACGCGCGACCAGTGTTCTCTATCATGACGCGCAAGGCCAGGTACAGGAGCAGCCGGCGCGCATCGTGATCGTGACCTCGTATGTATTCAACAACGTGCGCTTGCTGCTTCTTTCCAAAATGGGCACACCCTATGACCCCACGACCGGGAAAGGCGTGGTAGGGAAGAACTATGCCTATCAAAACGGCGGCGCCGGCGCCGCCGGGTACTTTGAGGATAGGGACTTTCAGCCCTATATGGGAGCCGGCGCGCTCTCACAGGTGCTTGACGACTTCAACGCGGACAATTTCGATCATAGTGGGCTGGGATTCCTCGGCGGGGGCAGCATTGCTTCCGGCACGTCCGGCGCCCGGCCCATCCAGTCGCTTCCCACGCCCGCGACGGTCCCTTCCTGGGGTCCAGAATGGAAGGCGGCAATTCGCAAGTACAAAAACAGCGCGATCAGCGCCGGGATACAGGGAGGAGTATTCGCTTACCAAGACTACTTCCTCGATCTGGATCCGACCTACAAGGATCAGTTTGGCTTGCCGCTCATGAGGATAACCTTCGATTGGGAACCAAACGAGCGGAAGTTCGCCGCCTATATCGCGCCCAAGCTCAAGGCCCTGATCGAGGCGACGGGAGCCAAGCAGGTGGCGGCCTCGGGAAAATTGGCGCCGCATTATGATTCCGTGCCCTACCAGTCGACGCATAATACGGGCGGCGCGATCATGGGGAGCAGCCCGGCTGATTCGGTGGTGAACAACTATCTGCAGATGTGGGATTTCGACAACGTCTTCGTGGTTGGGGCCTGCAATTTCCCGCAGAACGCCGGCTTCAATCCTACCGGGACGGTTGGCGCCCTTGCCTATCGCGCGGCGGACGGCATCGTCAACAAGTACAAGCAGCACCCCGGCTCGCTCGTCTGAGCCGAGTCGCGTAGCGGGCGTGGGCATGGTTCGGCACGCCGCCGAGCGGTGGATCGATCCATGCCCCGACTGCTGTTTTGATCATGGTTATGCCATAGCGAAGGTGGATTTCTCCATGCTTGACCTGGTGGCCGAGCGCGTCGCCGTGGGTCAGCTAACCCTCGACGGCGCCGGTGAAGAGGTTGGCGCCGCCGCCCGGCGTGGCGAGCTTACCGGGGAGGATGCCGCGCGGGCGATCGACCGCGCGCGTGACGCTCTTCAAGCGGGAGAATTGCGAGAGGCGGGAATGTGGGCGACCCTGGCCATCGTGATCACATCGCACCTGTCGGACCCGCTGAGCACCGCCCGTGCCTTTACCTTGTTGGGATTGGCCGAGCTTGGGAGCGCATCTCCCGAGGAGGCCGCCCGCTCCCTTGAGCGGGCCGTGAGCCTGTTCGAGTCCACCGGCTACCGGGGAGTCGAACGCGCCAACGGCTATTATGGCCTGGCGCAACTGCGAAGCGAGCGAGGACAGCTTGACGAGGCTATCGATTTCGCGGCCGCGGCATCCCTGATCTACGAGGAGCACGGCCTGGGCGACGATGTCGCGAACTGCCGCTATCTGCTCGGCCAGGCGCGATATGCCCAGGGACGGCTGGAGGAAGCAGCGGATATACTCACTGGCGCCGCGCGGGTCTTTGCCTTGCATGATAGGAGGGTTGAAGCGGCACGCTGCCATTATGTGCTCGCGCATGTCGCGATCGAGCGGGAGCAGTGGGATGAAGCGGCGGATCTGCTCAAGCGCGCCCAGATGACCTTCGGCGAGAACGGCATAGTGGTGTATCAGGCGCACGGCTACTTTACCCTGGCTCAGGTGCGCCATAACCAGGGGCGCCTCGCCGAGGCAAGAGCGTTGTTGTCACGAGCGGAGGCGCTCTACGCCGAGTTGGGCCTCACGGTGGATGTCCATCGGTGCCGCTATAGTCTGGCGCAGGTGTATTACAGCCAGGGCACGGTAGAGGAGATTCCCGTGCTCCTGGCCCAAGCGGAAGCGATCTTTCGTCACCACCACTTCCGGGTGGACGCGGCGCGCTGCCGCTATCTCAAGGCCCTGCTGGCGCGGGATCAGGGACGGCCGTCCGAGGCAGCCGCCCTGCTTGCCGTAGCCGAGCCGGTATTTCTCAAAGAGGGATACACTGCCGAGGCGGCGCGCTGCCGGGAGTTGCTGGCTGAGACTATCGCTTGAGCACGCATCTCGATGGCGTCCTCCTCCCGAGCCGAATAGACAAGACCGGTGGGGGAGAGTATGATGCAGGGGACGAGATTGCACGCAAAGGAGACACTGGATGTTCGGTATCGGTCATGCACCTGAAATCATCATTCTGCTGGTGATTGTCCTCCTGGTTTTCGGGCCAGGGAAGTTGCCCGAGATCGGGTCGGCGGTCGGCAGGGGAATCCGCGAGTTCCGGGACGCTACCACTGGCACGGATCGGCCCCAGCCGATGATCACCCCTACGGCGCAGCAGCAGTCGATTCCGCAGCCCGCCCAGCAGTGGGCGCCCCAGCAGCAACCGCAACAGCAGTGGGCTCCTCAGTCTCAGCCGGTGGCACAGGGTCCGGTGGTTGAGCCGGGATCTGATTCCGCCCAGCGGAGCCAGCCGGATCATGTATCCGTGGGGCAATAGCTCCGGCGGAGTGACGAGGATACGAACTGGGTGGGTGTGCGTCGAGGCTCGGCGCGCACCCTTCTTTGTCTGGGTTCTCCCAGTACCAGGGTATGGAGCTGAGGGATAATGGCCGTAATGTTGGGGCGCCGGTTCCTGGCCCTTGGCGATCCTGATCCGAAGAACATGACGGTGATCGAGCACCTCGAGGAGTTGCGTCGCCGTCTCTTCGTCTGCGTGATCGTGGCCGTCGTTGCCTCGCTGATCAGCCTGATCTTCTATGACTTCATGATCAGCTTGCTTATTCACCCCTTGAAGGGTGTCCATAATCTGGCGATCGGCGACAAGCTCATCGTGACCTCTATTACTGGGGGGCTTTTCCTGCGGATCAAGCTCGCCCTAGTGCCCGCCGCGATTATCTCTCTGCCGGTGTGGCTCTATGAGTTCTGGATGTTTATCGCTCCGGCCTTCGAGATCGACACCAGGAAATCCGTGGTACCTTTCGTGGGGCTGGGCCTGATTCTCTTTCTGATTGGCGCCTCTATCGGCTACTTCGTCTTCCCGCGCTACTTTGGCTTCCTGGTCGGGATTGGCGGCAGTAATGTCGCTTATTTACCGGACGCCAATTCCTTGCTCAACCAATACGCGATCATCCTCCTCTTGTTCGGTGCCGTCTTCGAATTGCCGATCGTCCTGATCATGCTGGCGCTCGTGAATGTCGTGTCGTCGAATTTGCTGCGGCGGAAGCGGAAGGTTGCCTATTTCGCCGCCCTCTTCGGCGGGATGATCATTACCCCCGGCGCTGACCCGGTAACGCCGCTGATCGTGGCCGTGTTGCTGATCCTCCTTTATGAGTTCAGCATCATCCTGATCCGCTTCAAGCACCGCTAGGGCACTTGGCCGGCTCGGCGGGATCGCCTACCCCATGGACCAGACGATGGAACGCCCGGCCTCGGGCGGGATGAACTGAAGGGTGGTCGGCGCGGTCGAATCCGCTATCTGCCAGTACAGATCGCCTTCCGCCTGCCGACCGGCCCTGATCCCTCCCGGAGCGAAGGCCGCCGCGTGGCCCGTGACCGCCCGTCCTGGGCCAAGGGTTCGGTACGTGGAAAGCAAGGTGAACGATGTCTGGCTCAGATGCATGGGCCTGGAGCCGTCGTTCGTGACCTGGATCGCCACCACCCAGAACTGGTAGCCCGCGCGGCCAGGATGGCCGGGAAGCGATTGCTGCCTACCGAGCAGGGCCGCGTTGACCTGGCCGCCCACGAAGGCTTGCGGGGTGGCAAGGGCGGGAAGAGTAGGAACGGCGATCGCCCGCCCCGGTGTGACGGCTTGCTTCCCGTTCAGGCCCATGAGGTTTTCGACAACTATCCAGATGATGGCAATGGCGATCATGATCCCACCCGCGATTAACCTTCCGG
>DATLQX010000098.1:0-19377 GCA_035534995.1 Chloroflexota bacterium | reverse complement strand
GCGCACAACGATCTGCTGATGGAGCTGAACTTCCGCCGGGTCGAGCCCACTCCCTTCGCTACCTATTGGCTGGATCACCTGGTCTCCGGCGGGGTCAAACTGCAAGTCTGTCCGATATTCACGGCGGAGTTGGAGTTGCTGCCCGAGCGCGCCCTGCGCCAGGGTCTGGAGCAGGTGATGGCCTGCAAACGGGCCGTCCGCGAGAACCCCGAGAGGGTGGCCTTGGTCCAGTCAGGCGCCGATCTGGCGGCCCTGGAATCGTCGGACAAGTTGGGGCTGATGCTATCCATGGAGGGAGCCGAGCCGCTGGGCTACGACCCCGAGATGGTGGACATCTTCTGGGAACTGGGGGTCAGGATGTTCTCCCTGACCCACAACCGCCGCAATGCCTTCGCCGATGGGGCGGCCGAGCCCGCGCACGGCGGCCTCGGTAATCTCGGTAAATCACTGGTGGATCGGCTGGTGGGGCACGGGGCCATCCTCGATCTGGTGCACACCTCCGAACGGACCTTCTACGACATCTTAGAACGCGCGGAGGACGCGCCGTTGGTGGTCAGCCACGCCGCCTGCCGGAGCCTGGTCGATACGCCGCGGAACCTGAACGATGACCAACTGCGTGCCCTGGCCCAGCGGGGCGGGGTACTGGGGCTGATGCTGCTGCCCCTGGTCATCGATCCGGATCAGCCTACCGTGGCTCGGGCCATCGATCACCTTGACCACGCGGTGAAGGTGATGGGAATCGAGCACGTGGGGCTGGGAGCCGACTTCATCCGCCAGGTGTTTCGCTCGGTGATCGCGCATCCGCAGCCCGACTCGCTGCTCCCGCCCGGTATGTCCATGGACGCGGCCATCGACAACATCGCCGGCCCGGAGGATTACCCGGCCTTCGTGGTCGCCCTGCGTGATCGCGGCTACACCGGCGAGCGCCTGGAGGCGGTGCTGGGAGGGAACTTCCTGCGGCTATTTCGTGCGGCGCTGCCGGGGTAAGCAACCGCAGCGATCCCCCGACTGCGGTCGGGAGATACGGGCGACCCACCCGACTACATTTACCCTTCCCATCTCGGCCCGCCAAGGCGCGGCGATTCCCTCGAAAATAGATCCGCCCGCTTCCAACCCGCGACCGCGGTCGCCCCCGCGCTACCACCCGACCGCAGTCGGGGGATCGAGCCAATCGTAGCATGCGCTACGGCTGCATATTTGTTCGCCGTGCCATCAGGCGCTCTCGAATACCGGTCGTAGCGAACCGCGCTTCGTTCCGCCGCCGAATCTCATTGGCGCGTGGCCGCCGTTCGCGGAGATAGGCCTCTACATCCGCCTGTTGGTGCAAGTAGTAGCCAATCACCGCGTACACATCGCCCAGATTGAGAGGGATTGCGCACCCTCACGCGCTGGCCAGCTAATCACTCCGCGCTTTCCCTACCGTTTCCCCCTCCTTGCCGCCGGCCGAACCTTCACCGGCCGGCGCGGGCTCCTCGTGGCGGTGGGCATGGATCACGCCGCGGGCCACGATGTGCGCGAAGGCGACGATGGGGACGGCGAAGAAGGCGCCGAGCAGCCCGGCCAGCGGCAGTCCAGCGAGCGCGGCCGCCATGGCTTCCAGGGGATGGATCCCCACGTTGTGCGCTTGCAGCCGCGGTCCCACAATGTTGGTGGCGATTTGCTCTCCCACCAGCAGCCAAACCAGGAAAAAAATCGGGGTTGGCAAAGGGACGAAGATCAGCGCGATCAAGAGCGGGGGAAGGGGGAGAATCACGGGCCCGATCACCGGTATCAGGGAGAGGAAGAAGGTGCTGAGAAAGATCACGCTCGGATAGGGAATGCCGAAAACCACCGCGCCCGAGGCGTCAAGAACCGCCGCCAGCAAGGCGAGCGTGAGCTGCGCCCGCAAGTAGCTGCCCAGAATCTGATCCAAATGGATCACGAAATAGGTGGCTCGCCTGCGACGGTGGGAGGGCAGCAACTTGATCAGCCACCGCACGAACCGGTCGCCATCACTGAGAAAATAGATGGAGATGATCAGGGCCAGGACCGTGCTGAGCAGCAGATTGCCGGCCTGCAGGGTGATCCCCAGGGCATTATTGACCAGCGAGGCAACCTGATTGTTCAGTTGCTGGAGCGCCTGGCCGAATTTGTCGTGCAAATCCACTTTGATACCCCGATGATCCAGCCAGGTTTGTAGATCGAGCAAGATGAGCGGCGTGGAGGATGCCTTTTGATCGGCGCCGGCGGCGGCGGACTTCGCGGCATTCGCGGCGGTAACCGCGCGGGCCAGCGTGGAAGCATCAATCGTGCCGGACATTGCGGTGGCCTGCGTGTAATCGGACTGCAATTGCTGCGTCTGGGTGACCAGTGACTCGATATAGCTCGGCGGCAATTGGATGGCGCCGGGGGGGGTGTTTCCCGAAGTAAGCGCGGTTACCTGTTTGACCAGGACGGCAATGTCATTCTTCGTGCTCCGCACGGACTGATTCGACGCGCTAAAGTCGGCTTGCACCCTGGCGATGTCCTGCCGCGCCTGGCGTAGAAGGCCAAGACTCCCCGAGGAGGGATTGTGCAGATTCCCCACCAGGGATTGCGCCTGGCTGATGAATGGATTGATCAGCAGCACCACGAATCCAGCCAGCACCGCCAACACCAGGAGGTACGAGCAAAGAACCGCCGCCCAGCGCTTCCGCGTCACCCGTTGCAAGAGGTATACCAGCGGAGCCATCAGATAGGCAATAATGGCGCCCAGTATGAAGAGATAGAGCTCGGAGGAAAACTTACTCAACAAGCCAAGAAAATTACCAACCAGGATCACGGCGGCTACCGCGATCAAGAGCACGCCGAGCACGATAGCGACCTTCACCAAGGTGGCGATGTTCTTGGCTGGATCTTGTTGCAGTAGCTGCATGGCTAGGTCTCCCACCGATCGCCGCGCCTACACACCTACGAAGGTGCCCCTCCCCGCCAACAACGGATAACGGATAGGGGCGCGAGTGTATTCCACCGTCTTGCTTGCATTGGAACACCTTCGCGGGTGTTACGCAAGAGGAGACGCGAGGTTGGCGCCGCCGTTAGGGGGATCGCGGACAGCCAACCAGGTGAGGTGGTTATGTGTTCCGCCAGGCTACCAGTCCCGACCAGGAGAGATGACCGTAGTAGCCATAGGGATACGACCGCGGCGGCGTGGGGAACGGGCCGACCACCTGGTTGGGCGCTCCTCCACTGGCGCCCACTCGCCACAACGTATTGTCACGCACATAGAAGAGCGAGCCGCTGTCGCGCGACCACATCGGCTGGTAGATGCCGGATCCGGCGGACGGAAGGGCATGGGCATGCGCCCCCGTGGGATCGGCGATCCAAAGGGTACGGGTGTGGACCCAGGCGGCGTTCGCCCGCGCGCTGCCGAAGCCGCCCACATTCCCCGCGTCCCGCGCCAGCACGTAGGCGATGTGCGTGCCGTCGGGCGACCAGGCGGGGTCCAGGGCCACGCGGCCTTTTGGCATGGGAAGGACCCGGCAGGTTCCCGCGGCGGCATCGCAGAGGCGAAGCGACTTACCGGTCCAGATCTCCCGCCCAGCCCCGGACACTACCAGGAACTGGGTACCGTTCGGCGCCCAGGCGAGCCATTCCTTATAGGCCAGGCTGGTGGTCAGCAGCTTGGGCGTGCCGTGGACGGGTACGCTGTAGAGGGGCAGGCCGTCGGCGGCGATGGAACCGGAAAAGTCGGGGTCCACCATGTACAGGAGTCCTTGACCATTCGACCACCAACTGGTGAAGATGATCCCGGAGTTCTGGACGCTGGCGTGCTTGGTGATCGGCCCTCCATCCACTGAGATCGTCGCCAGGGTGGACACGCTGGCCGCACCTAATTTGCCGGGCCGGCCAATCTCCACGGCGATCCGGCTGCCGTCCGGCGACCAGGCCGAACCACTGGCCCCGGCAACCAGGAGACCCGGCGCGGTGGTGGGGCTTGCCAACCACACCGAGGAGCCAGCCTTGGGATGTCCGGCGGGCGCGGCCGTAATCGCCAGCCTTTCTCCGGTCGGCGCCCAGGCGAAGTTGCCGATCGCCGTCAGGCCGGGTACTTTGTGGGCGTCACCGCCGGCGGCCCGCGCCACCCACAGGGCCGTGCCGGTGTAGGTGGTGGGATCGAGTTGGATATAGGCCAGCCAGCGTCCATCGGCGGACCAGGCAAGGTCGCTTGGCGCCGAGGTCGCGATCAGATGGGCCGGCCCGCCTGTCCCACTCACCGCATAGGTGCTGTCGCCCCAGGCGAAGGCCAGACCGCCCTGGCCGCGGAGCGCCGCCGAATTCACGGTGGGATCCGAGGACCGCACGGTAAGGGTGGTCGAAACCGTGGCTCCTGGCACCACGGACCCGGCGCGCAGCCGCCAGCGGCAGGTCGCATCTGGGCTGGTCGGGGAGGGGTACTGGAAACGCACGATGCCCTGGCTGTTCGCGGGCCGGCGGCCCATCAGGCCGCCCCCAAACCCCTGGACGCAGAGGGGTTGGCCGGTGAAGACATACATCTGGCCAGGGCGCGCGCCGCTCAGGGTAATGGTCAGTGGCCGGCCGGCCACGGCGGGGTTGGGGGTAACGCGCAGGTTGAGGGACTGAGTGGTGTCGGCACGCGCGGGCGCGGCCACGGTGGCGGCCAGGGTGAGGAGAACAGCCAAACGCGCGGCCCGAGAGCATAAAGCGGACATGAACGGTGTCTCCCTGGTTGGTCAGTCATGACGCCTCATGGGCGCCCCCGCCATGACTAACGCTTTACCAGGCTCTCCAGCTACACCTGCCGCTTTCCCGCCACTCGATCCACGACAAAGGGGACGAGTTCATCCCCCTTTGTCGTGGATCAACAACCTCCAGCCGTTCCCAGTACAGCTCTGTGTACGTGTCCCCGCGCTTGTAGGGGCACCCATCACCCAGAGGGTACCCGGTGCCCCTATTGGACTGCCAAAGGATATGGGCCGAGCTGTATTAGCTCTTGGATGGGAGGTAGGGCACCAGGGCGTGGGCGAGGTTCGGCAAGGGGAGGGTCTGCAACCAGACTCGTCCGGGGCCGGTCAACGCGGCAAGGAAGAGGCCGTCACCACCGAAGATGGCGTTGGAAATGCCCTTCATCATGGTGATGTCGAAGCTTACCCGCTCCTGGAACATCCCCACGTGCCCGGGATGGGCGCGCAACGTTTCGCCCGGCGCCAAGTCGACGATCACGACCTCGCCGGAGAGACCGATCCAGGCGTGAGCCTGGCCGGAGAGCTTTTGCAGTACGAAGCCCTCGCCGCCAAAAATGCCCGCGCCCAGGGTCTTCTGGAAGCCGGCGGTAATCTGCACTCCGGTCGTGCCGGCCAGGAAACCATGACGGTGCACCATGTAGCCATTGCCGGGCTCGATGTTGATCGGCAGAATGGAACCGGGCATCTTGGTGGCGAAGGTGACGGCGCCGGGGCGCCCGTTGGCCGAATACTCGGTCAGGAACAGGGTACCGCCGCCCACCACGCGCTTAATGGCTCCAAAAAGGCCCTTCCCGCCGCCACCCTGGGTGCTGGTCTTCAGGTTGATCGAGTCCGTCATCCACGACAGTTCACCGCTGTCCGCCAGAATGCTTTCTCCCGCTTGCAAGCGGATCTCCAGCGCGGGCAATGTGGTGCCAAGAATATAATGTTCCACGTAACCTCCTGGTGGTCGATATGCACAGTGCCACCGCGCGCATCATACTACGGGGCCATTGTTCGCACTATAGGGAAATAGGTCATAGACAGGGACTCCCACTGGACTAGTCGCGATAGAGCGCGCGGGTCAAATCCAGGTTGGCGGTGATGGTTTCTTGAGGCGGAAGCGCCGTACCGTGGTTGTAGGCGATGAGCGGCACCGCCAGTTCGTGGAGCGATCCATGCGACCGGTAGCGAGCATCCAGTTCCTCGTATGCCTCCGGCATTTCGCCAAACACCGTTTCCTTATCGCCCAGTACCACCAACTCGCCAATCCGCTCCGCCGGCAGACGGAAACGCCTGGCCGCCTCGCTCCTGCTTAATACCTGCTCAACCCCTTCTAGACCGCGCAATACCGTGGCGACCCGCTCGGCATCATCCGGCGCGCGCAGCCAAACCCAGGCAGTGCCGCCAAACGTGCGGTGATGCCGGACATAGCGGTCCTTCTCGGCGGAGAGGGCGAATCTGAGAGGCATGCCGCGTTCCGCGCACGCTTTCTCCAGATCCCAACAGCGTGTTTTATAGTTCATGCCATGGTCGGCGGTGACCAGGAACGCGGCGTCCGGCGCGGCGGCCAGTGCTTTCCCAAGGAGGGTATCAAGTGTCGTAAGATGCTCTTGCGACTCTGGCGCCTCCGGCGCCCAGGCATGCATGGGGTAATCGGTGGTATGGACGTACAGCAAGCCGAGGTCGGGGCGTGTGGCGAGCAGATCAGTGGCGACTTCCCAGAGCCAGTAGTTGATCTCGCGACTATAGATGGAGGCCGGCGCTCCATACCGTTCCCTGAACGCGGGCGGCGGCTCCTCGGCGGCCACGGCGATAGTCGCGCCGCCACCCAGCAGGTTGATCGTCTTCTTCTTGCTCGTCAGCAAGGCGGAGGCGATACCACGGGCCGCCGCCCGTTGGATCATCGTTGATTCAAGTAAGAACGCGGCGCTTTCCATGTAGTCCGCTTCGCCCGTCTGTTCATTGAAATACGAATTGCCGGTAATACCATGGTCTTCGGGATAGGCACCGCAGCAGATCGACACATTATTCGCGTTGGTCACCGAGGGCATAATCGCGTTTACCGGACGAAAGAAGCCTTGCGCCGCCATCCGCTGGAGGGTCGGGAGCGGCTGCGCGCCAAAATAGTCCATGCCAAATCCGTCCAACATGCAGACCACCACCCGTTGAGTGTCCTTGGTCATTCTTTTGCCTTTCTCAGGCGCCGTTGCCGGCGTTCACCAGGTGCGAGTACCCCTACAAGGTAAGCGTGACAGCGGAGGCGCCGGCCCATCGCGTCCGCGCGAGCCGAGCGAGGCATACGATGGCCAGCACCCCTACCGTGACGACGGCAAGGGCCAGCATGGTCATCGCCGTGGCCGGTCCCTGGCTATAGACAGTGAACTGCCGTACGATCAGCGCTGGAAGCGGCGGCTGCCCAGGCGGTTGCAGCAGTTGCGAGGTCGGTAACTCGAAGAGCGTATGGGTGAAGACCAGGAGCCAGGTCGAGAGCAAGGTCGGGGCCAGAAGCGGCACGATGATCCCGCGGAAGAGGCGTGCCGTCCCCCCGCCCGCCAGCCGTCCGGCATCAAGCAGGTTCGTACCCACTTGCGCCAGCGCCCCCGTCGCCAACCGAACGCCAAACGGGAGCGATCCAGCACAATACGCCACGAACAGCAACCCAAGCGTGCCATAGGGAGTGTTGCCGAAAAGGTTCTGCATCCAGACCTCATTCCAGGCGAAAATATACCCAACAGCCAGCACCACCCCAGGCAAGGCTAAGGTGACAGTGGTTAGTAACCGGAGGAGGCGCCGCCCAGGCAACCGGGTCCGTTCGATCGTAAAGGCGATGGCAAGACCGAGAAAAGCGACGAGCGTGGCCGCTCCCAGGGCCAATAGGGTGCTGCGCCACAAGGCCAAGAGCGCTTCGCCGCCGGTGTTCAGGGCAATGCGATAGTTGTCCCAGCCAAGATTCGCGGAAACGAACCCGCCGCTGAGATTGCGCATGCAACTCATGCCGCCGGTCGCCAGGAGCGGCAGGACGAGCGCGGCGGCGAAGTACAGCCCAATGGCGGCCATCGCCGGAATGCGCCATAGGCCAAGCTGGACCTGACGCGCGGACCTTGATCGCCCTGTAATAACCTGGTAGGAGCGGGCGCGCAGCACGCGCGTTTGCAGGAGCAAGGCAATGGCGATGATCGCCACAAGCAGGCACGAGAGGGCGGCACTCAGAGCAAAATCGACCGGCACACTGTTGATTGCCGCGTATAGCTCATAGGTCACCAGATTGAAGCCGGCCTGCTGGGCAATGGTCGCCGCGG
Organism: Chloroflexota bacterium; assembly: GCA_035534995.1. Classification (GTDB taxonomy): domain Bacteria; phylum Chloroflexota; class UBA5177; order JANWHV01; family JANWHV01; genus JANWHV01. The sequence goes on along the minus strand of DATLQX010000098.1, from coordinate 11,372 downwards.
TCCCATAATCAGAAATCGCCTCGGCGAAGATGATCAGCGCGCCTGCCAGTAGCGCGGGGGCAAGCAACGGGCCGTTAATCCGCAGCCACCGTTGGAGCAAGGGCGCTCCCACCAGCCGTGCCGCCTCGTCATACTCCGCGCCGAGGCGGTGCAGGGCGGCGCTGGTCGCGAGATAGGCGAAGGGAGCGAGACGGAGAACCAGGAGCATGATCAGGCCCACGGGCGAAAAGATGGTGTTGATCACGCCATCGGGGAGCGGTGCGATGGCGCTGTCGATGAAGCCGCCGCGGCTAAAAAGTAACTCCCAGGCAAGCGCAATCAAATAGGTGGGGGTGAACAGGGTGACCCAGACCAGCGCGTTGAAGAGCCTCCGCCCAGGCAGATCGGTACGCTTGATCAGTACGGCCATCCCGGCGCCAAGCAGCGTACCGAAGCAGGCAACCGCTGCTCCCAGCCAAGCAGTGTTGATCAGTGCGCCAAGGACTTCAGGATTGCTGAAAACACGGCCGAAAGGGTCAAGCGAGACTGACAGACGCGCGGGCACGGCAAACAAGTCAGGCAGGATGCTCTGAATGAGGATGGCCACCAGCGGATAGAGCACCAGCACCAGGAGCGTCAGGGTTGCCGTGCCGGAGAAGACAACAGTGCTCACCCGGCGCCGGCGCCCCGCCCATCGCCGCCCGTCAGGTTCATTCGCGGCGAATGAAGACATCCTATTGGACGATATGCGTGTGGAACCAGGCCTTGATCCGGGCGTTATTGGCGCCCGCCCATACATAGTCCAGACGCTGCCAGTTGATGCCCGCGGTCTGGCGGCCAGGCAAGGCCGCCACTCCCTTAATGATGGGCGAGAAATAGGAATCGCTGTCGTTGGGATCGTGCACCATCACGTTTTGACCGGCCCGCGAGAGGACATAGTTGACAAACGCCTCAGCCGCCTGGAGGTGCTTGGATTTCGCGTTGATGGCAATGACGCCCGGCAGGACGGTTACACCGCTGGTCGGATAGACAATCGCCAATGGAGCGCCCGTGGCTTTCGTGGCGAAATACGTCGCGTCCTGAACGATCCCCACTAGCCGGGCGCCCGTTTCCACCTGGTTAAGGGTCGGTTCGTTTGATTGATTGAACTTGATTGGGCCGTTGTTCTTCAGCGCCGTATAGAACGCTTCGCCCGCGGTAAGCGCTCTCCCCGTTCCGCCAAGGCGGAGCAAGGTTCCCGCGATCATCGAATAGGCTGGGCCTGAGTATGCCGGATCGCTCATCGCCACATTGTTCTTGAATTGTGGCTTGAGCAAATCACTCCAGTCCTTTGGCGCCTGGGCGGGGCTGAGTTTGTGGGTATTGTAGACAATCGTTCCCGCCGCCGTGACGCCGGTTGGGAAGAATGCATGGTCCGGCGGGGTCAGCGAGGCGCCAAGTGGGGTATAGTTCGCTACGTTCGCGGGCGTCCACTTGTAGAGGAGACCCTGGTTGTTGAGCGCTTGCATGGCCGCGTCACCATCGAACCAGACTACGTCCCACTTCGGGTTGGCTCCCTCCGCTTGAATCTTGGCGATAATAATACCCGTATGGTCATCGAGAACCTGGACATTCGTGCCGGTTGCCTGCCCGAACACCTTGCCGGTGGTGACGTCATATCCTTCCGCGCCATACAGCACCAGCGATCCCCCGGCAAGCGCTCGCGTTTGAGCATGCGTCCGAGGAGTGGGGCTGAGCCCGGCGACCGCCGTGCACGCCGCGACCGCGAATAGAGCTGTTCGGCTTGTGAAACGCATATGTATCTCCTTCTTTCTCCGATATGACATGGGGGACTTACCGCACTGGCTACCGCGCCACCGAACGCCATTACCTGTAGAGCCCGAGAGTAGGCAAGGGCACGGAACCTCCGCGATGCACTCCACGTAGCACACCGTAACAGGTGTATATTTGGTTGCCGTTAATGGGCCATTAAATCTGGGTTAAGCTCGGTCCTCGGAAAGCCACGCTCGCGGACCAGCAGGTGGAATGCACGCGCCAGAGCTTTTGCCGCTGGCGTCTCCCACAAGGAAACCGCCGCACCCACACATGGAGGGGCGGCGCCTGCCCCTACCGGCCACCTGCCAGTGTCTACGTCAGCCTACCCAGAGCATTACCCCTGGCCCGTGCTTCTTAGACAATCCTATGCATCCAGGGCATCCGGCCTCGCCGCCTGCTCACCCTATCGACCGCCAGTGAGAGCCGCTGGATGGTTTCCCGTTCCAACTCCTAGTGCTCTGTCGCGGTAGGCCCGTGCTCTCCGCCGGAGATCGTCTGAGTGTATGTGCGCTGGCTACATCAGACCAGCACTCCATGGTTTCGATAGAGGACCGAGCGGGAGACTGGTCGGTGGGACCAGGCATGGAAAGGTTGGCGGCAGTGTCGTCGGGTTCAGAGGACATTTGCGTAATGAGCCCACACGGACGAACCGTCTGGCTGGGCCGCGGGTGCTTAACATCCACCCAACGATCCGCGCGACACCTTCACGGATCGAAGCAGTACCCGACTCGGCGCACGGTCCGGATCAGCTTCGGATTCGCTACGTCGATCTCAAGCTTCTCGCGGAGCCAATGGATATGGACATCGACTGTCCGCCGATCTAGCGCAAGACTTGACTGCCATACCCCTTCCCATAGGGCCTGCCGTGACATTGCCTGTCCTACGTGCTCAACCAAGAACCGCAGCAACGCATATTCCTTTGGCGGAAGCACCACCTCGCGCTCACCCCGATATACTCGTTGCCGCTGGAGGTCGATGCGCACCTCACCGAAGACCAGCAGCGTCTCCGCTTTGGCATATACCTGCCCCAGGCCGCGCTGCAGCAGAGCCGCCGCATGGGCATGGAGGCGCCGTACCGAAGCCCCTGGCGCCAGGTATGTATCGGCTCCGTACTCTAAGCAGAGCACCTCCTCATCCTCGGTCTTGCTCTGACCAAGTACCAGGATCGGAACCCGCGCGGCGATGCGCACCCTTCGGCACGCATCGAGCAGGTCAAGGAGCATGGGTTCAGAGATCACGACAAGGTGCGGGGTCAGCGCGCGCATCCGCCGCGGCAACTCAGCGCGCAGCGCGCAGTGCAGCACCGTACAGTTACGATCCTCCAGAAATTCTTGCAGATTCGCGAGCCTATCGGTGTGCTGGCCGGCGAAGAGCACCCGGGGATAAACCTGGGAAATCGCATCCGAGGACACGGCTGCTAGATTGCTCGTCTGCCCAGCGACTTGTTCCATGCCTAGATCGTTCATGCTCTGCATACGAGTAAGGATAACGCCTGAATATTAAACCCTTGTTAAGCCCACGTTAAGGCATACCGCGCGATTGACCTTTAATCTTCTATTAACGCATGGTTAATTCCTTCTTAATGTCTATGCGGTAAGGTTGCACTCGTTGGGGTGGACCAAAACATAGACGCCGGAGTGGCGCGGTTGTCCGCTCGGGACACCCCTACCAACAAGAAGGAGAGTCCACCATGTTCATTCCTATCCGGCGCGGCCTCGGTGCTTGCTTGCTTGTCCCCGCGCTCACGCTTGGTCTCATCGGCCCGCCAGGCGGTAAGCAGGCGCACGCGGCCACCACCACGATCCTGCCGGTTGTCGCCCTGGCAGGTTATCAGGTTTCGGTGTTCGCCACCGGTACCACTAACTATACGAACCCTGATTCTATTCTCACCGATGGCCGGCATGTCTTCGTCGGCTATCAGAATATCACTGCCAAGGATGGCACCGACAATCAGTCGAGCACGGTGGTGGAGTACACCTTGTCGGGGCAGATCGTGCGCACCTTTTCCGTACTGGGCCACTGCGACGGGCTGCGAATGAATCCTACTACCCATCTGCTCTGGGCAGTCTCGAATGAGGATGGGAATCCACGATTGGTGACCATCGATCCGGCCAGTGGGGCGGAGACCCCGTACGCCTTCGCCGCGACGGCGCATGGCGGCGGCTTCGACGATCTCGCCTTCACTCATGGCGTGGCGCTGATATCCGCCTCGAATCCCAATCTCGACAAGAACGGCGTCAACATCTATCCGGCCCTTGACCGCATCACCTTGAGCCATGGGAAGGCATCGGTGACTCCGGTACTGATGGGGAACGGCACTGCTATCGATCTCACATCGAACACCAACGCCACGGTGGCGCTGAACGTGATCGATCCCGACTCACTGACGATTAATCCTCAGGGAAATATCGTGCTCGACAACCAAGCCGGTTCGCAACTGATCTTCATTGCCCTGCTTGGTACGAAGTATCAGTCCATAACCACGTTACCGGTTGGTAATCAAGTGGACGATACGGTATGGGCTACAAGCGCGCAGGGAACCCTCCTGATCAGCGACACCTCAGCCAACACTATCTACGCGGTCCGCTCCTCAACGTTCCTGCCCGGCACCGTCTACGGCACGACCCCGAATGATTCCGGCGTGGCCGGCATGCTCGGCATCGTCGACCAGGGGACCGGTATTATCACGCCGGTCGCGATCGGCTTCGGCAGTCCGCACGGTATGCTCTTCCTGCCTGGCGCCAAACAATAATCCGTACGCGACCATGCCGCGCGACGTGGTTGAGCGGCCCATCCGCTTAACAAGGATTTAACACACCCTTAATCGTTGGTTAAACGGCCCCTGCTACCGTAATGAGGGAGGTCATGGGATGGACCGATAGCCCACCCCGCTCCCGAGTGACGGATACTGCCGGCCGGCGGTTCCGATGTTTCCAAGCCAGGCAGATCCGCAAGTAAGATCGTGCCCAGGTTGCCACGACCTGTGGTTGCCTTACTACCGTACAAGCAGCGAGAAGGATTCGACATGCAGAGCAAATCACGGCGTGCACGGCTGGCGATGCTCGCCGGGGCAGTCACCGTGGCGTCGTCGTTGGTGGCCGGCACCACCACCCCGAATGCGCAGGCACGGACAAAGACCGCCTCGACCCTCTTCCTGAACGGGGCCGGTTCGACCTTTGTCTATCCGCTGATGCTAAAGTGGGCATTCACCTACGGTAATACGGTCAGCAAGACAACGCGGATTAATTATCAAAGCATCGGCAGCGGCGCCGGTATCGCTCAATTCACCGCCGGCACGGTCGATTTCGGCGCCACCGATGGCCCGATGACCGACGCCCAGATTCAGAAGGCGGGCGGTGACGTGCTGCACATACCCGTCACCCTGGGCCCGGAAGCGGTGATCTATAATCTGCCCAGCGTCCACGCGCAGGTGAAGCTTGATGGACCGACCCTGGCCCAGATCTACGAGGGCAAAATTACCAAGTGGGACGATAAGGCCATCGCCGCCCTGAATAGTGGCGTTTCCCTCCCCAGTATTCCCATCGTGGTCGCCCATCGATCCGACGGCAGTGGCACGACCTTCATCTTCGCCAGTTATCTCAGCGCCGTAAGCGCGGACTGGAAGTCCAACGTGGGCGCGTCCACCACGATTAACTGGCCGACCGGCGAGGGTGGCCGAGGCAACGCCGGCGTGGCCGCCATCGTGAAGCAGTCACCAGGCGGCATTGGCTACGTTGAGCTCTCGTATGCTATTTCGACGCAGCAGACGGATGCCCTGATGAAGAATAAGGCGGGTGAGTTCGTTCCCCCGAGCACGGCCGGCGCGTCCGCGGACGCGGCGAATGCCGGCAGCGTGCCCAGCGACCTCCGCGCCATTATCGTGGACAGCCCGGGGAAGGCATCGTACCCGATTTCCGGGTTCAGCTGGGCCCTGATTCACCAAAAAGCGCCGGATTCGGTGCGCTATGGCGCCCTGCTGAATTTCCTGTGGTGGGTCATCCACAACGGGCAGAGCTATGCGTCATCCGGATCGCTACGCTATGCCCCGCTCGCGCCGAACATCGTGAAGCTCGACGAAGCAAAGATCAAGTCGGTCACCTACCGAGGTAAGCCCCTCTTCACCGGTAAGTAGATTCAGACACCGCGCGTAGGTATTGGGCAGGGCGGGAGCGTGATATACATCACGCTCCCGCCCTGCCCGTGGGCGTTTCGTGGATGGAGCGGTACGAGCAGTGCAAGAGGCAATATCTAAACCAGCCGCGCAATCTACCAGCCATGGGATTGGCGGCCGCCGCGGGCTCCATGGCGACGCCCTCTTCCAGGGGGTAGCCACCTTCTTCGCGTTGCTGATCCTCGTGATCGCGGCGGTCACGGTGACCACGATCCTCTATAACTCGTGGCCAACCCTCACCAAATACGGCTGGGGCTTCGTGAGCTCCGATGTCTGGGATCCTACGGTTAAAATGCTGTTTGGCGCTCGCCCATTCATCTTCGGCACCCTCGTGACGGCGTTGCTGGCGCTTCTCATGGCGGGATTGGTGGGGATCGGAGTCGCGTTGCTGCTCGTGGAGATGCATCTCCCGCGTTGGTTTCGGGTGCCGGTTTCCTTTCTGGTCGAGCTTCTGGCCGCCATTCCTAGCGTCGTCTTTGGAGTTTGGGGGGTGTTCGTGGTTATCCCCCTCATGCAACAAGACGTTGACCCGGCCCTACAGCGCGCCCTTGGCTGGACCCCGTTCTTCGGTGATGACGTCAGTGGTGGGCACAGTCTGCTTACCGCCTCACTGGTCCTGGCCGTGATGATCGTCCCCACGGTGACCGCCATCTCGCGGGACGTGATCCGCGTGGTGCCCGATCATCAGCGGGAAGCGATGCTTGCGCTCGGGGCCACGCGGTGGGAGATGATCCGCGGCGCGGTGCTGCCGTTCGCGCGGCCGGGCATCATCGGCGCGCTCATCCTGGCCCTCGGTCGAGCGGTGGGGGAAACGATCGCCGTGACCATGGTGATCGGCAATAATGTCTACATCGGGCCGAACCTATTTCATGGGGCCGATACGCTGGCAAGCCGGATCGCCGCGAGCCTCGGAGAGGCCGCGGATCTGCAACTCGCGGGATTGTTTGAGCTCGCGCTGATCTTGTTCCTGGTGTCCGTGGCGCTCAATGCCTTTGCTCGGCTGTTGGTGTGGTCGGTTTCACGTGGTAGTGGGCAGGTGGTGTAATGGGGATCGCCGCGGCTTCCTCTCCGCGCACGCTCGGTGGCGCGCGCTTTCGCCGGCGAAAGGCGGTGGACCGGCTGATGGCCGGAGCCATGATCCTGAGCGCGATCATCGTGCTCATTCCCCTCTTCGCGGTCGGAGCCTATGTCGTCCAGCAAGGGTGGCCGGCGCTCATTGGTCACTTCCCCAGCATACTTACCGAGCAGTCTCCCGCCGGTGGGCAGTTGATCGAGGGTCTGAAGGGTACGCTGATCTTGATCGGCCTGGCCTGTGTGGTTGGCCTGCCGATCGGTGTGATGTCCGGACTGTACCTTGCCGAATACGGGCGCAATCGCTTCGGGGATGTGGTCCGGTTCACCGCCGACGTCATGGCGGGCTTACCCAGCATTGTCGCCGGCATTGTCGCCTACAGCGTCCTGGTCCTGACCACCAAGCACTTCTCGGCCTACGCCGGCGGTCTGGCTCTTGGATTGCTCATGTTCCCGACCGTCACGCGCTCGACCGAAGCCGTGGTGCGACTCGTGCCTGATGCCTTGCGCGAGGGCGGCCTGGCGCTCGGCATCAGCCGCTGGCGCACCATCGTCAGCATTGTCATGCCGGCGGCGCTTAGCGGCATTATCACCGGCATCATCTTGGGCGTTGCCCGGGTGGCCGGAGAAACGGCGCCGCTCATCTTCACGGTTCTGGGGAACAACAACGGCTTTATCGGGCTCACCCAACCCGTGCCGGCGTTGTCACTGCAAATCTTTCAGGCCGTGGCTAGCCCCGTGGATCCAACCCAGGACTATCCGGTCGCCTACGCAGGGGTGATGTTGCTCTTTCTGCTGGTTGTCGTCCTCAATCTGCTGGCGCGACTCGTCGCCGCGCGCCGCGCTGTCGCAAGGGGCTAGAGTTATGAATGCCATGCGGGCCAGCCAGGTCCGACCCGTGATCGTCACGACTGGACACGGTATGTCTGTTGAACGCCTGAATGCCTATTACGGCGCCAAACACGCGGTCAAGGATGTCACCTTGCGCGTTGAACCGAACACGGTGACCGCGATCATTGGACCCTCGGGCTGCGGTAAGTCCACGCTCCTCCGCTGCTTGAATCGCCTGCACGAAGTGATAGCCGGCGCCTACGTCCAGGGGAAGGTGCTGCTGGATAGCGAGGATATTTACGCGCCCGGCACCGACCCGGTGCAGGTTCGCCGGTTGGTGGGGATGGTCTTTCAGCGGCCAAACCCCTTCCCGACCAAATCCATCATTGAGAATGTGCTCGCCGGCCTCAAGCTGACCGGGAGACAGCGGGGGATGAACCCGCGCGAGGTCGCGGAGCAGGCGCTACGGGACGCCGCGCTCTGGGATGAGGTAAAGGACCGGCTGAAGGCCCCCGCGACCGCGCTGTCCGGCGGCCAGCAGCAGCGCCTCTGTATCGCGCGCGCCCTGGCCGTGCGTCCGGACGTCATTCTCATGGACGAGCCATGCTCGGCCCTGGACCCGATCGCGACCCTCAAGGTCGAGGAGCTGATCGCCGAGCTTCGCGATCACTACACCATCGTCATCGTGACCCACAATATGCAGCAGGCAGCCCGCGTCTCCGACCGAACCGCCTTCATGATGGTGGATATGGACGACCGCGCGGGCGTGCTCGTCGAGGAAGGCCCCACCAAAGCCATGTTCAATACCCCGAAGGATAAGCGTACCGAGGACTATGTGACCGGCAGATTCGGGTAGGCCGGCCCGGATTGGGACGCTACCACGCCAGAGCACTCAAGGGAGGAATCTCGTGACACGCGAACGATTCGCGCAACAGCTAGACGAGCTCAGTGCGGCCACCGTGCTCCTGGGTGAACAAGCAGCCGCCGCGGTCGCGCAAGCGATTAAGGCATTCACGACCTATGATCCGGTTCTTGCCTCACGAGTCGTGGATGAGGATCCCGGCCTGAATCGCCTGGAGCGCCAGATTCTTGACGATGCCTCGATCCTGCTGGCCTTGCAGGCGCCCGTTGCTCGGGATCTGCGACGCATCCTCGGTGTCTCGCGGGTGGCCTCCGACTTCGAGCGGATCGGCGACCATGCCAGGGACATCGCGCGCGCGGCGCTCCGCCTGGCGGCGCCGCCGCTCATCGGCGATCAGGGCGACCTTGATCAGTTGATCACCCAGGCGGAAGGCATGCTGAGAGACGGACTACGAAGCTATGCCGAGGGCGACGTGGATCTCGCGCGCGCCGTCTGCAAGGTGGACGACGGCGTCGACAGCGCCTATGCCGCGCTGTTTCGCGACTTGCTGACCGAAATGGTCGAGGACTCAGGCACCATCGCGCGGGCCACCTACACACTGTTCGTGGCTCGCGATATCGAGCGCATCGCCGATCGCATGGCGAATGTCGCGGAGACCACGATCTATATCGCGACAGGCGAGACAGTCGAGCTCAACTAGGGCGCAATCATGGCGCATAGTCTGCTACCCCCGACTGCACCTGCTTTAACAAAGACTTAAATCACCGTTGATGGAGGCTTAACCTGCCCGTGTTATGGTCGAGATGTTAGGAAAGATCGGGGCAGGGAGGTCGACCAATTCGTGTGGCGATTGTGACGGAATCGTTTCTTCCCCGCACCGATGGCGTGGTACGGACACTTCTCGAACTGCTTCGCTACCTACGCCTTCACAATCATGAGGCACTGGTCCTCGCCGCCGGCCCCGGTCCCACCGAGCACGAGGGCTATCCCGTGGCACGCTTCGGCGGACTTCCCTTTCCGCCCTATCCTGATCTTACGATTTCGCTGTTCGGCACTGGGATGGCGCGGCTTCTACGCGCCTGGGCGCCGGACGTCCTGCACCTTGCCAGTCCTTTTGCCCTGGGAATGCGGGGCTGCCGAGCCGGCCGCCTGCTGGGCGTGCCGGTAGCCGCCCACTACATGACGGATGTGCCGCGCTATGCTCGGTATTTCGGACTGGGAGCCTGTGTCGGACTGGCGCGGTGGCATGTGACCCGGTTGCATAACGCTTGTCAGATCACCTACGCGCCGACCGAAAGCACGCGGCGCGAGTTGCTGGCCCAGGGAATAGCACCGGTACGGGTGCTCGGCCGTGGGGTGGATACAGCGCTGTTCACACCCGTCCGTCGTTCCGACGCCGTGCGCCGCATCTTGCTGCGCGCGGACGAAGACCTGCTCATCCTGTATGTGGGCCGGCTTTCCACCGAGAAGAATCTGGGATATCTCGGGCCGCTGATCGCTCAGATTCCACGGGCACGGCTCGTGCTGGTCGGCGATGGACCCCATCGTGCCGCATTGGAATCACGCTTTCGTGCGTTGCCCGTGAGTTTCCTCGGTCAGCGCCATGGAGCGGATCTGGCCGCCCTCTATGCCTCGGCCGATCTCTTCGCCTTTCCCTCGCTTACCGAGACCTTCGGGCAGGTGGTGCAGGAAGCGATGGCCTCGGGTCTGCCGGTACTGGCGTTCCGGGCCGGGGGAATACAGGATCTGCTCCGCGATGGCCAGGAAGGCTATCTCTGTACGCCCGAGGACTATCGGGACTGGTACGCATCCGCCCGGCGGCTGGCGGCGAACAGCGTGTTGCGCGCCCGCCTTGGCGAGCGGGCGCGCGCCGCTGTCGCCGGGCGGACCTGGGAGGCGATCTTCGCCAGGCTGCTGGATGACTACGCGGAACTCGCAAGGCTCCAGGAACCGCGTGATACCGCCACGCTAGCCATGTTGCCGGATGTTTATCGTAGATAGCCTACGGAAGGGAGCAAGCCGTATGAGCCCATCATCCGGCAAGGCAGACTTGCATATTCATACCTGCTACTCGGATGGCCATCCCACGGTGCGGGCCGTTCTTGATCATGTGGCGCGGCGCTCGCGTTTGCAGGTGATCGCCATCACCGATCACGACACCATAGAAGGGGCCCTCGAAGCCAGAATCCACCAGCACCGTTATTCCTTCGCGATCATTGTCGGCGAGGAAGTCTCAAGCCGCGATGGCCATATCCTGGGCCTATTTCTCGAACGGCGCATCCCGCCGGGCTTGAGCGCGGCCGAGACGATCGTGGCTATCCATGAACAGAACGGGCTGGCGATCGCGGCCCATCTATTTATCGATTGGCCGTTCCCGAGCCAGCGCATCATGATGCAGGGGGTGGGGCGCCGGATTTCCACTCTCCCGTTCGACGGGGTAGAGGTAGATAATTCCACGCCGTTCTTGCGGCCAGCCAACTTCCGCGCGCGCCACTACAACCGCGCGTTCCGCCAACTGCCCGAGATCGGCAACTCGGACGCGCACATCGTCGAAGCGATCGGCAAGGGCTACACTCGCTTTTCCGGCACCACGGCGGCGGACCTCCGCCTGGCGATCGAGAGTGGCGCCTGCTCCGCGCACCA
>DATLQX010000097.1:0-3291 GCA_035534995.1 Chloroflexota bacterium | reverse complement strand
GGCTGACGGTTCTGGGATATGGCCGCCCTGACCCGCCGAGCAGCGAATTTCCATCCATCTCGTCCGAAACTGTCAACACGTTAGCCGCCTAATATGAACCACGCCCCGATTCGGATGGGTAATTTCCCACGCAACGCCGGGTAATTCGCCCCTCGCCCGGCGAACTGTGTTCCTGATAGGCTGGTGGTTGACGGGAGGGCTTTTAGCCGTGAGTGATGCGGACCGGACCCGGACTCCGTGGGTGGCATGGGCTGCCCCGGCGGCGATTCTTGCCATAGACACCCGTGTTGCGCTGGCCAACACACCGTTTGTAGGAGTTACCGGGGCCGACTTCCGGGCGTTCTGGACGTCGGGGGTCCTGTTGGTCCAGGGCGCCAATCCGTACACGCCACCGGTCGGTACACTGCCGAATCTCAACCCACCCATCTGGCTACCTGCCTTCGCGTTACTCTCCCACGTGAACCCCGTGCTGGGATACTGCGTCTGGGCCGTTCTCTCGCTGGCCCTATTCACTGGTCTCCTCGCCCTGGGCCTTCACCGGTGGCACCCCCGCCGGCCGGTCTTCGTCGCGTCCTGGCTCCTGGCGTCCTACCCGCTCTGGGAGACCATCACGGTTGGCCAGGTCTACGTCCTGGTCGCGGTGTTGGTGCTCGGTGCCTTCGCCTTGTGGCCACGGCACCCGGTTGTCACCGGCGTCCTGATCGGCGCCACCATCGCCCTCAAGCCTAACCTCGCGGTTTGGCCAGTGCTCCTGGCTCTCGACGGCGATCTCGGGTCCGGCCTGCTCGCCGTCCTTGTGGCCCTGATCATGTCTGCTACCTCGGTCCTCTGGTATGGCCCGGCAACCCTTGGCTCCTGGCTCACTGCGGCCCGCGACTACGACGGGGTTGCCTCCCTGATCAACGGCTCCCTCGCGGGCCTCGCCTACCAGGTCAAAATGCCGGGCGCGGCGGTGTTTGGATCGGTGCTCTTGCTCCTTGGCTCCGCGGCCATCGTCCATCTCCGTCGCCCGGGCTTCTTCGGGACATCCTCGCTGGCGGTCCTGGCAGGGCTGCTCGCCGCACCGGTCGCCTGGCCGGGCTACCTCCTCCTGCTGCTACCGATGTTCCTGGCCTGGACCTGGGACGGCCCCTGGCTGGGCCTCGTCGCGTTGACGGTCCTCCCCAACGTGGTCCTGGGCCTGCTCCCGGCCGTCGGACTTCTCTACCCGACAATCTACCTCCTGCTCTACGCCCGGGTGGTCTGGCGGTGTTGCACGCGCCGCCCGCCGATCACCACTGCTCCTCTCGGCCATCATCTTGTCCGTACCTCTAACTCGGATTCGGCAGCGTCAGGTTCCCGGCGTTGAACTGCGGCCGGTCCCCCGCGTTGATCGCGATCGGCGTTCCAATCGACGCCATCGGTCGTCCAGGTTCTGCACCTCGCTACCCCTCTTTCCTCGCAGCATTGCCTACCCCCTCGTCACCCTCAAATCGATCGTCATCCTCTGCACTGTCGCCACGCTGCTCACGTCGAACGCCAGCACGTCCCCCGCGTTGATCGCGGTCGTCCATCCCGTTAGCGCATAGGTCCCAAGTTAACGTAGCTTACGTGCGAATGGCGGCCCAATCGTCCTGCTGTGGTCAGGGCGGACAAGTGCAGGCATCCGATCTGGTAGGCTGAAAATCGGAATCCCAATCAGAAGCCAGAAAGGATGCCTGAGATGAGTGTAACCGATGCGGACCAGACGGTTGTCGAGACCGAGCATGCCCTCCTCGTCGCCTATGGGCGCTTTGCCCAGCAGATTGGCCTGGCCGACGCCCTGGAACGGATCCCGTTCAAGATGAAGACGATCGACCACCGCCCGCAAGACAAGACCGTCGAGTTGCTGGCCCACCTGCTCGCGGGCGGCATGCACGTGAGCGAACTGGGGAAAAGCGCCCATCCCCTCGTCCAAGACGCAGCCGTCGCGGCGGCGTGGGGCCAAGAGTCCTTCGCCTCAGCCTCGGGGGTGAGCGCGCTCCTGCGGTCGGTCTCGGCCGAGACCGTCTCGACCCTCAAGATCACTCTGCGCCAGGTGATCGATCCGTATCGACGCAGGGTCTTGCGCGCGATCAGTCCCTCCTGGCTGGTCATCGACCTGGATCTGACCGGCTTGGTCGTCAGCGACCAAGCGACGACCTACGAGGGAGCCGACTTCGGGTATATGGGCGAAGTGGACGGGACCGGGCGCGGCTACCAGTTCGCGCGCGCTCAACTGGCCGGCCCGCAAGATCCCTTCGTGCTCGGTGGCTTCCTTCATCCGGGCCGCACCGTCGAGATTCACTGTTTGGAAGAACTCATCGCGTTGATCGAACGGGAGGTGGGCCGTCCCCGCCGGCGGGTGGAACTCTTCGATGGGCGCATCCAGGCCCTGGGGGAGCGCGTGACGGAGGTGGACGCGGAGTTGGCTCGACGGCGAAACGGGAATATCTTCCTGCGCCGCCACACCAAGAAATGGGAGGCGGAGCGGGAGAAGCTCCACGACCAGATCGCCCAACTCCAGGCCCAACGCGCTGCCCTCGCCGCCGAGAACGCCGCCAACCTGCACCCGCGCCGCATCATCCTGCGGATGGACGGCGGTTTCGGGCACGCCGCCAAGCTTGCCTGGCTCGACGAGCAGGGCTACGATTTTGTCGCGCGTGTACACAACCATCGGGTTTCCGAGCGCCTGCGCCAGGAAGAGGGCTTGAAATGGGAGAAGGTGAGCAAGAACGGCTTCCTCGCCGAGAGCAAGGAGACGTCGTTGGGGGAATGTCCCTATCCGATGCGGCTCTTCCTGTGCCGCCAGTGGTGGGGCGATAAACGGCCCGAACGGTGGTCGGCTTTGGTGGCGACGCCCTCGCTCCCGGCCGACGCCTGGCCGCCAAGACGCATCGGCGTCTTCTATAATGGACGCCAGACGATCGAGGCGGGGATCAAAGAGGGCAAGGGAATTTTCGCCAGCCGCCATCTGCCCACGCGCCATCGGGACGGCATCGCCTTCTACGAGGAACTCGTCCTCTTCGCGCAGAATCTGGTCCGGTGGTTCCGACGCCAGTTCCTCGGGCACACGCTCCTGGCCGCGGCTAGCATCAAGGAGTTGGTGCGGATCGGGGCCAATTCTCATGCCCAGATCCGCCACGACGGCTGCGCCCTCATCCTGACCTTCGCGCCAGACGGTCCCTGGCGGGACATCTCGCTCCCCCTCGGCCGCAACGTCGCGGCGTGCTACCAACTTGCTCTCCCGTTCCTGGACGATTGGGCCGCCATTCGCACGTAAGCTACGTTAAC
>DATLQX010000096.1:0-11356 GCA_035534995.1 Chloroflexota bacterium | reverse complement strand
CTTTTTAGGGTCACGCCTGTTGTGCATGCCAATTGTGAAGTGATACACTCGTGGCACCGGCATCCTCTGGGCCTTATTGTATGGTAGCGAGAAACAGTTGCTGGTTGCCGGAAGTGATCAAGGAGGATCTCGTATGGAACGGTCCAAGTCCGACGATCAACCAACCCTGTTTGGCCGGCCAATCGACCGCGCTGATCTGCTCAAGCTGACTGGAAAAGTGTTGGCGGGCGGCACGCTGGCCGGTATGTGGCTCAGCCCCGAGCTGGCCGGCTACGTCCATGCCGCGGCCCGTGGCGAGGCCGCCGGCGGCTCGGTCACGGTAATGAAGCAATTCACCCCCAACCACGCCAAGTGGGTCCAGTACATGGCGACCTTTACCAAGGAAACTGGGATCAAGGTTAACCTTGACGACCAGAATTACAACAACCAGTATCAGAAAATCACCACCCAGGGCCAGGCGTCCGTGCCCGGCGACGACGTGGTGGAGATCGATACGATCTGGGCCGGTTCGTTCGCCTCGGCCGGTTTCACCCTCGACCTGTCGAACTTCCTGCCGGCCTCGGTCCAGAAGCAGATCGCCGCGCCGTCGCTGGCGGCGGTGAAGTTCAAAGGCAAGCTCTACGGCGTGCCGGAGTATAACAGCTCAAAGCACTTCTTCTACAATAAAAAGATGCTGGATAGCGTTGGACTCACCAAGCCGCCGGCCACCCTGGATGAACTGCTGCACTACTGCTCGGTGCTCTATGCCAACCGGAAGAAGTTGGGTATCCAGTACCCAATGTCGTGGTCATGGAAGCAAGCGGAAAGCCTGACCTGCGACTACGTGCAGATGATCGACTCACTCGGCGGCCGCTTCTATGCTACCGACAATGTCACCCCGGCCTTCAACAAGGGCGCGGGCGTCCAGGCGCTGACCATGATGAAGTTGATGCTCGACAAGGGCTATGCCGCGCCCGGCTCGCTTAGCCACACTGAGTCGGATGTAAATAACGACCTGTACTCCGGCAAGATCGCGATGTCCACCAACTGGGAAGGGACGATGAGCGGCTCCATCGACAAGACCCAGACGGTGGCATCAGTGCTCGGCCAGATCCGCATGTCGCTGATCCCCGGCTCGGCAGGGCGGAAAAGTGGTACCTGTTTGGGTCCCGAAGGCTTCTCGATCATGAAGGCCGCACCCAACCTGGCCCAGGCCAAGGCCTTCCTCAACTGGTGGATCACCGTGAAGGCCCAGATAGTGGGCATGCAGGTGTTCGATCAGTTCCCCATCTACAGCTCGCTCTATAGCGACCCAGGACTGCGCAAGCTCACGGCTCAGGGTGATGGCCAGGACGATTTCGCCGTGTATGGCCAGCAGTTCAACTATGCCCAGGCGCGGCCCAACTTCCCGGGTTACCTTGACGCCTCTCAGCGTCTTCAGGTACATCTCCACAAAGCCTTCCTTGGCCAAGAGACTCCTCAGAAGGCGCTCGACAACGCGGTCGCCGAGATGACGAAGGCCACCGGCAGTGGGAACAATCCGTAGCTAGCCTGCCCGACGCGGCACGCGGCCCTATGCCTGGCCGCGCGCCGCCCCGGCACGCTACCTCATCACCATGGCACAAATAACTTCTCCGCTGGAGGCACGGCGATGGGGGCGGGAGCCGAGTGGGCGCGAGATGCGGGAAGCCAACCTGGCCTTCATGCTGATCGCGCCGACCTTGGTGATCGTGGGCCTGGTTTTCGTCTGGCCAGTGCTCTATTCACTCTGGCTGAGCTTTAACCGCTACAACCTCACCGCCTCGCCCAATCCAACCTTCGCCTGGTTTCATAACTATTCGCTCATTTTCACCGACCCCTTCTACCGGAGCGACGTACTTGGAGCTACCGAGCGCACGGTCGTCTTCACCGTGATCTCGGTGCCGATCGAACTGGTACTGGGCCTGGCTTTCGCTCTGCTCCTGAATGAGGAGTTCCGGGGGCGCAATATCATGCGTTCGGTGATGATCGTGCCCTATGCCATGCTCACGATCAGCAACGGACTGGTCTGGAACTACATCCTCGATCCCACATACGGCACTTTGAACATCATCCTCCAGCGGTGGGGATTGATCAGCAACTATCAGAATTGGCTGGGTACCACCACCGGCGCCATGGGCTGGGTGATCGCCGCCGACGTGTGGAAGACGACCCCGTTCATGACGATCATCCTTCTGGCTTCCCTGCAGACGTTCCCGACCAACATCTACCACGCGGCCGAGGTGGATGGGGCTGGGGCGTTCCGGCGCTTCTTTTCCATTACCGTGCCCATGCTCAGACCCGCGATCCTGGTGGCCCTGGTGCTGCGTACCCTCGGTGCCTTCAGGGTCTACGATATAATTTATGTGATGACGGGAGGTGGCCCGGCTAACGCCACCAACGTGCTGAGCTATTATATCTATGATCAAGCCTTCCAGAATTACTACATCGGCTTCGCCTCGGCGGTAGCCTATCTGACCACCATGGTCATGGTGCTGATCATCCTGGTCTATCTTTGGCTTCTGCGCTCGGAGCCGGCGGCATGAGCGGTAACCGCTATAGCCTGCTCCGGCGGATCTTCATCCTGGCCGCCCTGGCTTTCTTTGTAATCTTCAGCCTGGCACCGTTCGCCTGGATGGTGCTCAGCTCCTTCATGTTTAAGTCGCAGTTGCTCACCGATCCTTTTGCTCTGCCGCCACACTTTACTCTCGATAACTACGCCCGGCTCTTCACCTCGGCCAGCGACGGCATCGGCTCGTCCAATTTCATCCGCTCGATCATCAACTCACTCGTCGTTTGCACGATCACCACGGTGATCGCCCTGGTGATAGGCTCCGTAGGCGGCTACGCCTTCGCGCGACTGCGCTTTCCCGGCCAAAATGTGCTGTTGCTGTTTCTCCTGGCGATCCAGTTTCTCCCGGCGGTAACGGTGATCATCCCGATGTATATGATGGGACGCGCGACGCATCTCCTGGATAGCTGGTGGATTCTGATCTTCGCCTACACCAGCTTCGCCCTCCCTTTCGCGCTGTGGATTCTCCGCGGCTACTTCATGAGCATTCCCCGCTCGCTGGAGAACGCGGCCCGGATCGACGGCTGCTCGCGCCTGGGCGCCTTCATCAAGGTGGTACTCCCGCTCTCGGCCCCCGGCCTGGCCGCCACCGCTATTTTCACCTTCCTCAATGCCTGGGACGAGTTCTTCTTTGCCCTCATCTTCACCGATACCTACAAAGCCAAGACCCTGCCGGTGGCCCTCTCGGAATTCACCAGCAGACATTCAATCGATTTCGGGCTGCTGATGTCGGGCGGCGTGGTGGCCAACATCCTGCCAGTGATCATTGCCTTGAGCATGCAAGGCTATATCGTGCGCGGCCTCACCGCCGGCGGCGTGAAGGGATAGAGCGTCAAGTGGCAAGCGTAACCCTGAAGAACCTCAGCAAGCGCTTCGGCAAGGTGACGGCGGTCAATGACGTGAGCCTCCAGATTCGCGACGGGGAGTTCGTGGTCCTGCTCGGCCCCAGCGGCTGCGGCAAGTCCACCATGCTCTATAGCATCGCCGGACTGGAGACGATCTCGGGCGGTGAAATTTATATCGGCGACCGGCTGATGAATCGGGTGCCGCCCAAGGCGCGGAATATCGCCATGGTGTTCCAGGACTACGCCCTCTATCCCCACATGAATGTCTATAACAACATGGCCTTCGGCCTCAAGCTGCGGAAAGCAGCGTCCCAGGAGATCGAGCGCCGAGTCCAGGATGCCGCCGCCCTGCTGAGTATCGGGCACCTGCTGCAGCGCCGGCCCCGCGAGCTCTCCGGCGGGCAGCGGCAGCGGGTGGCCCTGGGGCGGGCGATCGTCCGCGAGCCCGATGTGTTCCTGATGGACGAGCCGCTCTCCAATCTCGACGCTATTCTCCGGGCCCAGATGCGGACCGAGATCTCCCGCCTGCATCGGCGCCTGAACAGCACGTTCATCTATGTCACCCACGATCAGGTCGAGGCGATCACCATGGGGGATCGGATCGTGGTCCTGAAGGACGGGCTGATCCAGCAGGTGGGCAGCCCGCAAGAGGTGTATGACCAACCCGCCAACGTCTTCGTGGCCGGGTTCATCGGCACTCCGGCCATGAACTTCCTGTCGGGGACGGCGCGGGTGAGCGGCGGCGGCCCGGTCCTGGATACCGGAACCTTTCAGATTCCCCTGGCCGGCCCGGCAGCCGCGGCGGCGGCCCGCTACGAGGGGAAGGCCCTGATCGCGGGGATCCGCCCCTCGGCTATCGCCCTGGTCGGCACCGCGGACGGCGGCACCCCAGATGCCGGGCTGATCGCGGCACGGGTGGACGTGGTGGAACCAATGGGTGACATCGCCTATATCCAGGCATTCCTGGCCGGGCAGCTTTTCACCGTGCGCGTCGACCCGCTGGCCCTTCCGGCCGCCGGGCAAACCGTGCTTCTGCGGATCAATAGCGCCGCCTTGCATCTGTTCGACGGCGAGAGCCAGCGGTCAATTCTGGCCGAGCCGCCGGCGGCCCTGGAAACGGGTGGCCAGTAAAGGGCACGGGAAAGGTCTCCTGGCAGGCGCACGGGGCACGGTTGAGCCTCACCGCTCAAGTAGCGCACGCGAAAACGATATCCTGCGCCCCTTCCCAGAGCACCAGCCGCCCCAGCTCCCGGAGTTGCTCGCGTCCCTCGATGATGGTCAGGAAATGGTTCCCCGCCAGTTGGCCCAGCTTGCTGGCGAACATGGCGGCCCCGTAGGGGAAGAGAATCTCGGTTTCGCTGAAACCGCCAGGGTAGAGGAGGATCTCGCCGGGTGCCGGGTGGCTGGTGGCGTTCTCGAATCCAACCCCCACCTTGAAGTCTCCGAGGGGAATCCAGGCCGATTCGCCGCTCCACCGGGCCTGGATAATCTTATTCCGGAAGGGAAGCAGGCTCTCGAAGGCGGCGCAGGTCAGCGGTGCCGCCTCCTCTTCCAGTCTGGCCGTGAACTCGTGGGGACCGGCGGTGATTTTCAGCGTCCGCATGGGGTGCTTTCCTCTCGGTTCTTGCCGCGATCAGGATCTCCATCACACCAGGGAACTATACCGCAAACAGGCGCTCGCTCCCGCTTCTGGTAGCATAGTGACGGTGACGCCATGATTCTCAAGCAGCGGCGGAGTCCCCTGGGTAAGCGAGGAGGAGAGACAATGAGCGAGCAATCCCTTCTGGTGCGCGGGAACAGGACTGGGCACGGGCTGGCGCTCTCGGTCACTCCAGAGCAGGCCAGCTGGACGTCTATCGGCTTTGATTTGCTCCGCCTCGCGGCGGGAGAAAGCTGGAGCGGGGCCACCGGCGACCGTGAGGCGGCCCTGGTGAGCATCGGTGGGGTGGCCCGGGTCACGGCGGGCGCCGCCAACTGGGCGGTGGGTGGGCGGCCCACCCCCTTCGAGGGCTTGCCGCACTGTCTCTACCTGCCGCCCGGCATCGACTACCGAGTAGACGCGGCCACCGCCCTGGAACTGGCGATCTGTAGCGCCCCCGCCCTGGGCGCCGCGCACCCGCCCCGCCTCTACCAGCCGGAGGAGGCGCATGTGCATACCCGCGGGGAAGGACAGTGCCGGCGGGAAATCCACGACATCCTCATGGAGGACCGGCCCGCCGGCAGCCTGCTGCTGACCGAGGTCTACAGTCCAGCCGGCAACTGGTCCAGCTATCCCCCGCACAAGCACGACCAAGATCGATTGCCGGACGAATCACAACTGGAGGAAACCTACTACTTCCGGATTAATCCGCCTCAGGGATTCGCCCTGGAACGGGTCTATACCGATGATGGCAGCCTGGACCAATCGGTGGCCCCCGGCGACGGCGATCTGGTGTTGGTGCCGCGTGGCTACCATGTGGTGGGAGCACCGCACGGCTACGAGGTCTATTACCTGAACGTGCTGGCCGGGCCCAAGCGCGCCCTACGGGTGTCGTTCGATCCGAACCACGTCTGGGTGAAGGAGACCTGGAGCCATGGGTGGTAACAGCGCGCGATTTCGAGATCCGCGGTTTGCCTCTTAAGGCATGGGGTGGTACAAATGAAGTGTAGTGGTGCCAGGCTGATGGGTATCCTTCATCCGGGCCCGCGAACGTCGTGGATATGTTGATCCGCAGCCCCTGAATGGGAGCGCGGCGCCACGAGGCGGATGAGCGGCACGACCGAGATGCCGCTCACCTCGAATCGACGCCCCTTCCGCGTTGGTCACCTGGGCTGTGTGGAGTAACTGGTGAACCCGGCCACGACGCAAGCAATGGGCGCCGGTTGCCATGGCAGGCCGTCTGAGTGGTGATATCGCACGGAGGCGCGCCCGTACCGTTCACGACTCAGTTCACGCCGGCCAGTGGCGACCCGGTCTCCATGGCTCGGGCCACTAGAGGCGCCACGAAAACGCTGTTGTGGTCTAACGCACGAAGGAGTCAAGTAATGAGCAGCAGCATGATGCACACTCACACGCGCATACGGCAGAGCGCGGCCCATCCCATGGTAGCGACCGACATCGTGATCCTTGCCTCCGTGGTGGGGTTCATTCTGACCTTCTTCCATTGGTACGGCGTTTCGTCGGCCGCTGGTAGTATCACCATGAATGGTTGGCATGGATGGGGCGTTGTCACCGGCATCCTGTTCGCGGTGGGGGCTCTCCTCGCGCTCGGCCGGACGATGGGAAGGACGCTCGGCGCCGCCAGGAGTGATGCCGGTCTGCTGACGCTGATCGGCATCGCCGCGATCGTCTGCACGATCATCTTCATGGTGACCGAGGGCCACGGCTACGGCGCCGGGTATGACAAGGGGCCGCTCTACGGTGCCTGGGTGGGGTTGATTTGCGCTATCGTGATGACCCTCGCCGCGCTGGGGATCTCCCGCGAAGACGCATAACCTCCGATCACCTTGAAGTGAGTCAATCTCACCTTGAGGGGAACATAATCGGGTTGGGAAACAACTACAGTTGTTTCCCAACCCGAGTATGTTCGAGGGAATGGTTATAGGGCGAAGCGCGCGAGCAGGGGACGGTGATCGGATGCGGCGGACACCGCCGGAATGTCCACCACCTCGCAGGAGAGTAGACGAGGGCGCATGACCGGCGGGCTGAAAATATAGTCCAGGCGGATCGCGGGGTCGGGCGCGGGAAACGTATAGCCTGGCTCCTCGGGATGCAGTTCCCGATAGCAATCCAGGTACCCAGCCTCCAGGACGCGGCGCACGAGGTCGCGCGGCAGGAGGCTTTCCGGCGTCTGCCAGCCGGCTTGCAAGCCACGGTCAAGCCAGGCGCCGAAGGCGCGGGCGCGACGGTGTGAGCGCGGCAGTCCGCTACGGCGGGGGAGGGAAATGCGGCGAGCATAGTGCGCGGTGAGCCCCTCCGCCACCAATCCGTCCCCAGGGGCCACCGCGTTGTAGTCTCCGAGAAAAAGGTGAGGACGGTCGGCGCGATCGCCGATACTGCCCAGGATGGCCTCCATCTCGCGGAGGCGGCGCCGCTCGCCTAACGCGGTGGCGGCGGCGGAGAGATGGGTAACGAAGAGGATCAGCGGCTCCCCGGTAGGCAACTGGACGTGCGCTTCCAGCAGCGTCTTGCGCATCACGCCCGGATGGGGGTGGTTGGTACTTTCCACGAGGGGGAAGCGGCTGAGGAAGGCGACATGGTGGGTGAGATTGGCCAAGCCATGGACATAGATCATCCCGGCATCCTGGGCCAGTTTAGCGATCGCCGCCTCGTCGTCGGCTTCCTCGATCCCGAGAAGATCGGGGGCCGCCTCGCGCACAATTTCGGTAATGGCCTCCATACGGCCAATCCCGCCATGGTAGATGTTGTAGGACATGAGGCTGAAAGAAGCAGGCATGCTCACCGAAAAGGGCGCTCCTTACGAGAAGAGCGCCCATTGTCGGATGGACCGAGGGCAGGGGCGATAGGACTCGAACCTACAACCGACGGTTTTGGAGACCGTTGCACTGCCAATTGTGCTACACCCCTAAGCGGTGGAGCTGAGGGGACTCGAACCCCTGACCCCTGCGATGCGAACGCAATGCTCTCCCAACTGAGCTACAGCCCCGCGCCACAGTAGTATACCGCATCAGGGCTTGGCGTCAATCTACGCAAGCTGTCGCGGGTCCACGTTCCCCCCGCAGACGAGGATTCCCACCCGCTCATCCGGAGCGGGTTGGTAGGCGCCCGCAAGAACCGCCGCCAACGCCGTGGCCCCGCCCGGCTCGGCCGCCACCCGCGCGGTCTCCCAGAGCGCCCGTTGCGCGGCGATGATGTGCTCGTCAGGCACCAAAACCATCCGGTCCACCCACCGGCGGGCGATGGCGAACGCGAGGTCGCCGGCGCGGCTGGCTCCCAGCGAATCCACCGCCACCCCTCCTACCGTCACGTCCACTGGTTCCCCGGCCTCTAACGCCCGCGTCAGGGCGGGGGAACGCTCCGGCTCGACCCCAATCACCCGCGCGGCGCCCGCGTACCAGGCCGCCACCCCCGCGATCAGCCCGCCGCCGCCCACCGCGACCAGCACCGTATCCAGATCGGACGATTGGACAGCGAACTCCCAGCCCACCATACCCTGCCCGGCCACCACTTCCGGCTGGTTATAGGCATGGACCAGGAGCGCCCCCGTGATCTCCGCCCGAGCCTGGCAGGCGGCGAACGCCTCGGCGTAGACGGCGCCAAACTGGGTCACTTCCGCTCCCAGATGCCGTAACAGTTCAACTTTGACCGGTGGGCAGACCACGGGGACGAAGATCTCCGCCCGATGACCCAGGCGTCGGGCGGCATGGGCCACGGCGATCGCGTGGTTGCCCCCCGAGGCCGCGATCACCCCGGCCGGCGGGACAGCGGCGGCAAGGACGCGGTTAAACGCGCCCCGTGCCTTGAACGACCCACCATGCTGTAAGAGTTCCAGCTTCAGAGTGAGCCGCGCGTCGACTCCAAACGCGCCCACCTCCAGATCGATCACCGGAGTCCGCCGCACATAAGGACCGATGCGCCGAACGGCGGCCATGATGTCCGCGCGCGTCACCTCGTTCATGCCTCTTCTTTCCGTCCTTACCCATTAGCAGAATGGTGCATACTCATGCCGCATCGTGTGATCCCCCGACCGTGGTCGGGGTGGCGTTATGGCAATCACAGCCATCCGGAAAAGCAATAGCTGCCGGTCAAGAAACCGCCAGGGTCACGATGTAGCGGTGCGGCCAATAGAGGGTACTGGGAGGCTCTTCTACTTCCACCAGGACGCCGAAGCTGGGCGACGCCGGATCGAGATCCAGCCGTTCCAGCCGAGCCACGGTGCCGCTGACCGGGTAGTTGGGCGCCCGATCATCCAGGAGCGGGAAGCTGCTGACTCCACCGGCCTCGAACGCGACTTCCTGGAGTTCCAGCACGCCGCTCAAAAGGTCCGCTACCCGGAGCGGGCGAGCCATCCGCCATGCCTCCAGGCCGGGAGCGGGCTGGGCCGGCGCCACGTCCACATGGTCCCAGCGCCGCGCCTGGATCTCTAGACAGATCGGCGCCCCGCATTCTAGGCGGATGGTCGCCGTGTCGCGCCGCTCCGGTCCCTCGCCGCGATGCCGGCGCAGTTCCCCGACCAGCCCGCACACTGCCGTGCCCAGGGGACCGGATCGGCGCGCTCCCACCGGAGCCTCCGCCGGAGCTAGGGCCAGATCCGGGAGCAGCACCCGGCCCCCGTGCTGGGCTAGACTATGATCCCGGAAGGTATATAATTGAGCCCGCGCGGGCTGGCCCAGGCGGACCGGCCAGGGACCAAGCTCCTCGTAGTAACGATCGGACAGCTCAAAGCTGATATCCATCAATATCTCCCCCGTGAATGTACAATACAGGGGCATACAGAGGGAGAAACACAGCATGGACGTGCCGACATACAAAAATCTGATCAATGGCGAGTGGATCGCCGCCGCTTCCGGCGAGACCTTCGAGGACACCAACCCCGCCGACCAACGGCAGGTGCTCGGACGATTCCCCTCCAGCGGCGAGCCGGACGTCAAGCGGGCCATCGAGGCCGCCGAGGCCGCCCTGTCCGGCTGGCGCGGCGCCTCGCCCCTCGCCCGCGGAACCGTGCTCCTCAAGGCGGCGGCTATTCTGGAATCCCGCGCCGATGAAGTGGCCCGTGACCTGACCCTGGAGGAAGGAAAGACGCTCCCGGAGGCCAAAGGCGAGACCCTCCGCGGGGTGGCGATCCTGCGCTACTTCGCCGGGCAAACCAGCGAGCCATCGGGCGAGACCTATCCTTCCGCCAACCCCGCTACCCTCCTCTACACCTCGCGAGTTCCCCTGGGCATCGTGGGCTTGATCACCCCCTGGAACTTCCCCATCGCGATTCCGATCTGGAAGGCGGCGCCGGCCCTGGCCTTCGGCAACACGGTGGTCATCAAGCCGGCCGCTCTGACGCCCTTGACCGCCCAGCACATCGTAGAATGTCTCCACGAGGCCGGACTCCCGCCCGGCGTCCTGAACCTGGTGCATGGCTCCGGACGCGCGGTGGGCAATCCCCTGGTGGCGGATCGGCGGGTGGCCGCCATTTCCTTCACCGGCTCCAATGGGGTGGGCAACGGGATCGCCGCCGCCGTACAGGGTCGGGGCGGGCGTGTCCAATGCGAGATGGGCGGGAAGAACCCGGTGGTGGTGCTGGAGGATGCCGACCTCGATCAGGCGGCGGACCTCACGATCGCCGGCGCCTTCCGCAGCACCGGCCAGAAATGTACGGCCACCAGCCGGGTGATCGTCCTTCAGCCGGTCCTGGAGGCATTTACCGAGAAGGTGCTGGCCCGCGCGCGCGCCCTCAAGGTGGGACCGGGGATCGAGACGGGAACCTGGATGGGACCACAGGTGAGCGCCGATCAGCAAAAGACCGTGCTGGACTACATCGAGATCGGTAAACGCGAGGGGGCGGAACTCGTCTTGGGCGGGGGAGCCCTGACGCACGACCACTTCGCGCACGGCTATTATGTGGAACCGACCGTGTTCACCAAGGTCCGGAACACCATGCGCATCGCCCAGGAGGAGATCTTCGGTCCCGTACTGGCGATCATCCCGGCGGCGGACCGCGCGGAGGCGTTGCGGCTGGCCAACCAGGTGGAGTTCGGTCTGTCCGCCTCGGTCTGCACCCGCGATCTGCGGAAGGCGTTGGAGTTCGTGCAAGGAATCGAGGCCGGGATCGTACATGTGAATGGGGAGACGGCGGGCGCCGAACCGCAAGTGCCGTTCGGCGGCTTCAAGGCGTCCGGCACCTTCATGCGTGAGCAGGGAAAAGCGGCCCGCGACTTCTACACCCAGATCAAGACGGTGTACCTGGATCTGCCGCCCGCCTGATCGCCGTTATTGACGCAGCCCTCCCCG
>DATLQX010000095.1:0-8174 GCA_035534995.1 Chloroflexota bacterium | reverse complement strand
ATCCGGGTGCGCCGGCTGCTGGCCGAGGATCAGCCCGTCATCCAGGGGTATGACGAAGAGTTGTTTGCCCGTACTCTCCACTACAATCGGCCAATCGCCACGTCCCTGGAGGTGTTCCGCGCGGTGCGGCGGGCTACCATGACGCTGCTCGAACGGCTCACGGAGGCCGACTGGGCCCGAGCCGGTACGCATAGTGAGCAGGGCCGGTACGGCGTGGAGGACTGGTTGACCATCTACGCCAACCACGGCGCCGAACATGCGGCGCAGATCCTTCGGGCGCGAGGAGCGTCCCCGGAGGACGTCACCTAACCTGCGCGCCCCAGGATCTTCCCGGCCTGGCCGATACTCAGAATGCTCCCCGCGCCGCCGACACTGAGGATGCTGCCGGCGCTACCGATACTCAAAATACTCCCGGAGCTGCCGATACTGAGGAAACTGCCGGCGCTCCCAATACTCAGCACGCTGCCAATGCTCCCAATGCTGAGAATACTGAAGGCCCCGGCAACGGAGAAGATACTCCCGATGCTCAGGATGCTGCCGTGGGAGAGGAGGGAGCGTCGCCCACGTCCGTGTCTTCTGGTCTCAGGCGCGCGGTCGTCCGTCATCGATTCCTCCATATACGGTTATGCAGGCTACTGAACCCGGGCGCGTCACCTCTTACTGGCCGTGCGTCCCGCACACCGTGGCGCGGCCCTGGGATCGCGCGGTAGCTTTTAGAGATCGGCCAGGGTAGGAGCGACCAGCGCGCGATCGAAGAGGGCGGTCAGCGCCTCGGTATCGGAAGCGGCAATCCGCGCCTCAAGGGCAGGAGGAATGGCGCCGAACCGCTGTTCCAACAGACGGCGCAGCAATGCTCGGCGCTCCTCCGCTCGTCCCCTGGCCAGGCCCCGTTCCTCACCCAGCGCGATACCCTCGGCAATGCCGCGTTCCAGGGTTTCAACCAACTGCTTTTCCCAAACTTTGGTTGCCATCAGTCCCTCCACCAGCCGATCGAAAATATCCCTTCCCTCGTAATGATACGCCAGCGACAGGATGGCGCCTATCACCCGTGGCCTGTCCGCTTCGGCCAGCGTCAACCCCTCGCGCGCCATGGTCTCTCTCGTCCTTGGGCGCCACCGGTCAGGCGCCCGCGGCAAAGCTGAGACCGACGGGGAGCGGCGGTAAGCCGAAGAGATCCAGGACCGTGGCACCCAGATCGGCGAAACTGCTCCGGGTGCCGATGTTCGTGCCGGCGGGGAGGCGGTATCCCTGGGCCAGCAGCGGCACGTATTCGCGGGTGTGGTCGGTGTGGGCGATCACCGGCGAGGGGTCTACCCCGTGGTCGCCGGTAATGAAGAGTGCGTCCTCCGGCCCCAGCAACCCGAGAATCGCCGGCAACGCGGCATCGAAGGCGGCCAGGGAGTTCGCGTAGCCGCGCGGATCTTTCCGGTGCCCGTAGACCATATCGAACTCGATCAGATTGGCGAAGATCAGCCCACGCTCGGCTTGACGGAGCAGGTGCAGGGTTTCGGTGATTGCTCCTTCGTTGTTCAGGGCGTGCAGATTGCTGGTGATCCCGCGGCCGGCGAAGATGTCGATGATTTTCCCTACTCCGCGAACCGGCAACCCGACGGCGGTGATCGTATCCAGGGCGGTGGGGCCTGGCGGCTGGAGAGCCCAGTCGCGCCGCCCCTCGTTGTCGCGCGTATAGGCGCCGCGTGGACCTACGAAGGGACGGGCAATCACCCGGCCCACCGCGTAGTCGCCGGTGAGCGCGGCCCGCGTCTCCTCGCAGATCCGATACAACTCGGGGAGGGGGATTACCTCTTCGTGCGCCGCTACTTGCAAGACGCTATCGGCGGAGGTATAGACGATCGGCTTGCCGGTTCGCACGTGCTCGTCGCCCAATTCGGCAATAATCTCGGTGCCGGAGGCAGGTTTGTTCCCCAACACCCCACGCCCCGAGATCCGCTCGAAATCGGCCAGCACCACCGGAGGGAAGCCGTGGGGGAAAGTCGGCTGGGCCCGCTCGCTGATAATTCCCATCATCTCCCAGTGCCCCGTGACCGTGTCCTTGCCGTTGGAAGCTTCCTGTAGGCGGCCATAGAGTCCCGTAGGGGCCGGCTCGGGCGGGACACCCTCGATGGTGGTAAGCCGGCCCAGACCGAGCCGCCCCAGGTTCGGGAGGGTCATGCCGCCAATCGCCGCCGCCGTGTTGCCCAGCGAGTTGGCCCCTACATCCCCATAGGCATCGGCGTCGGGCGCGGCCCCGCAGCCCACTCCGTCCAGCACGATGATCGTCACTCGGCGGGCACTCGCGGCGCTCATGCTCGGATCACCGCCAACACTTCGTCGCGCTTCCGTTCCAGCAACTCGCGCGAATCAGCTTCCACGTTCAGGCGCAGCAGCGGCTCGGTATTGGAGGGACGGAGATTGAACCACCAGTCGTCGTACTGCACGGTCAACCCGTCCAGGTCGTCCTGCCGTCCATCGGCGTAGCGTTCGCGTACCGCCTGAATGCGGCTCGGGATGTCGCGCACCTTGCTGTTCACCTCACCGCTGCGGAAACGGCTATCCAGCACCCGGATCAACTCGCTGACCGGCTTCCCTTCGCGGGAGATCAGTTCCAGGACCACCAGCAAGGCGATCAGTCCGGAGTCGGCGTAGAAATTGTCGCGGAAATAGAAGTGGCCCGAGTGCTCGCCGCCGAAGATCGCGTTCCGCTCCCGCATCTGGGCCTTGATAAAGGAATGGCCCACGCGGGTACGGACAGCAGTCCCGCCCATCTTCTCGATCAGTTCGGGCACGCTCCGCGAGCAGATCAGGTTGTAGAGGATGGTGGAATCGGGGTACCGGGTCAGCAGGCTCTTGGCCACCAGGGCGGTCACCATATCGCCGCCCACTAACGCGCCATGCTCGTCGGTGATGAACATGCGGTCGGCGTCCCCATCGAAGGCTACCCCCAGATCGGCGCCGTCCTCGCGCACCGCCCGTTGCACATCCACCATGTTCTCGGGTTCGATTGGGCTGGCCGGATGATTGGGGAAGCGGCCATCCAGGTCGAAGAACAGAGGGCGATAGGTACAGGGGAGATAGTGCATCACCTCGGGAATGATCAGGCCGGCCATCCCGTTCCCCGCGTCGATGCAGAGGCGGAGCGGACGGACGGCGCTGGGATCGATGAACCCGAGGGCGTGCTTGACGAAGTCGTTCAGCACGTCTCGGGTATGCACCGTCCCCTGGTGCTCCTTGGGGGGCAGCTTCCCATCCACCGCGATATCACGGATCGCCTTCAGGCCGGTTTCGGAACTGATTGGTTGTGCCTGCTCGCGGCAGAGTTTGAAGCCGTTGTACTTGGCCGGGTTGTGCGAGGCGGAGACCATTACGCCGGCAGGGTAGCCGAACTTGCCCACCGCGAAGTAGAGTTCGTCGGTACTGGTCAGGCCCAGATCGACGACATCGGCGCCCTGCTCGGTCATCCCCGCGATCAGGAGGGCGGCCAACGCCGGCCCAGAGACCCGCATGTCGCGCCCCACGGCAATCTGGGAGACACCGAGGTGTATGATAATGGCCCCGCCGATCGCGTGCGCCGCCTCCTCGTTCAGGGTATCCGGGTAGATGCCGCGTATGTCGTAGGCGCCAAAGATACTGGGGTCGATCATTGGCCGTATCCCTCGATTCAAGCTTGCGTTCCAGCGGGAGCGAGCCCGCCGCTGTCTTCCATTCTACGGTCCTAACGGGTAAGCCGCCCATACTCCCGCATTCTGATACACTGGGCCAAGACGTGGGCGCGGCGCGCCCCAACCGCTGAGTAGCAAGAGGAACCGTCTACTCCATGGCCCGTTTTCACCAATCCCGCTTCATTCTGGCGGCCGCCGTGGCCGTTCTCGGCGTGTTCCCCGCCGCGCGCGGGCGGGGCGCCTCCCCTCAGGTCGTGGCTTTACCGTCCCCCTCGGCGCTGGACAGCTTGCTGGCCACCACCCCCCGGCCGCCCCGTAATCTGTATACGATCACGGAACGGCTCAAGCTTCATACCCTCACCCCTATCGATCCCTATGTGAATCCCCAGCCTACCAGCTATCCGGTTGGGCATGGCGATACTTTCTCTATCGCGAACGACGGCAACAACGGCTATATGACGGAGCGGGCGACTATTGTCTATGAGACCGCTCATGTCTACTACTACGTGCAAAACGGCGTCCATATCGACAAGGCGGCGCTCATCCGCTCGGCCACTACTTTTGAAAACCATTCCTATCCCACGGACCATGCCGCCTTCGGCACGGAATGGACCCCAGGAGTGGATAACGACCCGCACATCACGGTGTTCAACGGCAACGTGCCGGGCGTGGGCGGCTATTTTTCCGCCGAGGATCTCTATCCTCGAGTGGTCAATCCCTATAGTAACCAGCGGAAAATCATCTATATCAATCTCGGGGCCGAGGCGCCGGGGACGACGGGCTACGATTCCGTGATGGCGCACGAATTTCAGCATATGATCCACTTCCACATGCACCCCGCCGACGAGGCATGGATCAACGAGGGCAGCTCGGTGCTGGCCCAGGTGCTCAATGGCTACTCCGCCGATGGGCTGGATGAGGACAAGGCCGGCTCGCCCGATACCCAGCTCGACTCTTTCGACTACGCCAATTTCGGCCCCTACTACGGCGGCGGCTATCTCTGGCTCCTCTATCTCTACGAGCACTACGGCGGCACTCGGGTCACCCGGGCCATCCTGACCGATTCCGGCCTTTCCAACATGGCCCTTTTCGACGATGTGCTGGCGAAGTTGGGAACCGGCATGAGCGCCAACCAGGTGTTCGCCAACTGGCTGATCGCGAACTTTCTGAACGATCACCAGCTCGATGGGGGCCTGTATGGGTATGTCCATTCGACCATCCATTCCAGCACCACCGCTTCGGTTGCCCTGCCGTTCAGTCTTCACCCCACCATGCATCAGTACGCCGGCAACTATGTCGCTGTCGCCAATCCCGGGGGCAAGGCATTCACCCTAACCTTTGCCGGCCAGCCTACCGTCCCCTTGCTGGGGACGGTCGTGCCACCCCAGGGCTTCTGGTGGAGTAATCGGGGGGATAGCGTCGATACCACTCTGACCCTGCCGCCTCTCGATCTCCGCGGCCTCTCACATGCCGCGCTTAATTATTCGCTCTGGTACGATCTGGAGCGTGATTATGACTACGGCTACGTGGAAGTCTCCACCGATGGCGGGGCTACCTGGTACGCTCAACGTACCGCCCATACCACCAGCACCAACCCCAACGGGGCCAACATCGGCAATGGCTATACGGGGAACAGTTGCTCCGCCCGTACGGCCGCTCAGCATTGTTGGGTACAAGAGTCACTTGACCTTTCCCCCTACGTGGGACAGCGGATTTTGGTTCGCTTCGAGCAAGTGACCGATGATGAAGTGAATAAGCAGGGGATCGCCATCGCGCGCGTGCAAGTGCCTCAAATCGGTTTCGACGGCGACAGCACCGCGACCGGCTGGCGGAGCGCCGGTTGGATTCGGGGCGGCAATACGCTGGCCGAGCACTGGTTGGTACAGGCGATCCTCTATCGGCCCAGCGGGATCCAGGTAGTGCCCATGCCGGTGGACGCGGCCGGCGCCGGCACGCTCGCCATTCCTTCCGGCGTCACTCGGGTGGTGGCGGTGATTTCACCGGCGGCGCCGTTGACGACCGTTCCCAACACCTACACGCTCAGTGGCGGCTCGTAACCGCGGCCTCCGGCCGGCCCGCGCCGTCCGCTGGCTGGCCGCCTTCCTGGCGGCCGCCTTGCTTGGGTTCGTCTGCGCTCCCCGTTCGGCCCTGGCGCACGCGGTGCTGGTGGATTCCAGCATCTCGCCCGGCAGCTTAATCCCCACGCTGCCCGCCACCCTCGCCCTGCGCTTTAGCGAGAATCTGGCGAGTGCCTCTAACCTGACCGTTACCGGCCCCAGTGGCGCGTCCGCCGTCACCGGCACCCCCGCCGTCACGGGCGACGGCCGGGCCTTGAGCATCCCGCTGGCCACTCAGGGGGGCGGTACCTACCGAGTCTATTGGAACTCAATTTCGGCCGAGGATGGCCGGGCCATGGCCGGCGCCTTCAGTTTTGCCGTGGACTACACCACGGCGGCCGGCGACCTCACGCAAGTCCTGAGCGCGCATGGCAGCCACACCCTGGCGGTGAGCGGATTCCTGGCCGCGATAGTCCATTGGTTGCTGCTGCTGGCGGTTCTGTCCTGGGCGGGGATCGCGCTGCTGGAGATGCCGGTCGGGGTCTTTGCCTCGCGCGGGGCCGAGGCATGGGTGACCACCTTCGCGCCCCAGGTCCGGGGGGTGCGAACCCTCCTTCTGGACGTGATTCTCGGTCTGCTGATCTTTGAGTGGATTCTTGAGGCGGCCCAGATCTCCTCCACCGGTCGGGTGGGGCTCTTTGGTTCAGTCTTCGCCCTCGCAAAGGGTCACCTGGGTTTCTATCGCCTGGTCCTGCTGGTGCTCCCGATCTGGGCCCTCCTCAGCCAGCGCGCCGAGGCGCCCCCGCCTCCTCGTCCCCCCGTCGCCAAAGGGGCCACGCCCACCTCCCGGGCCGCCACGCCGGCGGACGCCAAGGCGCCCGCCCCCTCTCCGCCCGCCCGCCTCGCGGGTGCTATTCCGGCTATCCCGGTGCTCCCCGTTCCCCGGCTGAACCGCTGGGGTCAGGTGATGATCACGGCGATCTTTTTGTTGGCCCTCTCGGCCAGCGGACACGCGAGTGGCGTTCCCGATCTCACCCTCTCCGCCGTGCTTCTGGATTGGCTGCATACGCTGGCCTCGGTGGCCTGGATTGGCGGCATGGCCTACTTTGTCCTGGCGGCGCTCCCCGTGCTGGAGAACACCGATCTGGACAAGCGCGCCCCCCTTACCCTCGGTCTGCTTCGCCGCTACGCCGCCTTCGCCGGTGGCGGGATACTGGTGCTGATCATCACGGGCATTTTCGCCGCCCAGACGCAGATCGGCAGTACGGCCCGCCTGCTGGGCGGCTCCTATGGACATCGGCTGGATCTCAAGATCGTGCTGGTGTTCGCGCTGCTGGTCCTGACCGGGTATCTCCTGGTGGTGCAACGTGACCGGGCGGAACGAACCTGGAACGGGCGCCATCGCCTGGAGAGCCTGGGCATCCTCGACCGGATGGGAACCAGCCTCCGGGTGGGGTTGGCCCTGGGAGCGGTGATCCTACTGACCACCGCCGCTTTGTGGGCCAATGCTCCGGCCTCGGCCCTTCCCCTTCCAACCGGCGCCGGCCGGCTGACCGCCATGCCCAGCGGCTCCTGGAGCCCCGCCGGCCTCCGCGGCCTGGTGGTCAACCGGGTGCTGTTCGCGTCCCACGACCGCCATACGCTCTGGGCGGCCACCGACAAGGGGGTCTGGCTCAGCACCGACGATCAGCAGACCTGGCACCAAAGGGGCAGCACCCTGGCCAAGCTCTCCATTCTCGATCTGATGGCCATTGATCATGGCGGCACCTTGTTGGCCACGGGCGCCAATGGCCAGATCTACCGGACCTCCGATAGCGGCAAGCATTGGCGATTGATGGGGAGGCCCTTTGGCAAGCACCCCCTGCGGTCCCTGGCCATGCAAGGGAAGGTGCTGTTGGCGGCGGGCGATGACGGCATTTTCCGTAGTACCGACGACAGCAAGCACTGGACCCGCACCTTGAACGATCATATCGCCACCGTCTACTGGTCGCCTGCCGCGCGGCAATTTCTGGCCGGGGTGGAAAATGGCCCCTGGCTGATCTACGGCGGCGGAGACGGTGGGCGGATCTGGCAGCCTCTGCCCAACGCGCCCACCGTCAAGACCGGCGTGCTGGCCCTGGCCGCCACGGACGGCGCCAATCCGCGCTTCCTCGCGGCGGCCGGAACCTCGGGTGTCTGGATTGCCCCCACGGCGGGCGGCATCTGGGCTACCGCCTCTGGGATCAGCAGCGGAGCGGTGGTCGGCGCCCTGCTCCCCGATCACCGCACCCTGGGGTGGGTGTACGCGGGCACGGAGGACGCCGGCCCCTATGCCAGCGTCGATGGCGGCACCACCTGGCGCCCGCTGGGCAGCGGCGCCCCCACGGCGATCCACAATCTGGTGATGCGCCCCGGCCCAGTGCGCGTCCTCTACGCCGCCACCGATGATGGGGTGTGGACGTACCACATCGGATAGTGG
>DATLQX010000094.1:0-5042 GCA_035534995.1 Chloroflexota bacterium | reverse complement strand
GCGTAGTCCATCAGCGAGCCGGTGAGAAGCTGGCCGCTTTCGTCGTAGATCACCTCCTCGAATAGGGCCTGCCCGATCCCCTGGGCGAGGCCGCCGTGTACCTGACCCTCCACCAGCATGGGGCTGATCACGTTCCCGCAGTCGTCCACGGTCCAATAGTCGCGCAGAGTGATGACCCCGGTCTCCAACTCCACTTCCACCACCACTACATCGGCCCCGAAGGGGAAGGTGGTGTCCTCGGGCCGGAAGAAGTGGACCGCTTCCAGCCCGGTCCCCACGGTGTCCGGCAACTCGCCGCCGTAGGCCGCCGCCGCGATCTCGGCCAGGGTTTTGGCCCGATCCGGCGCTCCGGTCACCCCATAGCCGTTCTCGCGCAACTCGATATCCTCGGGCGCCGCTTCGAGGAGATGCGCCGCCACCTTCATCGCCTGCGCCCTTACGGTAGCCACGGCCCCGAAGAGGGCCGAGCCGCCCACCACCAGGCCGCGCGAGCCCATGGTGCCGATCCCGGCTGGGGTACGCGCCGTGTCGCCATGCACCACTACCACGTCGTCCATGGAGACACCAAGCTGATCGGCCACGATCTGGGCGAAGGTCGTCTCCTGGCCCTGTCCATGCGGGGAGATGCCCGTAGTGACCGTGACCGAGCCGGTCGGCTCGACGCGCACGGTGGCGCTATCGTAGGGACCAAAGCCGCAGATCTCGGTGAAGGTGGTAACCCCAATCCCGATATACCGTCCTTCCTGTCGCAGCCGCTGTTGTTCGGCGCGGAGAGCCGGATAGTCGGCCATTTCCAGCACCCGAGTAAGCGGCTTGTCATACTCTCCGCTATCGTAGGTGGGGCCATTGGGAGTCTTGTAGGGGAAGGCGTCCTTGGGAATGAAGTTCTTCCGCCGCACTTCCACCGGATCCATCCCCAGTTCGGCCGCCAGCACATCCACGATGCGTTCGATGAAGTAGGCAGCTTCCGGACGACCAGCCCCCCGATAGGCGCCGACGGCCATCGTATTGGTATACACCGCCTGGATCTCCATATCGACGGCATCGATCTTGTAGACGCCGGAGAGGAGCCAGCCGGTGAGCGGGGGAATCGTGGGATCGCGAGGGTAAGCGCCCAGATCGGCCACCCCGCGGAGGCGGAGCCCGGTGATCGTCCCATCCTTCCGGGCCGCGATCTCCAGGTCGGCAATCTGGGCCCGCCCATGATGGGTGGCCAGCAAGTTCTCACGCCGCGTCTCCACCCACTTGACTGGGCGTTGCAAGCGGAGGGCCAGGGCGGGGAGGATGATTTCCTCGGGATAGACGCTGATCTTGACCCCAAAGCCGCCGCCCACCTCCGGCGCCACCACCCGAACCGCGATCTCCGGCAACCCCAGGGCAGCCGCGATCTGGGTGCGGACGCTATGGGGGTTCTGCGTGGAGGTGGTAACTACCAACCCACCGCTGAGGGCGTCCGGCTGGGCCAGGACGCCGCGGGTTTCCATGGGGATCCCGGCCACCCGCTGATTGCGCATTTTCTGCTGGACCACGACTTCCGCCTGGGCGAATGCCTCGTCGACCGGACCGCGCTTCCGCTTGTAGGTGAAGGCGAGATTCCCCGGTACGTGGTCATACAGTTGGGGGGCGCCCGGCGCGACCGCCGCCTCTGGATCGGTCACCACCGGCAGCGGCTGGTACTCCACCTCGATCAGTTCCACCGCGTCCTGGGCAATTTCGGGGGTCTCGGCCACCACCAGTGCGATAGGCATGCCGACGTGGCGCACGCGCTCGGTCTCGAACACGGCAGTCTCGACCGGGATCATCCCGCGGGGACCACTGCCCTCACCGCCAAAGGGCATCGGGGTTTTAAAGTCGGCTTGCAGATCGGCGCCGGTAAAGACGGCGATGACCCCCGGCAGCGCGGCGGCGGCGGCGGTATTAAGAGTGATGATCCGGGCATGCGCCTGGCTGCTCCGGAGGAACGCGACATGCCCAATGTCGCGGAGCCGTACGTCGTCCACATAGGTGGAACGGCCTGTAATCAGTCTCGGATCCTCTTTACGCCGTACGCGGGCACCCATCTGCTTGCTGTAGACCATGGCCTCATGCCTTTCTCACTCGGGCGGGCGCGTCCCGCGCCCGCTAGGATCGGGGTTGCTGACAGGATACCAGCCCCAAGGGAAAATGGATTCCTGGCGATCTCGGTGCCATCTGGTACCCTGGAACCGGGAAGGCTGGGACTGGTTTCGGTTCCGCGGGAGGTAAGGACAGTGGAGATCACCCACCGCGATCTCCAGCCACCAGGCGAGGAGCGTACGTTGTCACTCTCGACCGAGCCCGCTCCCCCGTTCTTCGGCCAAACGCCGGAGGACACGACCCTCACTGAGATCCCACGCGGCATGCGGGTGCTGTTCGACGGCAACCGCCTGGCCCAGGTGCCGGACAGCATCGCGGATCGCTTTCAGCCCGGAGACCAATTGCTGGTGATTGGACGCACGGGTGAGGTGCTGCATCTGCCCGCCGCGATCGGCCAGGTGGTTGACCAGACGGTTGAGCGGGCACGGGCCGCGTTCGCCGCCATGGCCGCCGTGGACGACGCGGCGATCACCCAGTTCTTCCAGTCCTTCGCCGCCCTTCTAGCCGACCACGCGATCTGGGCGAAAATCGCCGCCGCCAACGCGGAGGATGTGCGCCTCGCGCGGGCGCGCGGACGGTCCACGGTTCGCCTGGAGGCTGGATCGCGGATGCGCCAGGACATGATTGAGGGGCTAAAAGTCTGGGCCCACCTGCCCTCGGCCCGGGGATCGGTCACGGCGAGGATCGTGCATGAGGGCTGGACGGTCGAGCAGGTGGTGGATGGACTGGGGGTGATTGGCTTCGTCTTCGAGGGTCGCCCGAACGTGTTCGCCGATGCGGCGGGCATCCTCCGGGGCGGCAATACGGCGGTCCTTCGGATCGGCGGCGATGCCCTGGGCACCGCGCGGGCGATCGCCGACCACGCCCTTCGTCCCGCTCTGTGTCAGTCGGGCCTGCCGCCGGACGCGGTGATTCTGTTGGACACGGTCGAGCACGCGGCGGGCTGGGCCTTGTTCGCCAACCGCCGGCTCTCCCTGGCGGTGGCGCGCGGTTCGGGCCGGGCCGTGACCCTTCTGGGGGAGATCGCGCGGCAGGCAGGGACACCGGTCAGTTTGCACGGAACCGGGGGCGCCTGGCTGATCGCGGACTCCCACGCCGATCCGGATCGACTTCACGCCGCCCTCTTTCACTCGCTGGATCGCAAGGTATGCAACACCGCCAATGTGGTGCTGATCGAGCAATCGCGCGCCGCCGAACTGATCCCAGTCGCTCTCCAGGCCCTGCGCGCGCGGGGAGACGGCCATGGTCATGGGTTCAAGCTGCATGCGGCGGCCAACACACTCCCCTTCATTCCCGCGGATCTCTTTCAGCGCGCGGCGCCGATTCTCCGCGCGGGAGGGTTGTCCCAGGAACCAATCGCCGAAATCCTACCGATGAATACTCTTGGAATCGAATGGGAATGGGAGCGAACCCCCGAGATGAGCCTGGCCCTGGTCGGCGATCTCGATGAAGCGATAGATCTTTTCAATCAACACAGTCCCCATTTCGTGGCCTCCTTGATCAGCGAATCTCCGGCGGCGCACACGCACTTTTTCCGGGCTATAGACGCTCCGTTCGTGGGCGATGGCTTTACGCGCTGGGTGGATGGCCAATACGCCTTGAACCGGCCCGAACTGGGGCTCTCCAACTGGCAATTCGGGCGGTTATTCGCGCGCGGCGGGGTGCTGAGCGGAGACGGTGTCTTCACGACCCGCCTGCGCGCCACCCAGCACGATCCAGATCTCCATCGCTGAGTAGGATCATCCAGATGTTTACCGCCAGCGCACGGTGATCATCTCCGGGCTAAGCGCGGTCACTGGATTCCAGATCGTAAGCCGCCGCTCCTCGCCCGGCAGCAAGTCGAAATAGTTATCGCTGTAGGTGGTGTGTGCGAGCGGCACCGCCAGATGGACGAAATAGGCAAAGTTCCTGGCCGCGAGCCTTACCTCCACCGTGTTCGCGTCCACGGCGGCGGTCGCCATGTCCACCACGCCCACTTGGCGATCGAGATCCTTGATCGCGCTGAAGAAGGCGCGGTTCTGGGGAAAGGTATTCTCGGCGGAGCGCACCGCGATATAGCGGTCGCGGCCGCCATGTACCTGGCCGCTCCCCCAGGTACGCACCACCGTGCTTGTATTGGCCGGGACTGACACCGGCACCTGCTGCCGCCAGACGAGTTCACCCGCGAAGGCGCCAAGCTGCACGACGGCGGTGTCCTTGACTGCCCGCAACGTATTGTTGGTGACCCAGAGCTCGACCCCGCCGTCTTCCCCGATCCGGAACGAGGCGAGCACTGGCGCATAGACCCGTTTGAGATAAAAG
The DNA here is from genome assembly GCA_035534995.1 of Chloroflexota bacterium. Lineage (GTDB taxonomy): Bacteria > Chloroflexota > UBA5177 > JANWHV01 > JANWHV01 > JANWHV01. The sequence goes on along the minus strand of DATLQX010000094.1, from coordinate 626 downwards.
TAGCCGGCCTTGCCAAACCCATAGTAGTCGAGCACGCTCCAACTGAGCACGGGCCAGCAGTCGTTGAGTTGCCAGACCAGGCTGCCCGAGCAGTGCGGGAAGCGGCGGCGGAAGTGCTCGATCCCGAACTTCAGCCCCTCGGCCTGGGCGATCATGCTGAAGTCGATATATTCGCCCAGGTCGCGCGGCAGCCCGGTAGTGGCCTCCATTAGGTTGTCGCCCTTGTTCTTTGGATTGTCCTTGTTATGGTGGTCCATCGACGGGCTGTGCTGTGAGAGTTGGTCGGCGGGGATGGCGCGGCGGAGGGTCTCGAAGTCCGGGGCCGCGTGCATGCCGAATTCGCTGATGAAACGGCCCATATCCTCGGCGTAGTGGGTGTAACTGACCCCCTCGGGCGTATGATCGCCGCGCGGCTGCTCCCCGAAGCGCCGCGGACGGTTCCCGTGCCACACGTCCCAATTATGGCGGTCCCCGTCGTCCATGCTGTTGTAGTCGTTCCCGCCATACGGACTGCCGGGCCAATAGGGAGTGTGTCCATCATGCTCGACCACCGCCTGGGGGAGAATCGTATCGTAATAGCGCGAGCCCGGCACCTTCAGGGTGGGCTGATCCCAATGCCTCCGGTC
>DATLQX010000093.1:0-44084 GCA_035534995.1 Chloroflexota bacterium | reverse complement strand
TCGTAGGCGTGTTGGTATTGGTATTGGTGGGCGTGTTGGTCGGTGTATTGGTGGGCGTAAACGTATGGGTGGGAATGAGCGTATTGGTCGGGCTTGGGATTATCGTCGGGGTGTTGGAGGCGGTTGGCGAGACAAAGGCGCAGGTAATGATCCCGCTCCCCCCGGTCGTACATATGAACACCGAAGGCACGGGCGTAGGCGTGTCCGATGGAGTGAAGGTGTTCGTTGGGGTGGGGGTAAAGGTATGGGTAGGCACCAGAGTTGGCGTGGAGCTGAACGGGACGAACGCGGTCGCCGTGTCGGTACTCGTATCGACCGCCGCCGTGGTTGGGCTGCCGGTCACGATGATGGTTGGGATGGTGGGAAGACTGGGCGGCACGAACGGCGGCGTGGTCGGCGTAGCGGTCGGCGGATGGGTGGCCGTCGCGGCGCCATGGGCGGTCGCGGTGTCGGTCGCGGTGTCGGTCGCGGTAGTGCCGCCCGGCGGCTGGGTGGCACTGGCTGTGCTCTTCGCGGAAGCGGCCCCGGTCGCGGTTCCGGCCGCCTTCCCTCCTTGCGACGTGGATCTGGTTGGGGTGAGCGTGGGGGTGAAGGTCTCACTGGCCGTGGGGGTGCTGGTGGACGCCGCGATCCCGCCAACCCCGGAAACGGACGTAGCGGTAGGGGTCGAGGTGTCGCCCTTCACCAGGTTCGCGGTCTGAATACCGGAGCCGGCGGTGGCGGTGGGACCAACCAGGGTCAGGGTGGGCGCCGGCGTGCCGGTAAAGACCGGAGTCAGGGTGGGCACGCGGGTCAGGGTGGGAGCGAGTGTGTCGGTAGGGACCGGCGTGTTGGTATCCACGGGCGTGGGGGCGACGGCATTCGCCTGCACCGGCAAGACCTGTTGGGTGGTGCCCTGACTATTGGACGCCTGCAATAATAACAAGGTCGTGCCGGGCGGCACGGTGAGAGCGGCGTTGGGTCCGACGGTTTGCCCATTGAGCTGCACGGTGTCCGCGTCCTGCACCTGCCAGGAGGCGATCAGACTGGGACCAACCTGAGTCACGGTGAAATGAAGAATTTGCGGCTTGCCGGTGATCGCGCCATGGTTGCTGCCCGCGGTGGTGCCGTTCGACGAGGAGGTTCCAGCCGTGCCCGAACCCTTGGCGCCGTTTCCCGCGCCACCCGCGCCACCCGCGCCACCCGCTCCGGCCCCACCGGCCCCCGTGCTCCCGCTTCCCGAGCCCCCCGCACCGGTCCCGCCGGCCCCCGTGCCGCTGGTGCCCGCGGCGGCGGCCGTGTTCCCGGCGGCGCCGCTGGTTTTAGCGATCTGGGTCAATTGGGCCGCCGCGGTCTGGGCCGGGGGGGCCAAAGCCTGGCCGGACTGGGCATTTGGCGCGTTTACGGTCAGTAAGAGCTGAGCCACCTGTTGCGCCGTGTTGACTGGGGGCGTGCGGTTGGACGAGACGATGTGGTTGATGCCAACATACGAGAAGCCCAGTACCACCACGGCCGCCAGTACCGCCGCTATCAGGCGGGTAGAGTTCCAGAGCCACATCGGTACCACCAAGGCGCGGATCCGCGGCACATAGGTGAAGCGTGCCTGGCGGGTCAAGGTGGGATCGGGGGGCGCCAGGCCCTGCTGTTCCTCCAGCATGCCCCGCAACTCGAAGCTATAGCTATGTGGGTCGCCGATCAGATGCCGGCGCTCCGGCCGCACCCGCACCTCTACCGTGGCTTGACCACCGGCGGGCACCTCGACCGCGTCATCGGGACGCATACGGAAGAGCAGTGCCTCCTCGGCATCGTGCGCTTCGACCACCATGGTCTGAGGGGTATTGGAGCCGTTCATGAAGGTGGCCCTGTAGGTCGCGTGCCGTCCCTGAGCCATCAGGGGCGAGACCTCAAGGCTCATCTTGCCGACCGTGGTCACGGTGATCGAGAACATCGCGCTGGTGATCTGGGTCGGGTCGTCCTCCGAGGTCGCGCGCACGGTCACCGGATAGATGCCCGCGCTGGTGGTTACGCCGGTCGGCGGATGCAGCGAAAGGGTGAGGATTTCCTCGGCGGCTGGGAACAGCGAGACGTTGGTCGTACTGAGCGAATACCATTCGGCCGGAATATCCTCGACCGAGAAATGGTACCGGTCGATGATTGCGGTAGTATTGCGGGCCGTAATGGAGAGAACCGTGTGCTCACCGGGGCTGATTTGGACCGTGCTGGGACTTACGGTCAAACGCATCCTTTTTTATCCCAACCCCTTAGGTCCGCTCAATATCCGTCGGCCGCCCAGGCAAGAGCCTTTAGGCACGCCGATGCCCGGGTCCACCGTGGAATCGTAGGTACGCGGAACAGCCTGCCCCAGTGGAGGCATGACTTCCGGCTACAGTATACGAGCAATCATCCCGCTTGAATAGACCCCATTCGAGTAGTAAGCTGACTCAATTCGCCAAAGATGTGCCTAAAGACGTGGCTCCGCCGAGAAGCCGCGGCATCCCAGAGAAATCTTCATGGCGAGCCTTTAGGCCCGAGGCGGTATACTCAAGGGTGGCTAGGTGTACTCGACCTGTTTTGCGAAGGAGCGTTGAACCGATGGCCTACGAAACTCCCGCCCTCCCGTATGACTATTCCGCCCTGGAACCTCATATCGATGAGGCGACCATGCACTTCCACCACGATAAACACCATCAAGCCTACGTGACGAACGTCAACGCGGCTCTCGCCAACCACCCGGACCTGGCGGCCTTGAGCGTGGAGGACTTGATCGCCAACCTCGGCCGGGTACCCGACGACATCCGAACCGCGGTGCGGAACAATGGCGGCGGCCATGCCAACCACTCCCTGTTCTGGACGATCATGACTCCCAGCGGCGGCGGCGCTCCCGGCGGGACCGTTGGCGCCGCCATCGACCGGGCGTTCGGCAGCTTCGATGCGTTCAAGGAGCAGATCGCCAAGGCGGGTGCCGGTCGTTTTGGTAGCGGTTGGGCCTGGCTGAGCGTGGACGGCAGCGGCGGCTTGCGCATCGAATCCACCGCGAATCAGGACAGTCCGCTCATGGAGGGCCGGACGCCCATTCTCGGAGTCGACGTGTGGGAGCATGCCTACTATTTGAAGTATCAGAACCTTCGCCCCAAATACATCGAGGCATGGTTCAATACAATCAACTGGCCCGAGGTAGAGCGCCGGTACACCGCCGCCGGCGGTAAATAAGGCACGATCCGCGTCCCTCTGGTCCGAAGCAGTGGGCCGTAGCCATTCCCCATGCGGGGAGTGGCCACGGCCCACTGCTCGTGGTAGAGTGGGGCGTACTCTCTCGTTTCCGGCCCGTGTCGCCGAGACAACGTGAGAGCGGAGGCGCCAGGCGGTTCGGCGCCGTAGTGGGTAGTCCGCGGGAGAGGCGCATGGTGGCGAGAGGGCTGGGCCGCGGTCGGCGCCTTTGGCGCGCGTGGCTGATGATTGGATTGATCGGTACCCTGGCGGCGACGGACCAGGGACGAGCCCACGCGCGCACCTTCTCGCCGCTCCCCGTGACTCACTGCCACGCACGCAGCCTGCAGCAGGTAGTGACCTGCGTCGAGGGCAGCGTCCTGCTCCTGGACGTGAGCACCAGCAGTACCGAGTCGCGAGGCACCGGCTTCGTGATCCGGAATGATGCCACGGGCACCTATGTCCTGACCAACAAGCATGTGGCCGAAGGCGGAACTTCCGCCAACATGACCGCCACCGGCCCCGATGGCCGTGCGAAGTATCGAATCCTGGCCATTGCCGAGGATCCGGGCAAGACCGGAACCCCCGCCGATCTGGCGGTGATCAAGTTGCGGCCCACCAATCTCCGCCCTCTCGCCTGGGGCGACTCCGAACGCTTGCAAGTAGGCGAGACGGTGGCCAGTATCGGCTATGGGCTTGCCTTCCAGTTGGGCGGCCCTCCTTCGGTGACCGAGGGCATCATCTCGGCCCTCCATCGCGATCTGGCGGACGGCTTTGGTCCGGCCTGGATCCAGCACCAAAGTACGATAAACCACGGCAATAGCGGTGGGCCCCTCCTCGATCTCACCGGTGATGTGGTGGGGGTCAACACCCTCTCTATCGATCAATTGCCCAACCAGAGCGGCAGCGGCCAGGAACCGGTGCAAGGGGTGTTTTTCGCCATCCCCGCCAATACCGCCCAGCAAGAGGCCGCGGCCCTGATCGGCAGCCTGCGGCATCAGGTTGTCGGGACCACGGTGGCCTCGTTTTATGCGACGACCGTTGCCCAATACAATACCTGGCCGGGCACCGATAGCGCCCCTCCACCGATCCCGATCAGCCGTTTCGCCAAGGGGACACAGATCGTCACCTTCTATTTTCGCTACCAGGGCGCCATCGCGAACTCGACCACCTTTCAGGTGATCATCCGCGACCACCAGGGCAAATCGTACTTTCCCAGCAAAGTGCATAAGCTGGCCGAGACAGGGGGCGGCTTCATGCTCAGCATGAATTACGGCGTGCCGTTCGACCCCGGAGTCTACAAAGTGGATCTCTTGATCGACGGCCGCGTGGTGGCGAACACCCCCTTCACGGTCGGCAATCCGCCCGGCGCGGTAGTGATCACCCACCTCTACACCACCACCTCGGGCGCCTATGACGCCTGGGGAGACCATGGGAACTACGCGCCGCCTCCCAGGACGATCAAGCTTCCCGCCGGCGCCCACCTGGTAGGGATCTATTTTGTCTACTCAGGCGCCACTCCCAAGGTGAGCACCTACCAAATCGTGGTGCGCGATCATTCGGGCGCCGCCTATTTCACGGGCCAGGTACACAAGTTCGTGAATGTAGCCAATGACCATATGTCGGAGCTCGACAATGGCGGCCCCTTCCCCAAGGGCTCCTACAAGGTCCAGCTCTTGGTGAACGGCACGGTGGCCGCGACCACGAACTTTACGGTGGGGATCGCTTGATTCGCGAGGCGCGCGCCGCCGATCTGCCTCGGATCTACGACATCGCGTATGAGAACGCGGTCCGGGATGACCGGTCGCCTCCCGCCAACCCCGGCTTCTTCCCGGATATTCGCCATGAGTTCCGCCACGGGCGGATGCTGGTAGCCGAGCGCGAGGGAGAGGTCCAGGGGTATGCCTCCAGTATCACCCGTGGGCACATAGCCTTCCTGTCCAGCCTGTTTATCGCTCCCACCGCGCAGTCCTCCGGTCTTGGCCGGGCCCTGCTCGCGGCCCTGCACCCGCCGGCGGGGCTGCTCTTCTGCACCGACAGTTCGAGCGACCCGCGCGCGGTGGCCCTGTATGTGCGCGCCGGCCTGCGTCCCCGCTGGCCGTTGTTGTATCTGCTGGGCTCCACTCCCCGTATCAGCCTGCCGGCCTCGTTTGAGGTGTTACCGGGATCGGTGAGCGATCCCGAGTTCCTTCGTTGGGATACCGAGATCGGCGGACGCGAACGGCCCCTGGATCACGCCTACTGGACCGGCGCGGAGCGGGCGGTTCCGCTTTGGTTCCTGAAGAAGGGGACGACGGTGGGCTATGGCTATGTCCGGCTCGGCGCCGGGACGCTTCACATCCCTGAAGCCGCCACCCTGGGACCGATCGGTGCCCGCTCCGCCGCCGATGCCCGCGCGTGCGTCCTGGCCGCCGCGGCCTGGGCGGCCCAGCACGCGCCGGCCCTGCGTATCGATCTGCTAGGACCGCATCCGGCCCTGGCACCCCTGCTGGAAGTGGGCTTCCAGATCATCGACCAGGACATCTTCCTGGCCGCCGGCGGACGACTGGGGTTCGATCCGTGCCGCTATGCGCCCTCCGGCGGTAGCCTCTTTTAGGATCGAAGCGCCGCGGCCAGATGCCCTATATTGGTCGGTTCAGGGTAGGGGTGCACGGCTGCGCGCCCTTTGGCCATCCACTGGGCGCACAGCTATGCACCCCTACCTAATCGGCCGTATGCCGAGAATGCGATGACTCTGGAACTCGCGCTACGACCCCTTGCCTATAATTCGTGATAGTAATATCATGAGTGACATAGAAATCAGAGTGGTCCGTAGATAAGTGAAGGCTCGCCACGGGAGAAGGAGGACTCGTATGCCCACCGACGAGACCGGGATGCCAGGGAACCCCCCAACCCATGCTCCTGGGCGACGCGCCCGCCGTCAGGCAGAGATCCGGGCCCGGCTGCTCGCGGCTGGGATGACCGTGTTCAGCCGGCGAGGCATCGAGGAGGCCACGATTGCCCAGATCACGGAAGCGGCCGACGTGGGATTCGGTACCTTTTACCTGTACTTCCCCACCAAGGAGGCCCTCTATCGGGCCGTGGTCCGCGATGGCTTCTCCGACCTGGGGAGACGGATCAACGAACTCCTCCAGACCGCCGAGTCCACGGGGCAGCCCTGGCAAGCCACCGTCGAGGCGGGAGTGGACATCCTGTTCCGCTTCGCCTCCGGGCATCGCGATCTGTTCTCGCTGATGTTCGCCGGTCAGGATGGCGGCAAAGGTGGAATGGGTGGCGACCAGGGCGGCCGCCTGGCCGCCTGGGCGGCGGCGGTGGTCGGCGCGGCGGCACGGGCCGAATGCGGCGAGCAGCATCCCGCCGACGAGGATCTGATCGACATCCTAACCGTGGCCGTCATCGCCACGCTCCGGCGCACGACCATCCGCTGGATGCGCGCGCACGCCGAGGTTCCCCCCGAAAACGCCGCCCTGCCGGTCGAGGTAATCGGCAAGCAGGTGGGCCGATTTATCGCCGCTGGGCTCGCGGCGGCGATCTGTTTGGATAATGGTGCCGCGCTGAAAGCAACCCAGGAGGAGTCCGGCAGTGAACCTGGTGCATGACCAAGACGAGGCGGCGGTTCGTGGACCACCTGGCCGGCCATCTACGCGGACGAACATGGTGACTTTCCCTGGCCCCGGCGTCGATCCGGCCTATGACGCGCGAGCCCTCCATGCACCGGGTAGCACGGCAGTCTAGTTCAGCAGCATGATGACGCGGCCCACCGAGGAACCGCGCATCCATTTCAGTCGGAGGAACTCGTGTTTCACGCAACCAAACGCTTAACCATCAGCGCCCTGCTTATTGGGACCATGGCCACTGGTACCGGTGGCCTCCTGTTCGCCGCCCCGGCGCACGCGGCCCACGGCCACCCCGCGGCCGCCCGCCACGCCCGCGTCCAGCGCCTTGCCCACCGTCTGCTTCTCGCGCGACGAGCTGGGCAGGTCTGGACGGTGACTAGCGTCAGCGGTCCGATCATCGCCGCCAGGGCGCGCAACGGGATCACCTTCACCATCACTACGACTTCCACCACCACCTTTAAGGAGGCTGGGAGCACGGTAGCTCTGTCCGCCGTGCAAGCGAACGAACATATCCGCGTGCTCGGTACCCGGAACCAGGCCGCGAAGACGATCCAGGCGACATCGGTGGTGATTGTCCTCCCCAACGTGACCGGCGTGGTCACGGCGGTGAATGGCTCGACGCTCACTCTGACCGGGCGCAACGCGGTGCGCTACACGATCAATCTCGGCAGCGCGAAGATCGAGCAGGCCGGCCAAGCCGCGACCGCGCAAGCGATCACCGTCGGCTCGCTTCTCACCGCTCAAGGCCCGATGGGGGCTGACGGCACGTTCACCGCGCTGCGGGTGGTAATTCGTCTGCCCCAATTCGCCGGCACCATCGCCGCCGTGAACGGTATGTCGTTCACCCTGCGCACCGCTCAGGGCAAGACCTTCTCGATCACCCCGGCGTCAACCGCCGTCTACGTGACCGGGAAGCGAGGAGCGGCGCCCACCACCGCCACGACCGCGCCCACCTTCACCGTGGGCGAGCACGTCCGCGTCCAGGGCTCGCTCAGTGCCGACGGCACCACCCTCACTGCCCTGCGGATCCGGATCGCGCCGTCCGCCGCCCAGCCGGTACCCGCCGGCACCTCTACCTCGGGCGCGTGACCACCGCTCGCGGATAAGCGCTTCCAACCGTGGGTAAGGATAAGAGAGGTGGGGCGCGAGTACTCACGCCCCACCTCTCTTATCCTTACCCACGTTTATTCTCCTGAGAGCGGAGAGGTGTGACCTTCATCCTGGGCGGCGCCACCGAAGGTTCGGCTTCCTGGCCGCCAGCGCCTCATCGATCCGGGTAACCGGAGTGCGCTGGGGCGCCTCCTTCACCGCCGGCAGCCCTTCCTCCACCTCGTGGGCGATGGCCTTGAGCGCCCCCGCGAACTGATCGAGCGTCTCCTTGTCCTCGGTTTCGGTGGGCTCGATCATCAGGCACTCGTCCACCACCAAGGGGAAGTAGATGGTAGGGGGGTGGTACCCATAATCCAGCAGCCGTTTCACCACGTCCAGCGTGCGCGCTCCCTGCTTCTTTTGCTTGCTGCCCGAGAGCACGAACTCGTGCATGCACGACCCGGGATAGGGATCGATGAACGTCTCCTTCAGAAGGGACTTGAGATAATTGGCGTTCAGCACGGCGTCGCGACTGGCCTGCGTCAGCCCGTCCGGCCCCATTGATCGGACGTACGTGTAGGCGCGGAGAAGGAGCCCCACGTTCCCGAAATGGCTCCGCACCCGGCCAATGGACTGGGGTCGGTCGTAGCTGAGCCGGAAATGCTCGCCCCCTTCGCCGTCCAGTTCGCGCTCGATCACCGGCACGGGGAGGAACGGCGCCAGGTGCGCGCCCACCCCGACCGGACCGGTCCCCGGCCCACCGCCCCCATGGGGGGTGGTCATCGTCTTATGCAAGTTGAAATGGACCACGTCGAAACCCATATCACCGGGTCGGGTGACCCCCATGATCGCGTTTAGATTGGCCCCATCATAGTAGAGCCGCCCGCCCGCTTGGTGCACCGTGCGGGCGATCTCCTGGATCTCGGTCTCGAACAAGCCGCAGGTGTTGGGATTGGTCAGCATCAGGGCCGCCGTCCGCGGACCGACCAGGCGCCGCAGGGCCTCCACGTCCACCCGCCCCTGCCGGTTGGACGGTACCTGCACCACCGTATACCCGGCGGCGGCGGCGCTGGCCGGGTTGGTGCCGTGCGCGGTATCGGGTACCAGCACCTCGGTCCGATGCTCGCCCTTGCTCTCGTGATAGGCGCGAATGATCATCAGCCCGGTATGCTCGCCATGGGCGCCCGCCGCCGGTTGGAGGGTGAAGGCGGCCATGCCACCCACCGCGCACAGGAATTCTTGCAGGTGATAGAGCATGGCGAGCGTCCCCTGGGCCGTCTCGTCGGGCTGATGGGGATGGATGTTCGCCCAGCGCGGCTCCGCCGCCACCTTCTCGTGCAGCTTGGGATTGTATTTCATGGTGCAGGAACCAAGCGGATAGAAACCGCCGTCGATGCTGTAGTTGAGCTGGGAAAGCCGGGTGAAGTGGCGCACCACTTGCAGTTCGCTGATCTCCGGCAACTCCGCCGGCGCCCCCCGCCGCAGCGAGGCGGGGATCAGTTGATCGAGCGGTTGCTCGGGCACGTCAAGGGCGGGCAGCGAATAGGCGGCGCGTCCAGGGGTGGACAACTCGAACACCGTCGGCTCGATTGCCGGCGGTTCCGTGGAGTCCGATTCGCCGGATCGTGCCCGCATCTCCGGATCGGGAGTGATGATCATGCCGCCACCTCCGCCAGACCCTCGACCAAGGCATCAATGTCCTCGCGCGCGTTCACCTCGGTCACGCAAATCAGCAATCCTTGCTCGATCCCCATCTCCCCGTCAAGGGGAATCCCGGCCAGGATGCCGCGATCCAACAGCGTGTCCCGGATCGCGGCGCCGGAGCGCGGAGTCCGCACGGCGAACTCATGGAAGAAGGGACCAGGATAGGCAAGCGCGTAGCCGGGAAGGGCGGCGATCCGCTCCGCCGCGTAGTGGGCTTTCCGGAGACAAAGATCGGCCACCGCCCTTACCCCCTCCTTGCCCATGTAGGTGAGATAGATGGTGGCGATGGTGGCGCACAGGGCGTGATTGGAACAGATATTGCTGGTTGCCTTCTCGCGCCGGATATCTTGCTCGCGTGTGCGCAGAGTCATGACGTAGGCGCGCCGGCCCCGCGTATCCACGCTGGCCCCCACGATGCGTCCCGGCATGCGGCGAAGGAGAGACTCCCGCGCCGCGATGTACCCGGCATATGGGCCGCCATACTGGAGGGCGATGCCGAAAGGCTGCGCGTCTCCCACCGCGATGTCGGCTCCGACCTCGCCGGGAGTGGCCAGCAGGGACAGGGACAGGGGATCGGCGCAGGTGATGTACAGGGCGCCCGCCGCGTGCGCGGTCTCGGCCAGGGCCGCCTGGTCCTCGATCAGCCCCAGGTAGTTGGGCGACTGCGCGATCACCGCCGCGCAGTCATCCCCCACCAGGGATGCCGCCTCGGCTGGGGAGATCCGGCCCTCGCCGGTCTCGACCACCCGCAAGGTAAGTCCCTGGCTCCAGCAATAGGTGCGCAATACGGCCAGGTACTGGGGATTGATCGTCCCCGCTACCACCACGGTGGCGCGACTGGTCGCGTTCACCGCCATCATGGCGGCCTCGGCGCACCCGGTGGCGGCGTCATAGAGCGAGGCATTGGCGACATCCAGCCCGGTAAGCTCGCAGATCATGCTCTGCCATTCGTAGGTCACTTGCAGGGTGCCCTGACTGACCTCGGGCTGGTAGGGAGTGTAGGCGGTGACGAACTCGCCCCGCGCCGCCAGCGCGCTGACGGCGGCCGGGATGTGGTGTTGGTAGGCGCCGCCGCCCAGAAACGAGCGCGGCCCCGCCGCGAGCGTATTCCGGTGGGCGAGTGCGTCCAGTTCACGGAGCAGGTCGGGTTCGCTGGCCGCCGGCGGAAGATCCAGCGGCCCACAGCGTAGGGCGGAGGGGATGGGGGACAGGAGATCCTCCATGCCGCTCACCCCAATGGCGGCCAGCATGGCCGCCCGGTCGGCCTCGGTGTGCGGGAGATATGGCATGGAAAATCGCTATCCCTTCGCGAAGGATTCTATGTCATGCCTAACCATGCTTGACCGAGGTCAAGCATGGTTAGCTATTGATGAACAACACGCTCGACCGCTGCCGGTCCATTAGTGGGCGGCGGTGCTTTCGTAGGTGGCTCGGTCCTGGAGGGCGCCAAGCTCGGCCGCCAGATCGCCGGTAGGTTCAATCTTGATCAGCCATCCTTCGTCGTACGGACTGCTATTGACCAGTTCGGGAGTGCTGACCAGCGCCTCGTTAACCGCCGCCACGCGCCCGGTGATTGGCGCGTAGATGTCGGAGACGGTTTTGACCGATTCCACGCTGCCGAAGGGATCGCCGGCGGCGAGGGCGGTCCCAACTTTTGGCAGTTCCACGAACACCACATCGCCAAGCTGGTCCTGGGCGAAGTGCGAGATCCCCACGGTGGCGGGATTGCCGTCGCTCACCCACTCGTGGCTGGCGGCGAAACGAAGTTGGTCCGGATTCACGAGTCTCTCTCCTTCGCAACGGAACTACGACGATAAAAGGGCGTCTTGACCACGGTCGCGGGATGCGGTTGATCGCGGATCATCACCTGAAGCGGCGTCCCCACCGCCGCCTGGGCCGGTGGGAGGTAGGCAAGGGCGATCCCCTTGCCCAGGGTTGGCGAGTACCCACCGCTGGTGATCCGGCCAATCTCCGTTCCAGCGGGATTAGTCACCGCGTAATGGGCCCGAGGCACCGAACGATCCTCCATGGCCAGCCCGGCCAGTTTCCGGGAAAGACCCGACTCCTTCTGGCGGCGAAGCGCGTCCTGGCCTCGGAACGGAGGCTTGTCCAGCTTCACCCAACGCGCCAGTCCGGCTTCCAGGGGAGTGGTCGTGTCGTCGATATCGTTGCCGTAGAGGGCCAGCCGGGCTTCCAGACGGAGCGTATCGCGGGCCCCCAGCCCCACCGGTCGCAAGCCGGCGTCTTTCCCTCGGTCCAGCAGGAGAGTCCAGAGGGTGATCGCCTGTTCCGGGGCAACGAAGATCTCGAAGCCATCCTCCCCGGTGTAGCCGGTACGGGCGATATTGACCGGGATCCGGCCCACCGTGGTCTCGGCGTACGCGAAAGAGCCAAGCGATTCCACCGGTTCGGCGGTGATCGGGATCAGGATCTCCTCCGCTCGCGGCCCCTGCAAGGCGATCAGGGCCGTGAGGTCGCTCTGGTCCTCGATCCACGCTTTGTCGTCCAGGCCCGCCTCGTGACGGACCGCGTGCACCCAGGCCCAATCCTTGGCGATGTTCGCGGCGTTGACCACCAGCAAGTAGCGGGTCCGCGGGGGACCGGGAAGGTGGTAGACGATGATGTCATCGACGATGGTCCCGTCGTCGCGGCACATGGGCGAATAGAGACCCTGCCCAGGGTCGAGGGGAGCGGGGTCATTGGTGATCAGCAGGGACACCAGATCGAAGGCGCCGGGACCGGCGACCAAAAACTCGCCCATGTGAGAGAGATCGAAGAGGCCGGCGGCCTGCCGGGTCGCGTGATGTTCCTCCAGAATGCTTCCGTAATGGATCGGCATGTCCCAGCCGCCGAACGGCGCCATGCGGGCGCCCGCCGCGGCATGCAGCCCGTGCAGGGGCGTGCGCGACAGCGCCCCCCGGCTTTCCGCGTCCTCGCTCACCGCGAACCTTCTCCCTTGCTTCTCGGCGCCAAAAAGAAAAGCGGAGCGAGAGGGGCATGGTACCCCGCTGCTCCGCTCTGTCCGCCCGCGGCACGCCGCGGGCCAGTGTTCAGAGTTCCGTCCCGCCGGAATCCTGTCTGCCTGAGAGATTCACCCCATCGCTGGAGCTTTCCCCTTCGGCGTCGAGCGCGCGAGTCTGGCGCTCGATCTCTTTCCCGGCGTTCATTCGGTTGGCCTGGTGTCAGTGTACGAGGGCAAGGTGGTGGTGGGCAAATGGGGAGTACTCCGCCAAAACGCGACCCGCACCACCCCATTCAGCACGAACAACCCGGCGATCACGAACCCGATCGGGCCGCCCACCGCGTTGCCGTCCACCAGCTCCGTCACCACCAGGGCGACGGCTACCAGCAGCGAGAAAGCGGCCAATGGTATCTGGGCGCTCCGTCTAGAGAATGTCCCACCCGCCAATTGCCTCACGAGCGGTCGCCACCCCAGAGTGCTTCCATACTCTCATGATAGGTGCGGTTGAGGGCGTCGAACATTCGTGAATTCTCGATCGCCAGGGCGCAGATGTCGGAGAGGGCTTGCAAGAACTCAACTTCATCGGAGGCGAAGGTGTGGCGCTCACTGGTGTAGACGCGCATCACCCCAATCGGATGCTGGTGGCGGATCAGCGGGGCGCAGAGAATCGAGGCGATCCCCTCGCGAGTCAATTCTTCCCGATATTGAAGCCGTGTATCCTGCACCACATCGCCCACCGAGACCGTTTTCCCGGTAATCGCCTCGCGGTCAATCGGGCTGGCGCTGACCTCCACCGCTCCCTTGTTCAGATAGCGATCACTCAAGCCGACCGAGGCCACCAGCTCCAACACCTTGCCCTGCCGATCCAGCAGACGGAGGGCGCAGGCTCGGGCCTCCATCGCCTCCGCCACGCTTTTCACCACCGCTTCCAGGGTCGCCTGAAGGTTGAGGCTGGAGTTTACCAGGCAGGCAACGCGGTAGAGCGCGTGATAATACGCTTCGTGTTCGCCTTGCACGGCTCCCTCCTCCGCGGACATGGCCGCTCACTGCCCGTATGGTATGCGAGCGGCACGTTTCCTCGCAAGCGAGGAGGAGGTTACTCCCAGCGGAAGGTGCGCGTGGCGACCCCGCAGCCGAGCACCGACGTGATCGCCAGGACCAGCGCGTCGATGCCGAGTCCGCCGGCTCCTACCCCCCGCAGGACGATGTCGCGCATCCCGTTGGCCAGATAGGTCAGAGGGAGGACGCCAATCAACGGTTTGAGCCATTCGGGCGCTCCGGAGATCGGGAAGTAGACTCCGCTGAGGAACATCATGGGCATGGTCACCACGTTGCCCAGGGCGTTGGCTGCCTCGCCTGTTTTGGCCAGGCCGGAGATCGCGAAGCCGATGGTCAGGAAGGCAAGTCCCCCCAGCAAGGCGAACAGGATCAAGGTCGGGATGTCCCCCACCACCTTCACGTTGAAGAGCTGGGTGGCGACGAGCATCAGAATCACCACTTGCGCCAGGACCACGACCAGTTGGCTCAACACGTTGGCTAGCACGAACTCGACCGTGCTGAGCGGGGTCGCCCGCAGGCGCTTGAGGATCTTTTGCTCGCGATAGCCAACCATCCGCCCGGAGATCCCGAGTACCCCGCCGGTCATAATCGACATGGCGATGATCCCTGGAGCCAGGAAGTCCACATAACTATTGTTGACCGCGTTGATGCCCTGGCTGGACAGCATCACTAGTTCTGGGCGGTGCGTATAGGCTCTGTCCACCCCCTGTACCACCTGGCTGACCAGGGAGACGATGGCGCTGCTCTGGCTCAGATTCGTGTTGTCATACAACATCTGGACCACGACCGGATGGCCGGTGGCCGGGGTTTCGTCTGGAATCACCAGGACGGCATCGCGATCCCCATTCTTGAGCGCCTGCCGCTCTTCCGCCTCACTGCCGGTCTTCAGCTTCACGTCCTTAATCGAGGCCAGGGCATGCCGCGTGGCATCGGCCAGCGGGCCCTTCCCCACCACCCCCACCGTGGCATTGAAGGCGCTGCCGTTGCCGATCACCACCGAGAGAAGCCCGAGCACGATAATGGGGAAGGCCAGATTCCAGAAGAGGGCCTGCCGGGCGCGGACCGTCATCAGCAGTTGGGCCCGAGTCATGGAAAGAAGTCGTTTCATGCGCGGAGGCTCCTTCCGGTCAGGGAGAGGAACACGTCCTCCAGGTTCCCCTGGCGGACGGTCAGGTTGCGGATCTCCAGCCCCGCCTCGCTGGCGAGCGCGAGCAAGGGCACGAGGGTCGCGGCGGTGTCCGTGGTGTGCAGCTCAAAGCCCTCGTCGTCCACTCTCACATCCTGAACCGCGGGGAGGTTCCGAATCCGGTCCTGAGGCAGGGGAGTGATGGTCAAACCACTGATCACCGGGGGAGTATTCAATTGCGCGATCAGCTCCCGCGGCGTGTCGAGCGCGAGAATTTCCCCGTGATCCATGATCGCGATGCGGTCGCACAGGATCTCCGCCTCTTCCATGTAGTGCGTGGTCAGGACCACGGTTTGCCCCTGCGCATTGATCGCTCGCACCAGATCCCAGAGATTCCGCCGCGCCTGCGGATCGAGGCCCGTGGTCGGCTCGTCCAGAAAGACGACCCGCGGCTTGTTGACCAGGGTGAGGGCAATCGACAGCCGCTGTTGCTGGCCACCGGAGAGTTCTTGCACCTTGTTGTTCCGCTTCTCGGTCAGATTGACCTGGGCCAGGAGCTGATCCAACTCGCGGTCATTCATCCCACGATCGTAGAAGCTGGCGAACAGTCGCAGCAGTTCGAAGTTGGTCAGGTGCGTGAACAGGGCGGTGCTCTGAAGCTGCACGCCAATGATTTGCCTGAGGCGGGCCGGATAGCGCACCACGTCGATACCATCCACGATGATCGTGCCGGAATCCGGCTTGCGGAGGCCCTCCACCAGCTCGAGCGTGGTGGTTTTCCCGGCGCCGTTGGGGCCGAGGATGCCAAAGACCTCACCTGGCTGAATCTCGAGATCCACCTGTTTGACCGCTACCAGTTTGCCATAGGTCTTGCGCAGACCATGGGCGGCGATCACTGCTTGCCCGATCTCGGGCGGTGACGCGACACGCATGCTTGCACTCCTTTTCTCACTCGCGATTCCGAACTATCGTGCCCACCAACCATGATGGGCTAGCCAGGGCCAATCGGACAGATCCGACGGATCGGCCCGATCAGCGCCGGCCCCGCGAGCATTCTCTGCCGCCCTGGTTATCATCGGTCAGCGCCCCGCACCGAGGGCAGTACCAAAAGTCGCGGCTAACCGGTACTTTCGTAGGGTACGTCCGTTCCCCCGGCCGGATACACCGAGAACCTTGAAAGGGCCCAAACATGTCGGAAAATTACCAGCGCCAACTCGTCAAGCTGCGACGACAGGAAGAGGTTCTGCAATTCACCGAGTTCTTGCCCGAAACCGCCCTCGCCCTCGGCCTGGCCCTGGTGGAGACCGCGCGGGCCGAGGAGAAGGCGGTCACGATCGACATTGGCCGGAACGGCCAACAGTTGTTCCATTGCGCCCTCTCCGGCACCTCGGCCGATAACGACGCCTGGATCAAGCGGAAGAACCGGGTGGTGAACCGTTTTGGCCATAGCTCGTTGTACATGGGGATCTACTTCAAGAGTAAAGATACCACCATGCAGGAAAGCATGTTCCTGGATCCAAATCGCTTCGCCGCCCACGGAGGCGCCTTCCCGATCACCATTCGCCAGGTGGGAGTGGTAGGCACGATCACCGTATCCGGGCTGCCGCAAGAGGAGGATCATGACCTGGTGGTACGGGTTCTGAGTCAGCACTTGGGGGTTACGTGGTAATGGCCCCTTCTTGCCCCTCATCCGGCCGGATGGCTATGCTCAAGAAATGAGATCAAGCGTGCCGCCTCCTCCGGATCCCGGCCTGCCGGACCATCCCGAACCACTGCCTCCCGCGCGTGGTCGGGGCTTCCTGGCCGAGCGCCTTTTGAGTATCAACAGCCTGGTCAGTCTGGCCATGCTGAGTTGGAGCGTGGCCGTGCTGCGCCGCCCCGGACTGCTTCCGAGCGTCCTCCACACCATCCGTCGCCTTGCTCCCTGGCTTGTGGGCGACAAGCCGCCGCCCGCGTCGAGAGGAGGGTCATAGTCCCATGGCCGAGATGAGCAAATGGGAGCGGCTGGAAGCCGCCATACAACAGGAACCGACCGATCGGGTGCCCTGGGCACTCTGGCGGCACTTTTACGACCGGGAGACCACCGCCGCCGACCTGGCCCGCGCCATGCTGGACTGGCAAACCCGGAATGACTTTGACTTCCTCAAGGTAAACCCCCGAGCTGAGTATCACGCGGAAACCTGGGGCTGCCGGTACCGCTACTCCGGCCAGCCCAACCAGAAGCCGGCAGTGGAAGAGTTGATCGTCAAGTCACCCGAGGATTGGGCCCGCGTCGAGGCTCGCCCGCCGAGCGTGGCTCCCCTGGAGGAGCAATTGCGGGCGCTCTCCGAGATCGGCCGTGGACTCCGGGGAGCCGTCCCCTTCGTGGAAACTGTCTTCACCCCGCTCTGTATCTGCACCTATCTCTGCGGCGATCCGCTGATCCTCCGCGACCATCTCCGCTCCCATCCCCAGGCAGTACACGGGGCGCTCCGCGCGATCACCGAGACCTTCGGGGGATTCGTCCACGAGGTGCTCAACGCCGGGGCCAGTGGGATCTTCCTGGCCACCGGATCGATAGGCACGCGGGAGCTTCTGACCGACGAGGAGTACGCGACCTTTGGCCGTCCCTATGACCTGGCGGTCCTGGCTGCCGCCAAGGATGCCCGCTTGAACGTTCTCCATGTATGCCGGAGTCATAATATGCTGCGGAACCTGCTGGATTACCCGGTCCATGTCCTCAACTGGGCCGTAACCGAGGAGGGGAACCCCAGCCTGGGGGAGATCGCGGATTCGGTGAAGGCCCGCGCCGTGGCCGGCGGCCTGTCCAACGGAGCCCTGACCGCCGCCGACGAGCAGCAGGCTCTGAAAGAGGTGGCTGCCGCCGAGAATCAGGCGCGGGATCGGGGCCTGATTATTACCGGCAACTGCTCCATTCCCATCACCTCTTCGCAGGCGGTCATCGACGCGGTGCATCGGCGGGTTCTGGCATGACCTTGCAGATCGAGCGCCTGGCCGCGCGGGCCGCCGAAACCATGCGGGCGGCGGTTCGCGAGTCGCTCCCGGTGGACCGTATCCTGACTCGCCCTGGTCGCCCGAGCGACGCGGCCTCTCCCGCCCTGGATGAAGAGGAGTGGCGGCCCGCCCCTTCCGGGACGGTATGGGGCGGCGAGGAGCCCTGGTCATGGTTCCGCGTATGGTTCCGCGCGCCCGCCGAGTGGGCGGGGAGCTGGGTGCGCCTGACTCTGCCCCTGGGCGGCCAGGGAATGCTCTACCTCGATGGCGCCCCCTGGCAGGGCCGGGATGAGAATCATGGCCATACGAACCTTCCATCCTCACTGTGCGACGGCCAGTCGCATGTGCTCGCCTGCGAGAGTTATGCCGCGCGGGCAACCACCCATACTCGCCGCCCCGACGAGCGCTTCACCCTGGGTGAATGCCGGCTGGAACGGATCGATAGCGAGACGGAAGGGCTGGCCTATGACCTGCTGGTTGGGGTGGAGGCGCTCAAGGTGCTGCCGGTGGCCGGCCCAGATTCCGCTTCCTTGCTTGCCCTTCTCCTCAAGGCCGAGCAGGCGGTGGACCGCCTGAATCCGGCGAGCGATGCCTTCCTGGCCTCGGTGCGCGTGGCGCGCGCCATTCTCCAGGAGGGGCTGCCTTCCCTGGCGGCGGCCAGCGCCCCCGGCCGCGGGCGGATCACGGCGGTGGGCCATGCCCATATCGATAGCGCCTGGCTCTGGCCACTGGCCCAGACCCGGCGTAAAGTAGCTCGCAGTTGGTCGACCGTCCTCCGTCTGATGGAGCGCTACCCCGAGTATCGTTTTCTGGGCAGCCAGCCCCAGCAATATGCCTGGATGGAGGAAGACGAGCCGGACCTCTATCGTGAGGTGGTCGAGCGGATACGCGAGGGCCGGTGGGAACCGGCGGGCGCTATGTGGATCGAGCCGGACGCCAACCTCACGGCCGGCGAATCGCTGGTCCGCCAGCTTCTGTACGGCCAGCGGTACCTGCAAACCCACTTTGGCCTCCGCTCCGGTATCCTCTGGCTGCCGGATGCCTTTGGCTACTCCGCCGCGCTCCCCCAACTGATGCGGAGCGCCGGCGTCCATACCTTCGTCACTACCAAGCTGAGCTGGAACGCGACCAATCGCATGCCCCACGACATCTTCCGCTGGCGGGGTCTGGACGGCAGCGAGGTGCTGGCCTATTTCATTACCGGCTCCAAGAATTGGGAACCCGAGGATTGGGTGCGGGCCCCGTCCTTCGAGGCGAATGGTATGGATACCTATAACGGTGATCTGAGCGTGAAAGAGGTGGTGGGAAGCTATATCCGCAACCACGACAAGGGGCTTTCCACCCATACTCTCTACTCCTTTGGTTGGGGCGACGGCGGCGGCGGACCCACCGACCGCATGCTTGAATACGCCGCTCGCCTGGCCGATTACCCTGGCGTCCCCAGGCTGGCTCAGGGGAACGCCGACCACTTCCTGCGCCAGTTGAAGGATCGGGTATGGGATGATCCGCGGATGGCGGTTTGGGACGGCGAACTGTATTTTGAGTACCACCGCGGCACCTACACCAGCCAGGCGCGGGTGAAGTGGGATAATCGGCGGAGCGAGCTTCTACTCCGCGAGGTGGAATTGTGGAGTTCCTGGGCCCGCACCCTGGGCGCGGCTGACCCATCCTGGCAGGCTGTCCTCACCCACGCCTGGGAGATCGTGCTCCTCAATCAGTTCCACGACATTCTTCCCGGCTCCTCGATTGGCGAGGTGTATGAGGACCAGAGGCGTCATCACGCGGAGGTGCGCGAGGTGGCGGAGGCGCTGCTGGCCGAGGTCCAGCAAGCGGTGGCTGGGCGCATTGGGGCCAGCGGCCATGCCCTGGCCCTGTTTCATGCCCTGCCCTGGCCCCGCGAGGGGACGATCGCCGTAGCCCTTCCCAGCGCCCTGCAGGACGATGACCAACTCCTGGATGCCGATGGCGCCCCTCTCTCCACCCAGGCCGTGCTGGATCTGGATGGGGTCCGCCGTACCCTGGTGGCAGGGGTCAGTATCCCGGCTCACGGCTACACGACCTTGATGTTGGGGAATGGTGATCCCCTGGGCGGCGTGGCGCCCTTGCGGGTCGAGGAGCGCCTGCTGGAGAATCGCTTCACGCGCCTGATCCTGGATGAGCGGGGCCGCTTCTCTTCCCTCTTCGACAAGCAGAACGGGCGCGAGGTGCTGGCTCCGGGCGGGGGCGGGAATCGTCTCCTGGCCTTCGAGGATAAGCCGCTCAATTACGACGCCTGGGACATCGATTCGTATTACGGGGAAAAAGCGCGCGAGATCGACGACATTACCACCTGGGAGATCGTCGAGCGCGGCCCAGTCCGGGCCGCGATTGAGATCAGCCGGCGTTTCGACCGCTCGACCATTCGCCAACGCATCCTCCTCCACGCCGATTCGCCCACTGTTACCGTGCAAACCCGTATTGACTGGCATCAAAGGCAGGTGCTGCTCAAGGCCGCGTTTCCCCTGGCCGTCCATAGCCTGGAAGCCAGGTACGAATGTGCCTTTGGCTATGTAAGCCGGCCCACGCACCAGAATACCAGTTGGGATGCCGCCCGCTTCGAGGTGTGCGCGCATCGCTGGGCCGACCTCTCGGAGACCGGCTATGGAGTCAGCCTGCTCAATGATGGCAAATATGGCCACGACTGCCAGGGCAACGTGCTCCGCCTCACCCTGCTCAAGTCGGCTATCGAGCCCGACCCCATGGCCGACGAGGGGGAGCACTTCTTCTCCTACGCGCTCCTCCCGCACGGCCCGGACTGGACGATCGAGGATACAGTGCGGGCCGCGCACGCCTTTAACCTCCCGGTCCAGGCCCGGTTGGCGGGGACGGGGGGTGACCTGCCGGCGACCGGTTCCCTGGTCAGCAGCGACCATGATCACGCGGTGGTGGATACGGTGAAGCCGGCGGAGGACGGCGATGGCCTGATCGTCAGAGTGTATGATTGCGCCAATCGCCGAGGCCCGGTGATTCTCCAGTTTGGCCGCTCGCTGGATTCGGTGGAGTCCGTGACGATCCTGGAGGATCCCGATCCCGAGGCGGCCACGCTCTCGGTGACCGGCGACAAGCTGCAGTTTGATCTGCTCCCCTTCCAGGTGCGTTCATTCCGCGTCCGGCTCCGGCGGTAGGGGGCGCCCGAGGATCTGACTCTCGGGACACGTTGGTCATCGCTACAACATTCCAGCCGAGATCCTCCTCCAGGAGCGTTCGCTACGGAGTCGGGTCCGAGGCCGTTCCGAACTCATCGACTGGCAATGCGTTAGTATTAAGGTACGGCGCGATCAGTCCTCAGTATCCCCAGAGGGAGCGAGAAGGATCCATGGCTGACCTCCAGGCGTCCCTCACCTCGACCGCTCGCATTACTCTGTCCAAATGGCAGCGCTCGCTCGCTCAATGCGAGCAAGAGGGAGACGAGGCGGGGATGGCGGAGGCCCTGGACTCGATAGGAGGGATCTATCGCTCCCAGGGAGTCTACGTCGAGGCCCTGGATGCCTTTAGGAGGGCGATGATTCTGCTTGAGCGCCTGGGCGATCAAGGGCAGGCTGCCCGTGTTCTCGGCGAAATGAGCGAGATCTATATTCAGGCAGGTCAGGCCGACGATGCCCTTGGCCTCCTGCAGCGAGCCGCCGCGATCTACCAGCGCCTGGGCGACCTTGGCGCCACCGCCGACACGCTCGTCGTGGCCGGAAACGTCGAGTTCCGCCGCGGTCGTTTGCATGACGCGCTCGGGTATTTCACGCGCGCCCTGTCCATGCGCGAACGCCTGGGCAGCCCCATGGACACAGCCGAATGTCTGGTCCGGTTGGCCGGCATCTCGCTCATTCAAGGAAAGTTGACCCTGGCGCGCGACGCCGCCTTGCGGGCCCTCCCCCTCCGCGAGAAGCACGGGACGGCGTCGCAGGTGGCCCAAACACTTATCCTGTTAGGACTGATAGCGTCCCGGCAGGGTTTTGACCCTGCCGCCGTGGAGCACCTGGGCCAGGCCCTTCGGTTGTCTGAAAGCGCGCGCGACGCGGCGGTCACCGGTGAAGCACTCAGCGCCCTGGGCGAAATCTATACGCGCCAGAAGCACGAGGCCCAGGCCCTGGACGCCCTGAATAGGGCGCAAACGATCCAGGAGCAACAAAACAATGCCGCCGCCGTCGCGGAGACGCTCAGCCGCAGAGGCGAACTCTACCGTGAGCAAGGAAGGTTGGGCCAGGCGCTCACCGTCCATAACCAGGCGCTTGCCCTCCGCGAACGACTTGGCGACCCCCTCGCGATCAGCGCCAGTTTGACCAGCGCCGGCGCCACCGTGGAGGCGCAGGGCCGTTTGCGGCAGGGACTGGAATATTACCAGCGCGCTCGCGCGATGCGCGAAACCACGGGCGAGATGAGCCTGGTCGCGGGCTCGCTGATCAATATCGCCGACGTGCTGGACGAGCAGGGGAAGCTTGAAGAGGCGGATGCCCTGTATCAGCAGGCCCTCGCTCTGCGCGAGGCCGCCGGCGATCAGGCCGGGATCGCCCGCGCCTGTTACGCCATGGCCCGCTCACTCTGGCGGCACGAGAAGCGCGACGAGGCAATCCCACTCATCGAACGGGCGATGACCCTGTATCGCGAGGAGCGGATGTTTCCCGAGGCCATTCGGGAGCTGGAGCGGCTGGCCTCCATCTACCAGGAGATGGGCAACAAGGAGCGCGCGGCAGGGTATCGGCAAGAGGCCGAGGAGCTACGAGCCCAGCTAGGCGGTTAGACCGGGCGAAAGAGGAGGGACAGTTATGAGACTCGCTTCCATCCCGCGGCGATTGGTGTTGGCTGGCGGCCTGGCGGCGACTTCCTTCACGGCAGCGCCAGCCATGCGCGCGGCTCCGGCCCACGCGGCCTGGCTCGTGGTCGCCAGTCCCGCCGTTTCCAGCGGCAGTGAGCTGTTCAACGTGACCGCGCTCTCCCGTGACAACGTGTGGGCCGTAGGGGCGTACGGTTCTCAGACGGCACGCACCCTGATCGAACACTTCGACGGTACCCGGTGGCGCGTCGTCGCCAGCCCCAACGTGGGCAAGTACGCCAACTTCCTCTATGGCCTAGCCGCTGTCTCCCCGCGGGACATTTGGGCCGTTGGCACCTATTACACACGCGCTAATACCGGTCTACGCACCCTGATCCTCCACTACGACGGCAATGCATGGACGCATGTGCGCAGTCCGAACTCCGGCCCAGGGAATAATGGGTTGGGCGCCGTGACAGTTATTCCCGGTACCAACCAACTCTGGGCGGTCGGCGATACAACCGATCCCCATGCGCATTTGAATCGCACGTTGATCCTACGCTATAACGGCGCGGACTGGGCCGTCGTGCCCAGCCCCAACGTGGCGACCTATAACAATGGCCTCGGCGGGGTCGCCGCCGTCTCCGCCAACCATGCCTGGGCGGTGGGCGGCTACAACAATACCGCCAGCACCTATAGAGCCCGACTGGTGTTAGAGTGGAATGGCGTGGCCTGGAAGCGTGCCCCCGCTCCGACCGGCTCAACCACCACCTTCAATCTTCTCTCCCGGGTGATCGCCATTTCAGCCCACGACGTATGGGCCGTGGGTTACGAGTTCACCACGATCGCCGAGCACTTTAACGGCTCGGGCTGGAGCGTGGTGCCTACTCCCAAGCCGCTCACTCCAGGCGGAGGTGAGAACACCGCGATTCTGTACGATGTCTCTGCCGCCTCATCCACGGACATCTGGGCCGTCGGCATCTATTACCTGTATTACAACGCCGGCGGCGGGGCAACGCGGACTCTCGCGGAGCACTGGGACGGGGCGGCCTGGCACATCGTCCCCAGCCCCAACCCCGACACTACCGGCCCGGCCACCCAGGCACAGTCGAACATGCTCTTCGGGGTAGCCGCGGTCCCCGGCACTCGTCAGGCATGGGCAGTAGGCCGCTACCTCTCGCAAGGCACGCCAAATGTGCTGATCGAGCGATACGGCTAACTCAAATAGGAATGATGCGTACTCCCGGCGTGCTTAAGGCCAATCGCCCAAGGTCATCCGGATCGGACGTCAGGATGGTGGCGGGAGAGAGACGTACCGCCTCCGCCACGACCTGAGCGTCCGCCGCATCAGCCGCACCGGCCTCCCCGAGCAAACGCCCGGCAATTCTCGCCAGGCGCTCGCCGACAAACGGCACAAAGGAGACGCGAAGCAGGCGATTGGTCTCCGCGTCGCCTGGCCCTCCGCGAATAATCTGGGTAACGACCACGGGAGGGATGACTACCGGAACACCCTCCTGCCGCGCGATCTCCAGGAAGGCACGTACCCGTCGATCACGGCGCAAGAGCGCGAGTACCGCTCCGCTGTCCAGGATCAGTCCTCGCTGTGCCATTCACGCCGCGCCGCTTCAATTTCCTCGCCGGTCAAGGAACCACATTCGCCATCAATCTCCCTGAGATAGCGATCGAGCCGATCGGAGAGAACACGGCGCCGAAGACCATCCGCGACATAGGCGGAAAGGTTTCCGTCCGTCATATAGGCCCTCGCCTCGTCGAGCAAATCACCAGGGAGAGTGATGGATATCTTCCGCGCATTCATACGCCTATCTTACCATGGTAGGATGCGAGGAGGCAAGATACCCGGTCTGGCTCCCATCGCGCCTACGAAAAGGCTGGCAAATACTCCCGATGCGCCTCGTGCAGGCGGTCGAACAGCTCGGCGGCGGCGGCGTAGGAACCGACCAGCGGGTTGTTGATCAAGGCCCAGATGGCGGTCTCGCGGTCGCCGGTGACCGCCGCTTCCACCGTCAGTTGTTCGTACGCCTTCACCTGCTGCACCAGACCCCGCACCCGGAGCGGCAGTGGACCCTGGGTGACGGCGGTGGCCCCGCGGGCGTCGATCGTGGCCTGCACCTCGACCGCGCAGTCCGCCGGCAAGTCGGGGATAGCTCCATTATTCCGCGTGTTGACGATGTGGACCTCGCCCGTATTCCCTACCATGGCGGCGATCACCATGGTGGCCACCGTGCTGTACCAGGCTCCGCCCCGCTGCTCCAGGATCTTCGGCTTCTCGTTCAGGTTGGGATCCTGGTAGAGACGCAGCAATTCCTCCTCGATCTCCATCACCCGCTCGGCCCGACTCTTGCTCTCCGCTTGCTGCTGGGCCACCAGATCGGGCCGGCGATAGAAATACTGCAAGTAGGATGAAGGAACCATGTTCAGCCCCCGGAGAATGGGGCTATCGCCGTTTCCCGCCTCGGCGGCCAACGCCTCCACCACCTCGGCGGAGACATCGCGCCCGCGACGTGAAATATCGGCGGCGAAGCTGAGGTGATTGAGGCCGAAGTAGCGCATGGCCAAATCCTGCCCCTGGGAATCCAGGGCGCGGGCCATCGCCTTGATCGTCCCGATTGGCCCATTGCACAGGCCGACCACGCGCACCTTCCCGTGGGTGAGCACGGCTTCGGTGATGATCCCCGCTGGATTGGTGAAGTTGACCAACACCGCGTCCGGTGCGTGTTCCCGCATTTCACGGGCAATGTCCAGAATCACGGGAATGGTCCTCAGTGCCTTGAAGAAGCCGCCGGCCCCGGTGGTCTCCTGGCCCACGTAGCCCAGGCCGCGGGGAATAAGCTCATCCAGGCGGCGGGCGGCCAGGCGGCCGACCCGGATCTGGGTCAGCACGTAGGCGGCGCCGCGGATCGCCTCCAGGCGATCGGTGGTCAGTCGCACGGCCAGCGGCGAGCCGGCTCGCGCCACCATGCGCTGGGCCAGACCGCCCACGATGGCCAACTTCTCCTCGTCAATGTCCATCAAGACCAGCTCACTGACTGGAATCTGGTCGAGCCGGGTCAAGATACCTTCGATCAACTCCGGCGTATAGGTACTGCCGGCGCCGATGACGCCAATCTTTAGTGACATATTCCATCCTCCGATGATTCCGTACTCTCACTTGTAGCACGGTAGATACATTGGTGTCAAGCGATTTCGCTCACGGATGCTTGTTATCGCTCAACGCGACCGCTACAATACACTTGCGTATGGTAGGAGCGCCAGGGCGGTTGCGCTGGAATATTCAAGCCAGAGCCCCCGGCTGATGCTGGATGGAAGGATACGACGGCTGTGGCCTGATGTGGGGCTCGTCCTCCGTGGGACACAGGCTGAGAGTAGGGGAGGGGCATGGACACGGAGGCGCGGCGCGAACGGATCGTGGCCGAGCTTGACCGGCGGGGCTTCATGCGCGTGCCCGATATGGCCGAGCGCTTCGCCTGCTCCCTGGCCACCGCCCGCCGAGACGTGCAGGCCCTGGCGGCCGCTGGGCGTATCACTCGTTCGCACGGGGGAGCGATGCCGATCTACGACCCCCTGCCGGTGGGAGGGGCCGCCGGCGAGAACGATCCCCTCCTGGCCGAGAAACAACGGATCGCCCAGGCAGCGGCGCTCCTGGTGCGCGACGGGGAGACGGTGGGTTTGAGCGGCGGCACGACTACCCACGAGGTGGCCCGCTGCCTCCGAGGGCGCTCGGTCGGGGCCGTGACCAACGCGGTGGATCTGGCCCTGGAACTGGCGGCCAGCCCCGGCCCTCGTGTGATGCTGATCGGCGGCGTCCTTGATTACGCGCATGGCCACGAATTGCTGGGCGCCCTGACCGAGCAGATGCTGGCCAATCTGCACATGGACGTGCTCTTTGTCAGCGTCAACGGGATCAGCGTCCAGGCCGGAGTCACGATTATCGGTGAACTCAACGCCCAGGTTATGCGGGTGATGGCCGGCCGGGCCCGCCGGGTCATCGTGGTGGCCGATCACACCAAGATCGGGCGTACCGCCCTGAGCCGCCTGATTCCCCTCGCGGCTATAGACACCTTCATTACCGACGCTCATGGCCCCGATAGCGAACTGGAGGCGATCCGTGCCGCCGGGATCAGGGTGATTGAAGCGTAGGCTTCAAGAAACCGCGTCCATCGCCGTCCCGGAAGGAGCGGGTTGAGCATTCCCTTCCGGGAACGCGACCCCTCCCGTACCCCGGCGGCCGAGCAGATTATTCACCACCAGGGCGCCGATCGTCAGCGAGGCGCCCGCTAACTCCGCCTCATTGACCCCGTTCCCTTGAGCGATTTCAATCACCAGGGTAATGACTGGGACCAGATTCATGAACAGAATAGCGTTCTGGGCGCCCAGCCGTTGCACGGAGGCATTCCAGCTCAGGACCGAGGCGATCCCCGAGCCGGCGATCATATAGAGCAGTTGCCACCAGGAGTCGCCTACCTGCGTCAGGCTGGGCGTGCGCGCCACGCCGGTCACGGCGGCTCCCACGGCGATGATCAGGATCACCACCGCGCCGGGGAGCACGGTAAGGGCGGTGAAACGGAGGGGGGACCAGCCGGTGAAGGACCGCACGCACATTGTGTACACCACCCAGCCCAGATAGGCGGCCAATACCATCAGATCCCCGTAGCCCACCTGGCCGCTGGTCAGGAACGACCATTGGCCCCGCGAGATCACCAGGCCGACCCCGCACAGGGCTGCCAGCATGCAGAGAAGGGTGGCCTTTGACGGTCTGACCCGGCGCCACCCCCATAGGATCAGTGCCGTCTGCAGCGGCATGGTGGCGGAGATCAGGGCGGCGTTTTCCGGGCGCGTATGGGCCAGACCGCCAAAGGCCAGCAGATTAAAGCTTGTGAAGCCGAGGACACCCAGAATCGCCGCCCGGAGGAATCGACCCTCGTAGCGCAGGGCGCGGCGCCCCTCGAAAAGGAGGAGAGCGGCCATGAAAAGAACGCTGATGATCGCGTAGCGGATCGCGGTAAGGTAGAGGGCGCCCAGGTTGGGGAGAATGGCTTTGGCCACCGGGAACTGGCCGCCCCACAACAGACACGCCACCAGGGCGAGACCCACGCCTCCCACTTCGGCGCTCCGCTGTCCAACCTGCCGCATCCGTATCCCGCTCTCCACCGCTAGACGCTCAGGCCGAGACCCCTCACGGGAGCCGCCTGGCCCAGGGAATGTACCAGGGAGCGGGCGGGCCGTGCTGGAGGAGGAACGCCTTACGGCAGTTCGATCCGCCGCAGGCTGAGCGCGGCCACCACCACGCCGCCGATCGTGATTCCCAGCAGGACGATGCCGGCCACGCTCCCGCCCAGGGAGGACGCGGTGAGCGTGGCCAGCGGCGAGTTGCCGAGCGCCGCGTCCAGGACGCCCTGGACGTAGTCGCGCACCGAGAGGGTAGCTAGCGCGGTGGAAAGGCCCGCCGCCAGCCCTTCCCAGCCCAGGACATAGACGAGCCCGATCAGCAGTCCGCGTTTGGGGGCGAACCGGCCCAGGACCAGGAACACGGCGCTATAGGCCATGCCGCCCAGCAACCCAGCGGCCAGAAGAGGGGCCAGTACGCTTGCCTGCTCTTTGACGGCCCCGCCGGCGCTCACGTACGTCCCAGGGCTATCGTTCAACGTGCCGAGGAGATTCATCAGGACCAGCGATCCCTCGACCAGGGCCACGGTCAGCACGGCGGCCGCCAGCCACTTGGCCAGGGCGATACTCAGCCGTGAGACCGGCCGCAGGGTGAGATAGACCAAGGTCCGATCCTCGATCTCGGAGCCCAGGGCGCTGGTCCCGAAGATCAGCGCGGTGAGGGGGAGCAGGACGGGCAGGATCACGTTGTCGAACAGTTGGACCACGAACTGGTGCCCGTCTGGGTGCGTGGTGGTAAGGGCGTAGAGGAGGGCCAGAAGCGGAGGGATACTCAGCAGTACGCCGACCGCCAGAAGGCGGCGCCCCCGTCCCAGCGCCCGCAAGCTGAGGAGAAACATCGCGATCATCAGCCCACCAAATAGCGGAAGACGCTCTCAAGATCATCGTCCAGGCCGGTGATTTCCTGGAGGCGGATCCCGCCCTGCTGGGCCGCCCGCGGGAGCGCGTGGTAGAGTTCCAGGGCGGCGGTCGTTTCCACCACCAGGGTTTCACCGTCGATCTCCAGGCCGCGGGTGCCGGCCAGGCCGATCAGGGCCGCCGCCAGGAACCGCGGGTTTGTACTCTGGACGCGCACCCGGCGGGGATGATCGTCCATCAGGGCGCGGATCTGGTGGAAGTCCCCTTCGGCGGCCAGCTTCCCGCGGGCGATCACCAGCACCTTAACCCCCATGCGCTCCACCTCGCTGAGAATGTGCGACGAGATCAAGACCGTGCGGCCCGCGCCTCCCAATCGCTCGAATACCTCCATCATGGCCAGCCGTTGGCGGGGGTCGGCGCCGGTCAGCGGCTCATCCAGGAAGAGGATCTCGGGATCGTGCACCAACGCCTGGGCGATTTTCACCCGCTGGCGCATCCCTTTGGAGTAGCCGCGCAGCTTCCGGTCCTGGGCGTCCAGGAGCTCGACGGTGGCCAACGCCGCGCGGGCCGCCTCGCGTGGGCGGGGAAGCCGGTGCAGCCTGGCCGCCAACTCCACGAACTCCCGGCCGCTGAGGAAGGGATAGAGTTCTTCCTGTTCCGGCACCAGCCCGATCCGCCGGTAGAGCGACGGATTATCGATCACCGGACGCCCCAGCACTCGCACCCGACCCTGGCTGGGGCGGAGCTGGCCGGTGAGCATTTTGAGAGTGGTCGATTTGCCGGCCCCGTTAGGGCCAAGAAGCGCGGTAATGCCTGGATGGACGGTGAACGAAAGATCGGAGACCGCCACTTTGTCCCCATACCACTTACTCACCCCTTCCACCTCGATGGTGGCTTTGGCGAGCGAGGGCGCATCGGCCGGCAGCGCCATTAGATTTCCCCCTGCCGGTAGCGCCCCAGCAGGGTAGCAATGCCGGTGACCATGACAACCACCAGGGCAACCAGATAGGCCCAGGCGTCGAGCGTGCCGGGTGTAAGGGCCTGGCTATCCGCGATGGGCGGGAGGCCAAACAGCCAGCGGACCACGCGAGCGGGCAACTCTTGCAGGTCGAGCAGCACGAACCACTGGTGGCCGGAGAAGGTCAGTCCCTCGCCGATCACCCCGCCGGCGAAACCAGTGACCAGAAGGACGCCAATGATGCTTCCGGTCGCCACCGCGCGCCGGTCGCTGAAGCCGGCCACGGCGCAGCCAATCACCCCGTAAAAGAGGGCCATGAGCAGTCCGGCGACTACGAGGTGGCCCAGATCGTGGAGATGATCCTGGACATAGCCAACCGCCGAATTAGAGAAGAGGGCATTCGCGACGAACAGCAGGAGGGGTGGGACCAGGGTGAGTCCCAAAAGCAAGAGGCACAGGGAGGCCAGCCGGGCCAGCGCGTAGTGGAGGCGGGTGATCGGCGCCGCGAAATACAGGGTCAGTACCCGTTCGCGCCGATCCGGGCACAGGAGATCGGGGGCCACCAGGGCGGTGAAGAGCGCGAGCAACAGGCCAAAAGCCCGGCTGCCCAGGAACTGGGGGTAGGTCGGCGGGGGGGCGGCTCCGGCTGGATTCGCTTCGTGCGCGCCCACCGAGATCAGTACCGCCGCGATGGCGGTCAGAACGAGCAGCCAGGGAAGGATCTTGGTCCGGAATGGGCGGCGAATGCCCATTCCTCGTTCCATCCCGGCGCGCAGCATGACCCAGAAGCCATGGCCCGGACCCAGGCGGACGCCATCGTAGTGCTGGTAGCCGCGATCAATGATGCGGGCGTCGCCCGCCGGCGAATTCACGAGGCGACCGGGACGGAAGGGGAATCCTGGCCGGCCAGGTAAATATCCTCCAACGTACGCACCCGTCGCTTGAGATAGACAATACCGGTCGCGGTCTCCACCGCCGCGTCGCGAATGGCATCAAAGACCTCGGGATTCTCGAACGCGACCTGCAAGTCCCGTTCATCCAGGCGCACGGCATAGCCCCGTCGTTCCAGAGCCTGTTGCAGGGCGGCGGGCGGCTCGTGGGTGCGCACGATCACCTGCGCGGTCGCGGTCATCAATTCGGCCAGGCTGCCCTGGAGCATGACCTCGCCATTCGCCATGATGACGACGCCGCCGGCCACCCGCTCGACATCGGCCAGCAGATGCGATGAGAGGAGCACATGGATCCCCATCTGGTGCGTGATGCGGGCAATCAGGTCCAACATCTCATCCCGCCCCGCCGGATCCAGTCCGTTCGTCGGTTCGTCAAGAAGCATGATCGCCGGGTCATGGACCAGGGCCTGGGCCAATTTCACCCGTTGCTTCATCCCGGTGGAGAACCCACCGATCGCCCGGAAGCGCTCCTCGCCCAGCCCTACATGGTAGAGCGTGTCATTGGCGCGTTGGATGGCCACCCGCCTGGGGAGGCCGTGCAACTGGCCCATGTAGCGGACGAAGTCCTGGGCCAGCCAATCGCTGGGCAGGCACTCATGTTCCGGCATATAGCCGACCAGGGCTCGGAGGGCCAGCGGCTGCTTCACTGGGTCCAGGCCGGCGACCCGCGCCTCCCCGCCATCCGGGGTCAGCAGCCCCAAAACCACTTTGATCAGGGTGCTCTTGCCGGCCCCATTGGCGCCCAGCAGCCCAGTGCAGCCCTGGCCGATCGTAAGGGAGGCGTCGCGCAGTGCCCGCACCCGGCCAAACCGCTTGCTCAGGCGGGAGGCGACAATCACGGGCGCCGACGCCGAGGGAACCGGCGTGCCGGCGGGAGGATTCATAGGCCGCGCGGGCCAGGGAACGGCGCCACCCCTGGGTCGAGGCATCGCGACCGGCCGTTCCTCTCATGCTGCATACCCGCATTGTGGGACTGCTGGGGCGTGCAGTCAACCCCCGCCCCTCTGGGGTCCACGGTCTGAAACTAGTCCGTCCAGGCGCCCGGTCAAGCAGCGCCGAATTGAAGTCTGTCCATCACTTCAGGTGGGTGAGACCATACCAGCCGCGCCCCGCAGTTTCTCCGGATTGACGACCAGGTCGATCTCCGTAATCTTCCCGCCGGCGACCGTGATGCCGACTAACGCAAGCAACTCACCGTCCCGCGTGGCCAGGACGCCGGTCCCTCCGTTGACCGAGATCAGCCGCGAGGATAGACCTCGGTACCAGATTCGCCCGCCTATCACCACCTTGGCAACCTGCTCCGGCCCGACCACCGGCCGCCGCGCGGCTCGCACCCGACCACCGCCGTCCGCGCGCAAGACCACCGAGGGATCTAGGAGCGGGAGCAGCGCGTCCAGATCGCCCTGTGCCGCGGCATCGAGGAACGCGGCGACAAGGCGCCGTTGCTGGGCGGCGTCCGGATCGAACCGCGGCCGACGCTCCCGCACATGGCGCCGAGCGCGGGACGCCATCTGACGGCACGCGGTTGGCGTGCGCCCCACCATGGTGGCAACCTCCTCAAAGTCAGTACCGAAGACATCGTGCAACACGAAGACTGCCCGTTCAGCCGGGCTTAGAGTTTCCAGCACGACGAGCATCGCCAGGCTCACCGACTCGTCCAGGGTAACCTGCTCGGCTGGATCGCCCGCGCCCGCGCTATTCACGGCGACCAGAGGCTCCGGCAGCCAGGTGCCGACGTACGTCTCCCGCTGCCGACGTGCCGCTCGCAGCTGATCCAGGCAGTAGCGCGTGAGGACCGTGGTCAACCAGCCCGCGGGATTCTCAATGGCTCCGTGATCCGCCTGCTCCCAGCGCAGGAACGCCTCCTGGACCGCGTCCTCGGCGTCCGAGACCGTGCCCATCAGACGGTACGCCATGCCAAAGAGGCGCCCACGTTCGCGTCCCACCAGTTCGGCCGTGTCCATTGCGCTCACAAGTCCTCCCCCTCTAGTAGCCGCCAGTCCGAGTATATGACGAAGGAGCCTGCTCGCGTGTGACATCGCGCGAGGGATGTCACATTTGATGTGCCCTTACCGTCAGTGCTCCGGATGCTGGGGATCAGCGTTGCCCCGGCTCCAGAAATTCCCTATCACGTCACGGGAGGTTAGGTGATGGCAACCCCGACATTGGTGCTCGGTTTCCTCATTCCGTTGGTGCATCACCCGCGCGGCTACCAGACCATACACATCGAGCCTATGCCGGTCGATCGCCCGCCGCCATCCCACGGGATGAATAGTCGCCCGGGGTACGCATGAACCAGGATCCCATGACATAGCATGATGATTACAGAAGTACTATAGGACAAGCACGGAGGAACACCAATGAAAGTGCTCATCGCTGGGGCAACCGGCGCCCTGGGTATGCCGCTGGTCCAGAAGCTCATCGCGGGCGGCCACGAGGTGCTCGGCCTGACGCGCACCCCGGGCAATACCCGCGTTCTGACCGACCTGGGCGCGCGACCCATAGTCGCCGACGTCATGGATCGTCAGGGCCTGCTGGCCGCGGTTGACGGGCTGCGGGCCGACGCCGTGGTACACGCGCTGACCGCGCTGAAGAAGGCGCCGATGCGCCACCGCGACATGTATAGGACGAACGAACTGCGCGACGCGGGCATGACCAACCTGCTGGCCGCTGCCCGTGCCCTCGGCGCCAGGCGGTGTGTCGTCGAGTCGATGCATGTGGGCTACGGCTACGGTAACTGGGGCGAACGGATGTTGACCGAGGAGACGCCGTTCGCGCCGCGGGGGCGCACACGCGGCCTGGAGCGGCACCTGGCGGGGTTCCGCGCCCTGGAAGGACAGCTCTTCGAGGCTACCCGCGCCGGGTGGATCGAGGGCGTGTCTCTGCGGTTCGGCGCCTTCTACGGGCCGGAAGCCGGGATGCGGACCATCGTCGAACTGCTGCGTCGCCGGCGTCTGCCCCTGCTTAGCGGAGGGCATGCCGCGTTGTCCTGGATCCATCTTGACGACGCCGCCGCGGCCACGGTGGCGGCGCTGGAACGTGGCCAGGCGGGGGAGGCGTACAACGTCGTCGACGACGAGCCGGCGACCTGGCGCGACTTCCTGGGCCTACTGGCGGCCACGGCCGGAACCCCGGCTCCGCGGTCGATGCCGCGCTGGGTGGTTGGGCTGGCCGGCCCGCTTGCCGCGGCCTTCCTGAGCACGACACTGCGCGCGTCCAATGCCAAGGCCAAGCGTGATCTGGGTTGGACGCCGACCCTGCCCACCTACCGGGTCGGCATTCCGCGCACGCTCCAGGTGCTAGGCGCGGTTCATGAGAGGAGTGGCCCCGCGGGTACAAATGAGGGGCCGGAAGCGATCCGCCGCGCCGGCTGACCGGTTCGCCTGGGATGGACATGATCCCTTCAGTGGCTCCTGCCCACCCCGCGCCAAAGAGCCTACCTCTAGGCGTTCATCGAGTTGCTTATCGCGGCTCCGTCGCGAGTGCCCGCAGGTCGTTGAGGTCGTAATTCACGCTCGTGGCACTGAAATCCGGCTCGCGATGCACGGGCGTGCGCAGGTAGCGCGGCACGCCCGTGCCCTCGCCATCGATCTCGACCAGGGCGAGGATGAAGTCGTCCGGCTTGTTGAGGGCGGTGAGAATCTCGTTGCGGGTCAGGGTGACGGTACGGGCGCCCGCGATACGTCCTTTCACCTCGATAAATCGGAGGGTGCCGGTATGAGGAATCCGTGACTCGATGTCGTAGCCGATCTTCTCGGCGCTCACGTCGCGCGGTTCAAACCCCAGCGTTCTCTCGGCGGCCATCACGGCTGCCATGGCCAGCAGTTCGCTCCGGGCCGTGTCGTGAGGACCGGCGGCCTGATCAGGTGGCTGCAGGCCATGTACCTGGGCCAGCAGACCGGCGGGGACGATCAGCGCGCCGCCTACCACTACCGGCGAGGCCGGGGCCAGGTGGCGCTCCTGCTCCAGTTCGGCCAGCCGTTTTCGCATCCGGGCCTCAAGGTCCGTCGCCCGCTGCTGGGCCCGTACCGAGTTGAGCCTGGGGGTGCGCCCCGCTTCCTCCAGCAACTTGAGTTCTTGTGCCCTGAGATCCCAGTAGTAGATCTCCTTGGTCAGGCGCTCCTTGACGGCAGCTATTGTCCGCTCAGTCAGCGCCTCTTTCCGTTGCTTGACCTCCTCAAAATGTTGCGGCACCAGATGCTGGATGGCATGGCGCATGGCCTGCTGTTCCAGATCGCCCCGTAGCCAATCCGCGTCAAGCGCGCCGGTGAGTAGCTCCCGCTCGCCCGCGCCAAGGGGCCGATAATCGAGATATGGCGCGTAGCCGGCGGCGCGGGCCTGACCATGGGGATCGATCTCCACGAATTGCAGGCGCCGCGAGACTACCCTCCGGTTGCCGCCCTCATCGGTGCGCGCATCTTGAATCACATGCTCCAGATAGAACAGCACCCTCGGTGCCGTGCCGGGGTCGGTGGGATCGACCAGCACGGCCCCACGCTTGAGGAGATCGCGGTACTGCTCGCGGATCAGATCGATCATCGCGTCAAGCAGGGGATGGCCGGGGCAGACGAAATCGGCCACCGGTTTTCCCTGCACGCTGAGCAGCGGTTTCTCGAAGGCGATCCGCTCGTAGCGATGCAGCACCGGCTGGCCGGCGCCAATCCTCCGGTCGCGATGGCGGATCACCGCCGGAACATGAGTAATCTCGTAGCGGCGTGGCTCCCGCTCGTGCACGGTGCCGCCCAGCAGCTTGAACGCGGCCAGGAAGAAGCCGGCGATGTAATGCGGTTGTAGCCGGCGCGCCTCGGCCCGTTCCATCTCCTCGCGGATCGCCTGTACCCGAGCCACATCCATCGTCTCGCCGGCCAGGGCGCGCTCCCGCAGCAACGCGACCAGTTGGTCGTGGTCAAGCGCGCGATCGACGATCTGGGTCAGCCGTGCCTGTACATCCGGGCGGTCGCCATAGCGGATCGCTTCCACCAGCAACTCGCGCAGCGGCCTATTCTCGAAGGTCAGCTTGCCCAACACGTCGAAGACCTGGCCGCCCAGGGTGCTCCGCTCCTGCTCCAGCTTTTTCAGCAGCGTCTCATAAACGTGGCCTTCCTGGGTTTCCCTGGCCACGATGTTCCACAGATGGCACACCTCGGTCTGGCCGATGCGGTGAATCCGCCCGAACCGCTGCTCCAGACGGTTGGGGTTCCAGGGCAGATCGTAGTTCACCATCAAGTGGGCGCGCTGGAGATTGATCCCTTCCCCCGCCGCGTCGGTCGCTACCAGGATCTGGACCTCTTTGTCCTGGGTGAACGCTTCTTGCGCGTGCCGCCTTTCCTCCCGGCCCATGCCGCCATGGATCGTGACCACGGTCTCGGCGCGGCCGAGCAGGGTACGGATCCGGTTGCACAGGTAGGTCAGAGTATCACGGTGCTCGGTGAAGATCACCAGCTTCCGCCGCCCGGCCTCCCTGGCGGACGCGGTCTCGCCCACGAGCGGCGAAGGGGCGTTGACTTCGTCTTGCAGCAGACGGGAGAGCTCGTCCCATTTGCGGTCGGCCCCACTGACCCGCAGTTGCTGGGCCAGGCTCTCCAGCCGGCCAAGCGTGGCGATCTCCGCCTCCAGTTCACGAATCGTGCGGGCGGCGGATGCCTGATCGACCACCCGTTCCTCGGTCGCCTCCAACTCGACATCGGGCGCATCGTCAAGATCGTCAAGCGCGTCCTCGTCAAGCTCGGGCAAATCGGCGGTGAGATCGATGCGGCTCTCGGCCCCGCGCCTGAGCAACTCTTCCTCCCGCAGCCGCTTCAAGAGCCGCTCACGTCGCCGGTGCAGCGACTGGTAGATCGCTTCAGGTGACGAGGCAAGGCGGCGCTGCAGGATGGTGAGGGCAAAACCCACCGTACCCCTCCGCCCGGCACTCTCCAGGGCATCGGCCCGATTGAATTCGTCGCGCACGTAGTCGGTGACCTGCTTATACAGCCCCGCCTCGGCCGGGGACAGACTGTAGTTGACGGTGTAGGCGATCCGTTCAGGGAACAGCGGCGTGCCGTCGAACTTGAGCAACTGCTCCTTCACCAGCCTGCGCATCAGGTCCGAGGCATCGGTCCCGTGCGCGTCCTCGCGAAACTTGCCCTCGAAGCGATCGGGATCGATCAGGGCCATGAAGAGTTGGAAATCAACTTCCTTACCGTTGTGCGGGGTCGCCGTCATCAGCAGGAAGTTACGGGTTAAGCCGGAAAGGCGTTGGCCAAGGAGATAGCGCTTCGTGTATTTCACCTCGCCGCCGGTATAGCTGGCGGATAGCTTATGCGCCTCGTCGCAGACCACCAGATCCCAGTCGGTGACCTCGAGCTTGGCTTGCAGATCCTGGTCACGGCTGAGCTTATCGAGGCGGCAGATAGCCAGCGGCGTCTCGGCCAGCCAGTTACCAGTGCGGGCCGACTCCAATTTGTCGTTGGTGAGGATCTCGAAGGGCAGATTGAAGCGCCGATAGAGCTCATCCTGCCACTGCTCCACCAGGTTGCCGGGACAGACGATCAGGCAGCGGCGCAGGTCGCCCCGGATCAGCAGTTCCTTGATCAGCAGACCAGCCATGATCGTCTTCCCGGCGCCGGGATCGTCGGCCAGCAGGAAGCGGAGCGGCTGGCGAGTCAGCATGTCGTGATAGACCGCCGTAATCTGGTGTGGCAGCGGGTCCACCAACGAGGTATGCACGGCCAGGACGGGGTCGAACAGATGGGCCAGGCGGATGCGGTACGCCTCGGAGACCAGACGGAGCAGCCCGCCATCGGCATCGAAGCTCCAGGGCCGGCCGGCCTCGGCAACCGTCAGGGTGGGCTCGCGGTCGCGATAGAGCAACTCAATGCCCGGCTTCCCCTGGGCATCCTTATAGGTCAGCTCGATCACGTTATCGCCGTACCAATTCACGCTGATCACGGTCACCAGCGCGTCGGGCAGCACCCCGCGGACCGCCGCGCCGGGTCGAAGCTCCTCCAGCCGCGCCATCAGCTTTCCTCGAAGCCGCTGCTGGTGAAGTGCAGGGTCCGACTATTCTCAGCTACCGTGCGGACCACGTTTTCCGGCACCCCATCCGGCACGTTGGCCTGAATCTCGATGGTGACGTTCACCTGGGCGCCGGGCAGGAGCGCCAGATGCTGCACGATCTCACTGGCGATGGTGGCCGCGGTCAGACCCAGGCGCTGCGATCCGGCCTCCACCGTGCCGTGGTAGCGACGGAGCTTCGGCGCCGCCGGAACGCTTGGGCGTTCGATGGACCCGATGGCGCCCTCGCCGACCCCGTTGGTCGGCCTCGGCGCCTCGGATCCGCCTGGGTAGCTGACCGGCGCGGGGACGATATCCACGCGGGCACGGGTCGCCGCTTCATCGGCATCGATCTGGCGCTGGGCAGCCTCCGGCTTCACCACCAGGCTGGAGCCATCAAGGATGGGCGTCACGATTTGATGGGCCGCCAGGCCCAGGTATCGCCCACTCGCCTCGTCATACCCCTGGGCATAGGCGAAGGTATCGTTGACCAGGGTGTTGACCCCCTGGACGACGGCGCCGAGGAGTACCTGCTGGTCGCGCAGTCGCGAGAGATAGAGGTAGCGGGTGAAATAGTCCCAGAGTTGCTTGAGCGACAGGTGGTCACGGTCGCGCCAGAGGTACCTATCCAGTTCCAGGCGCAGCGGCACGCCGCCGAAGTCACTGATCAGGAGCCCCTCGTTTCGCAGCTTGCTCCCGGCCCGCGCCGCTAAAGCTTCCTGTCCCTGCAAGCGGAACTCCAGCCACTCCACGGGCCCCAGGGGGTCGGGCTGGGTGGGGACGAGCAGCCAGAAATAGGTCTCCTTGATCCGCGCGTCCACGACCCCGTCCGCTTCCTTCAGCCTGGTATCGGCCTGCCCTTGCTGAAAGGGATCGAGGTTCAAGGTCTTGCCTTCGCCGGCAATGGATCGCCAGGCCAGGTACTGGCGAACCGCCGCCTCCAGGTCATTCCGCCTCGCCTGATCGGGCGCCAGGAACACCAGCGCGTTCCGGAAATCGCGGGCGCCGTTCCCATGCCGATCCAGCCATTCGGCGGCTATTTTCCGGGCCGGGCTCTCGTTCGAGCGACTGCTGTGCACCGCCTCGGGATCCAGAATGACCAGGCGCGCCCCTGGCTCATCCGGCACATCCAGGCTACCGGGCGGCACTGCATGCACCCGCGTGAACAGCCCGCGTTCCTTCTCCTTCTCCGTCGTTCTCAGACGACCGCGCAACTCGAGCCACACGGTATCGATGGGCTGCTGGGCGGCGCGGTCGTGCGCCATCCGATTGACGCTCGGCTGGGTGGAGAGCCAGTAGCGCGTGCCGTCGACATAGAGATAGGTCGAGGCATCGGTGAGCCGGCGGAGCGCGTCGCCGAAGGTGGGCACCGTCTCGCCCGGTTGAGCGCAGCCGAGCTTCACGCTCCGGTCGTCCAGGCCCTTGTTCCCCGCCCGCAGGGTCGGCGCCGATCCCATGTACAGGGTGCGGGCCACCCGGCGGCAGGCCGAGTAGCGGCCCAGGTTGGCGTTCTCGCGGTCGATCGCCAGGGGGATCGAGCGAGGCCCGTCGACATCGTTCTCGATCACCGGCACCCAATTGTCGTCCATGTAGCGGGTCAACTCGAACTGCACCGGCTGGGCATCGATCGGCACGTTGCCGGGCATAATCAGCAGGCTGCCATCCTGGCGCTCCCACAGCTCGTGGATCACGGCGGCCATCAGTCGCAGCACGCCGCGGGTGCGCTGGAACTTATCGAGCGACGACCAGTCGGTATACAGCCGGTCGAACAGCTCGGGATGGATCGGATACGCGGTTTCCAGGCGGCGGCGGTAGTCGCCCTCGCGCGCGGCGGGCGGAAATTCTTGCCCCTGATCGCGGTAGAGGTTGGCGAAGGCGCGGACCACCGCGTCGCGGGCGGCGAAGCGGCCGGGATCGTCGATCGGCTGGAAGAGCCGGCGGCGGACGATCTCGAAGCCTTCCTCGGCGCTGGCCGGCCGCCAGGCGGACTCCACCCGGCCAAACGTATTCTTGATCCGCTCCAGCGCGGCCTGCCCGCCCTCACCCCCGATCTCGATATTGGAGGCGGGGATACTGGCCACCACCAGGGTTTTCGGGGCCGCCTTCGCCGCCTCGGTGAGCGCCTGGGCAAAGGTGAGATTGGCCTCGAAGGAGCCGGCCGGCAGGTGCTGAACGTGGTAGAGCTGGCGGACGAAGGCCACCCACTCGTCGATCAGGATCAGGCACGGCGCGGCCCTGGTAAACAGCTCGCGCAGAACGTCCGAGCCGGGGCTCACCCCATCGGCATCGGCGGCGGCGACCATCGTGTAGCCCTCCGAGCCGAGCAGTTGGTAGGCGAGCTCGCCCCAGAGGGTGCGGATAGAGAGCCCCTCGGGGGTCGAGTGTGGCTGCGAGGGGGAGAGAGCGGTCCCGACCAGCACGGCGCGTCGGGCCTTTGGCGGTTGAAAACCGCCGGTCTCCTTCAGCACCGCCTCCACCCCGGCCAGATCGCCGGAGGGGGTGCCGGAGAACAGGTGGAACAGGGCCAGCATGGAGTGCGTTTTCCCGCCGCCGAAGTTGGTTTGCAGTTCCACCACCGGATCGCCGCCGTTCCCCGTGAGGCGGAGCAGGGCGCCGGCCAGCAGCCGGTGCAAGCCCTCGGTGAGGTAGGTGCGGCGGAAGAACTCGCTTGGGTCACGGTATTCATCGGAGCCCTCGCCGCGGAACACCTGGCCCAGGTCGGCGGCGAACTCAGCTTGCTGGTAGCGGCCGCTGGCCACGTCGCGATGTGGGGTGATCACCTCGCGCCAGGGCGCAAGCCCGGCGGTGGGGCTGCCCTCGGTGGTCTGGCGGACCACCCGGCGGATCTCGCTGCGCTCTTGTTCGGCGAAACGGACGCGGAGGATCTCCTGGCGCTGCCGGTCCACCTCGCGCGCCTGATCGGGCGCGGCGATCGCGGTAAGGAGGCGGTGGGCGGTATCCATGGCCCGGTAGGTATCGTCGCTACTGAAAGGGTGTTGGTGGGCCCAGCGATTCCGAATGTCGCGCAGCTCAAAGGCCAGGCTCCGCTCGGCCTGGCCGAGGGTGGCGGCGAACACCTCGTTCCACTGGTAGGTCATCAAATTGAGCAGGGCCTGCACGTCGAGGTGCGCCTGCCCATCCTGGGCGGCGAGCGAGCGGTCGTTCCGCAACACCTGCGCGGCCTGGGCCATCCAGCCGGAGCCGTACTTCGCCTCGTACTCGCGTTCGACGTAGGGGCGGAGGGCATCCTTGAGCACTTCGAGGGTACGGCCGACCCGTTCATAGTTGGAAGCAGCCATCAATTCACCCTTCACTGAGAGGATCGCCGCGGCGGACGAGGTTTTCTCTTACGTCCTCTACTCTACACGGAATGGCCGGGGCCGGAAGTAGCCAGTTGGGGGAGTAAGTCGCCGGGAGCCTCCGGCTAAAGCCGGATGGAAGGAACAACGGGCCGGGAGCCTCCGGCTAAAGCCGGATGGAAGGAACAACGGGCCGGCTAAAGCCGGTTGGCGACCACTCTTATTTCCGTTTTGGGCCGATTTCGGAAATAAGGAGGGCGTTGCATGCTCCTTACTTCCGTTCGCGGAACTATGGCGCATCGATGGCGACGAACAAGTCGGGATTGAGCAGCGTCGCCGCCGATCCATCCAGCCGTCCCACAGCCGCCGACGCCTCGGACAGAAGTGGCTCGAGGGCATCCATCTGGATCGGCGGGTCCGGCGGCAGGACAGCCGGGACAAAGGTACGAAAGCCGTGCGGCTGCTGGATG
The DNA here is from genome assembly GCA_035534995.1 of Chloroflexota bacterium. Classification (GTDB taxonomy): domain Bacteria; phylum Chloroflexota; class UBA5177; order JANWHV01; family JANWHV01; genus JANWHV01. The sequence continues at coordinate 2,810 of DATLQX010000093.1, read as the reverse complement.
TATCTGCCCGCTCGCGTACTCGCGGCCATTAGAGCATCTTCCTACCACTTAGACAACGCCGCGCTTCCATCCCAGCGTCGCTCATAACTCTACACGATCCGCCATTGTCAAAAATCGGATGATCGGGATGTGATTTAGCTGGAGGATGACTGCAAGGACAGTGGGACAGGCGGCTCCAGGCCGGCATTTTGTCGATTGGCTCGAATATAGTCCGCAGTGGCGACATACTGGCGGTACGAAACAATTTCTACCCAGAAATATCCCTTCGCCCAGAGATGCCCACCCAGAAGATCCTCACGCAGGCTCGGGTACTGCTTGAAGAAGCCGTAGGCGGTCGCACCCTTGATCTGCTGCATGACTCGGTCGCGGGGGTAATCGTCAAAGTCCTGGACTATGAGATGCACATGGGTGGGCATCACTTCCCAGGCCGAGCAGTAGATGCGGCAGCGATCAAGCACATCGGTCAGGAGGCCGCGCATGGTTACGTCATACTCTTCCTGAACAAACACCGGCCTCCGGCCCAGGGTGTGAAAATTCACATGGAAAAGCGACATCCCGCGTCCTTTCGCCCGAGCTTCCAGCTAAAGCCCGATGGTGCTTAGATGATACACCGGATCCTCCGGCTAAAGCCGGATGGTAGTATCTCTCTCCGGCTAAAGCCGGGTGTATGGCAGGGCGACCATTACACCCGGCTTTAGCCGGTTCCGTCCCTTCCATCCGGCTTTAGCCGGAGGATCATCATCATCGCCACCCTACCCCAGCCCCGCCAGCGTCCCCTGCACCGGCTTGTCCCTCCGTCTGGGTCGCAGCTTTCCCCAGAACCGCTCAGTCGGTGACCAGGATGTTGCCGACCGGCACCTCATCCGGCTTCCTCTTGTGCGGTCAGTCAGAAACGGCGCGCTCGCCCTCAGAGGGCCGTAGCCGCTTCGTGCAAGGGGGTATCGCTTGTCTCTGGTCCTCCACGTCTCTGGCTGGCCACGTGTACCGGCAGATCAAACTCCTGCCGGTCGGGAAAGACCACGCGCAGGTGCAACTCCCCGCCGAGCGCTCGTACGTAGCTATCCAGGGTCGAGAGATAGAGATCGTCTTTATGCTCAATTTGGGAGATGTGCGCCTGTGAGACATCCATGCGTTCGCTCAGAGCGCCCTGCGTCGCGCCGCGTGCCGCGCGCATCTCGGCAAGCCGTATGATGGTGCGCGTGGCGGCAACGCCCGCGGCAACGCGCGTCTCTTGCTCCGGCGTGCGCGGACCGCGTATGTCGCTCCACTTCCTGTGTCCACTCATAGCAGACCCTCCTCTTTCAGGGTGGCGACATGCTCATCATATAGAGTATCGGCAACCGGAATGTTCTCCCGATACCACCGCTCCCATTGATTCGTCTTGTCGCCACCGAGCAAGAGAATCACCGCGCGTCGCGGATCGAAGATAAATAGAACGCGGATATTGGTTGAGAGTGGCCGCACTTCCTTCATATTCGGGTGGCGCGAACCCGCGATTGTATCGACTAATGGGCGTCCGAGGTGCGGACCATCCTGAGCAAGAACCTCAAGCGCGATGTCGATTTTCTCTTGTTCGCGCTCGGTCAGCGTACCGAACCAATCGGCGAACTGATCTGTTCCTTCAATCTCCCACATATCAAAATATAACTATCTACTTATCTTCCCGTCAATATATTCCCACGTTGCGGGCGCACCTGGAAAGTTGTGATCCATATTGTAGTGCCATTACGTCCACACCCGGCTTTAGCCGGTTCCGTCCCTTCCATCCGGCTTTAGCCGGAGGATCATCATCATCATCGCCACCCTACCCCAGCCCCGCCAGCGTCCCCTGCACCGGCGTGCCCTTCCGCTCTTCCGCCTGGATCGCCGCTTTCCCCAGCGCCGACCAGTCGGTGACCAGACTGTTGTAGGCCAGCGCCTCCGCGGCCCAACCCTTCCGCTCGCAGATCGTGTAGAGGCGGTAGGCCAGGTCGCGCGCGTTCTCGCCCGTGGGACCGGCGGCGGTGAGCAGTGCCGCCGTCGCTTCCTCGCCCACGGTCTGCCAGGTGCGGATCAGGTGCTGGGTGATCTCCCAGACGGTCAGGCGCGAATCGCTGGCCGGATTCCAGTCCGCCGGCAGTTCGTCACGGCGCAGCAGCCGCACCTTCCCGCCCGCCGCGCGGAGAATCCCGGCCCGGACCATCCCGGCCACGCTGGTGTTCTTGGCGCTGGAGAGGGTCTCGGCGGTGCCGAACGGACCCTCCTCCACCCCATACTGCTGGAACCAGGCCAACGCCCAGCGCGTATCGGCGTCGAACTCCCCTTCCTGCTCGGCCAGCACCTCGTCGAGGGTCTGGTTGATCAGGGCCAGGGCGACGCGGATCGGCAGGGGACCGCCGTCCGGCTCGATCACCCTGGCATACCGCGAGTACACGGCCATCCCCGGTCCAATCGCCGCCTGGGCCAGATCAACCGGGGCGATGTTCCCGTGCTGTAGCATGCGGAGCGCGTCCGGTAGCTCGCGTTTGAGCGCCTGCAGGAACTCGCGCCGGGTGGCCGTGGGCGCGTTGGCGGGTCGGGGACGGCAGACCAGGACGATGGAGGAGGCGAGGGCGTTGGTCCCACTGGCGATCATCCGGTTGCCCAGTTCGCTCCGCATGGGCCAGGTGCCGGTAATCGAGAAGCCGGCCTTGAGCAATCCTTCCAGCATGGTCTCCCAGCCGGTGGAGGCGGTAACGGCGCCGTTCGCGGAGGCGGTGCCGTCCCCCTCTGACTCCGCCTGCTTAAAGGCGTAGAAGACGGTCATCGGATAGTCGGGATGGTGGGTTGCT